>CACZIV010000017.1 GCA_902781305.1 Pseudoselenomonas ruminantium
CCGAATGGTCTTCATTTTTGATATCGTAGAGGGTGCGCTCGATATCCTCTACATAGGTTTTCTTCTTCTCAGCCATAGCGCTCAACCTTCCTGTTCTTCGCGGATATGGGCAAAGCCGCGGCTGTTGATGTCCTCAATGAGCTCCGGGCCGCCTTCTTCCACAATCTGACCATTCATCAGGACGTGTACCTTGTCCACCTTAAGGTGTTCGAGAATGCGCGTGTTGTGGGTGATAATCAGGCAGGAATTTTCCTCGTTATGGAACTTAGCCACACCTTCGGACACAATCTGCACGGCATCGACATCAAGGCCGGAATCCGTTTCATCGAGCAGCGCCAGTTTCGGATTGAGCATCAGAAGCTGCAGAATTTCCGTGCGCTTCTTCTCGCCGCCGGAGAAACCAACATTCAAATAGCGCTGGGCGTATTCCGGGTCCATCTTGAGTTCCTGCATGGTGGCTTTGAGTTCCTTGCGGAAGGGCAGGAGTTTTACCTTTTCACCCGTGATGGCCTGCTTAGCCGTGCGGAGCATATTTTCCACGGTGATGCCGGGAATTTCCTCCGGGGTCTGGAAGGACAGGAACAGTCCTTTGCGGCTGCGCTCGAAGGTCTTCATCTCCGTCATGTCCTCGCCCTCAAACGTCATGGAACCGCCAGTTACCGTATATTTCGGATGACCCATGATGATGTTCATCAGCGTAGACTTACCGGAACCATTCGGCCCTAAGATAACGTGCACTTCCCCCTTGCCCACGGACAGGGAAAGGCCCTTCAGGATTTCCTTATCCTCTACACCGGCATGGAGGTCCTTGATTTCCAAAAGCTGCTCTGCCATTACTAAACTCTCCTTCTAAAACAACAGTGGGAACCACTGTAAAAACTTCGCTCATTTAATCCTTAGTAAAATTGTCGGGATTAATAATTTTTATTTTAGGGATAATGCGCTAAAAAGTCAAGCTATCTTTTTTCTTGCAGGATTCTCCCGTTCCATCACGAATAATAATTTGTAAGAATAATTGCTCAGAATTCCCCAAGGAGGAGGGTGTTCCATGAGTTTTTGGCTACGGTTGCTCATCATTGCGGCACTAGCTTGGACGCAGCTTACCGCCGCAGGGCTTTGTGCGGATTTTTTGCGGCCTACACTGCGCATTGGCTTTACGGATAAAGAGGGCGAAATCTGGCAGGACAGCCGTCTGCTCTATCACGGTGCCGCCTACGAATATTCCGAAACCATCAGCACCTATATGAGCATGAAAAACAGCTATACCAAGGGGTCCATGGAGGAAAACCTGCTGCGCTTAAAAGCCGGCAGCATTGACCTCATCATGATTCCCGACGGCGATTTTATTACCGGCTATACTGAACCAGCTCCAGCTGACCAGCCGCCAGGCACCATATCCGTAGCACTTGGCAAGGGCATCGGCTGGCTGCTGGCTGACGAAAACCGTCCAGAGCTTGTCGAACGCCTGCGAACAGCTGTCGCCAGCATTAATGAGGTCAACAGCTTTTATCAAAGCGATTTGCAGGAAAAGTACCATATCAATGGTACAAAACTGCTGCTAACCGCCGAAGAGAAAAACTATCTTGCTGCTAATCCGGTTATCCGTATCATGGTATCGCCCAATCAACCTCCCTATACTTATCTGCAAAACGGACAGCCGCAGGGCATTATTTCCCATGTCATCAAACGAATTGAAGATGATTTGGGCATTACCCTGGCCATTGCCCCGGAAACCACACATCAAAGTATGATGGATGCCCTGACCAATGGAGAAATCGATATGGTCATGGATTTTTACACCGACTACAACTGGGCACGGGCGCATAATGCCGATTTGACCATCCCCTACCTTAAATTGAACTATATATCCGTTCAACGTAAGGATAAGCCCCTGCCCGAAAAGCCTGTTATTGCCTGCGCCCGTGCACATTTCTACAGTCAGATGCATGTCGAGCGGGCCTATCCGGCAGAGCAATTGCGTTATTATGACGATGTGGCGGACTGCATGGCTGCCGTCAATGACGGCGAAGCTGATATGACCTTTGTCAAGTCCATCACAGCGCAAAGTGACATTTATCAGGGGAATTATTACAATCTCTACACCAACGGCAATGTTGTCTTTACCCACAGCGTATCCATGGCGGTCAGCAATCACACCGACCCGATTCTCATTCGCATATTGAACAAGGAAATCGCCCATATCCCGCCGCAGGATATCACCAGTATCATCAACAATGAAGTTTACAACGTACGGGCAAAAGATACCTTGCAGGCACTCATTTACCGCAATCCCGTAGCCGCGCTATGCCTGCTGGGCGGGACCCTGCTCATCATTATTTTCGCCCTGCTCTATGTGCTGCGAATGCACCGGGAGCACGATAACGAATTATGGCGGCAGGCCAATATGGTAAAAGGGCTTGACATCTATAATCTGCACTGGTTCAACAAGCAGCTGCCGCGGGTCATTGCCGCAAACAAGGCGGCACAGGAATCCGGTGAGCTCTTTGTGCTGGTCATCTCGGCGCAGCGTATTGCCTTTTTGAAGGAACTTTATGGCGTCAAGGTCTTTGCCGATGCGGTCAAAAACATCCTCAACGAAGTTCATGGCAAATTACCCTGGATTTTGCTCCATGGTCTGTCGGCCGAAATCACCCATGCCTATCTGCTCTGCCATAAACCCAAGGGCTATACACTAAAGCAGGCCGCCGAACGCATTGAAAAGGCTGCCCACATCATCGACATCAATGGCGTCCCCACCAGTTTTACCTACCATATCGGCATCTGCCCGGTTCCGCGGCATGGCGAGATTGATGCTGAAATCCTGATGGACAACGCCATGATGGCCCGCAATGAAATCATCAGTCAGAACCAGTCCATCGGGCTCTTTAACACCCTTATGCATGACGAAATGCTCAAGCATCAGCAGATTGAGCTCTATATGGAAAAAGCATTGGAAAATGAGGAATTTGAAATCTACCTGCAGGCAAAATACGATATGAACCTTTGTGCCATTTGCGGTGCCGAGGCTTTGATTCGCTGGCAGAGCCCCGAAATGGGGTTCCTCACACCCAACCACTTTATTCATATCTTTGAGCGCAACGGTTTCATCCTGAAGCTTGACTACTATGTATTGGAAAAAATCTGCGCCGTTCTGCAGAAAAGGCTGCAGAAAAAACTGCCTGTAGTTCCCATTTCCGTGAATCAGTCCGGTCTGCATATGTCCGAACGAGGGTATCTCTCCAATATGCAGGCCATTGCCGACCGCTATAAACTCCCCCGCAAGCTCGTAGAACTGGAGCTTACTGAGACGGCTTTCATTGATTTTAATGCCAAGGCGGAAAGGGAAAATACACTGAAAATAGCCCGCCGGTTGAAAAGCATCGGCTTTGCCCTCTCGATGGACGATTTCTGTACAGGCTATTCCTCAATTGCCATGCTGCGAACCATGCCGATGGATATTATGAAAATCGACCGCAGTATGCTCCTGTCTGCTGAAACCTCCGAGCGCTCCCTGATCATCTTCAAGCAAGTCATTGAACTGGGCAAACGGCTCAATATGACGGTTTTGGTCGAAGGCATCGAAACCGATGCCCAAAGCCGGCTGACGCAGGCTGCCGGCTGCCATATCGCACAGGGCTTCCTCTTTGCCCAGCCCATTCCCATGGAAAAATTCTTTGAGGGTCTCGACAAGTAATCCCGTTTACCTTTCCCGGATGCTTTACACAGGCGTCCGTTTTCTTTTGCCAAAAGCAGGATTTTGCTTTAAAATAGCTAATATACAATACGATAGCAAACAATTTAAGGAGGCAGGAATATGCAAGCATTTAATTTCAAAGTTCCCACGGAAATCGTCTTTGGCCGCGGCGCCGAGGATAAGGCCGCCGAAAAACTCATGGCCTACAATGCCCATCGGGTATTTATCACCTATGGCGGCGGCAGCGTGATCAAAAACGGCCTGCTGGGGAAAATCGAAAAAAAACTGCAGGACGCAGGCTTATTTACGCAGGCAAAAGGCGGTGTAAAACCGAATCCGCGTTTGAGCTGGGTGCGCGAAGCGGTCAAGGAAGCCATTGCCTTTAAGGCCGATTTTATCCTGGCCATTGGCGGCGGCAGTGTTATCGACTCAGCCAAAGCCGTAGCACATGGCACGGCCAATCCCGAAATCGACGTCTGGTCCTTTTGGAACGGCACGGCAAAACTCACGCAAAGCCTGCCGGTTGGTGCGGTGCTGACGCTCTCGGCCGCGGGCAGCGAAACCAGCGATTCGGCGGTTATCACCAATGAAGAAACGGGTAAAAAAGCCGGTCTTAACACGCCCTTTAACCGTCCGGCGCTGGCCTTTATGAATCCGGAGCTTACCTATACCATTCCGAAAAAACAGCTTATCTGCGGCACCTCCGATATTCTCATGCATACACTGGAGCGCTATTTCACCAGTGTCAAGGAGGAAAACGCCCTGACGGACAGGATTGCCGAAGCCCTGATGATAACGGTGATTGACGCCACCCGCCGCGCCATCAATGACCAGACGAACTACGATGCCATGAGCGAAATCATGTGGGCCGGCAGCGTTTCCCATTGCGGGCTTACGGAACTGGGCCGCTGCAAGGACTTTGCCTGCCATAAACTGGGGCATGAGCTATCCGGCCGCTTCGACGTCACCCACGGTGCCAGCCTGACGGCTGTCTGGGGGGCCTGGGCAAATTATGTCTATCAGGACGATATCCCCCGCTTTGCCCAGTTTGCTGCCAAAATCTGGGGCATTACGGAGGGCAGCGAGGAAGAACGCGCCAAAGCCGGCATTGAGGCGACCATCGCTTACTTCAAGGAAATCGGCATGCCCGTAAACTTCACCGAACTGGGCATTGGCGTACAAAGCGCGGACGTTCTCGAAGCGTTGGCCGACTCCTGCACCGCCGGCGGTACTAAGGTCGTCGCCAATTTCCATCCCATCGACAAGCAGACCGCCATCGCGATTTACCAGCTGGCCAATCAATAATTCTCTTTACTTTTTTTATGACCTGGTATAAAATTTATCTTGTATGAGCTAATTAATGTAGTTAAGAAAAAAGAAAGAGGTATCATCATGTTTGTTCATGACTTAATTATGCAGGGAAAACCTGAGGCTATGGCCATTGTGGACCATGAGCGCCGCTTTACCTATAAAGAAGCCCAGGAGGCTGTAAAAAACTGCCGCAACCGGCTCTATGAAGCCGGCGTGCGTGAAGGCGACCGCGTGGGTATCTTCTCCCGCAACAGCGCCGACTTCGTCTTTGCCTATATGGGCGCAACGTCCTTAGGTGCCATTGCCGTGCCCATCAACTTCCAGCTCAGCAACCGCGAAATCGCCTACATCATCAAGGACTCCGGCATTCGCGTCCTGCTGACGTACCAGCCCTTGAATCTCGTGGATGCACTGGCTGCCCTGCGCTGTGATTTGAAAGTAACCCAATACGATATCAAGACCATGGGCAAGGCCAACAAAAAAATTGCCGAAGCTCCGGCGCTGCGGGCTGACTTTGACGAG
The DNA here is from genome assembly GCA_902781305.1 of Pseudoselenomonas ruminantium. GTDB lineage: Bacteria > Bacillota > Negativicutes > Selenomonadales > Selenomonadaceae > Selenomonas_A > Selenomonas_A ruminantium_K. The sequence goes on from CACZIV010000017.1 coordinate 5,528, forward strand.
CACAAGCCCTGCGCGACCATCTACACCTCCGGAACCACGGGCAACCCCAAGGGGGCAGTGCTCTCCCATCGTAACCTCGTAGCCAACTGCGAACAGATGCGGGATAACGGCATGGGCTGTAAGCCGGAGCACAACGTACTCTGCGTCCTGCCCATGTACCATGCCTTCGGCTGGACCTGCTCCGTACTCTATTCCTTCTTCTGCGGTGCTGAAGTGGTCATCCTCGACTCCTTCACACCGAAGGAAACCATCGCCGTCATCCGCGAGGAAAAGGTCACCGACCTCTACATCGTACCGTCCATCTGCAGCCTGCTCACCAAGCTGGCCAGCACCGAAGATATGAAGCCCCTGCGCCTGGTAGTCAGCGGCGGCACTACGCTGCCCTTGCAGATTCAGCAGGACTTCATCAAAAAATTCGGCGTGGATATCTGCGAAGGCTACGGCCTATCCGAAACCAGCCCGGTTGTGACCATGAATCCGCCGGAAAAACCGATTGTCGGCTCCTGCGGCAAGATTGTGCCGGGTATCACCTGGAAACTCATTGACGGCGAAGGCAAGGAAGTTCCGCAGGGCGAAGCCGGCGAACTCATCGTCAAGGGCGAAAACATCATGCTCGGTTATTGGAACCTGCCGGATGTGACCCAGGACGCCATGCGCGGCGGCTGGTTCCATACCGGTGACGTGGCCCGTGCGGACGAAGAAGGCTATATCTACATCGTCGACCGCATCAAGGACATGATTATCAGTATGGGCGAAAACATCTACCCCCGCGAAGTCGAAGAACTCGTTTACCAGTTCCCCGGCATCTTCGAAGCCGCCGTTATCGGCATCGAGGACAAACTGCGCGGCCAGGCCGGTGCCTGCTTCTACAGCACCCATGACGGCAAGGACATCAACGTGCGCGAACTCAAAAAATTCCTGCAGGCCAACCTCGCCCTCTACAAAATCCCGCGCGAGTTCCACCTCATGGAAAAACTCCCCCGCACCTCGACAGGCAAAATCGCCAAGCGCATGATTCTCGACGAATTCCGCAAGAGTAAAAAGAAATAAAGAAAACAAATTCATCATACTAAGCCCGCGAGACTGGTGATGTTTTTCCGCAGCTTTTGACAAGCCTGTCTATGGCGAAGCAACTGTATCGCACTAAGCCCGTGGGAGCTGGTGATGTTTTCCGCAGCTTTTGACAAGCTTGTCTATGGCGAAGGAAAATATTACCAGCTCCCACGGGCGTCTTAGTACATAGATGTAAACCTTGCCCCTTTACCAATCCACGCATTAGTGCTAAAATATGACTCATGGCAAAAGATGACATCATTGCTGTGAGTCATACTTTTATGAACAGGATTAATCTTAGCATATAAAGGAAACTGCCCGGATTGTCAGAAACCGGGACGGCTTTAGGGGAATATGCTCTATTAAGGTTATCTTCCGTAATCAGTAAACAACAAGGCTGTGAAAGCATCTTTGCCGTTCTTTCGAGAACGCATTGCTTTACAGCCTTTTTCTTTTGCCTAAAAAATTTTCATTTTTATAAGGAGGTTTTTTTGTGCAAAAAATCATTAAAAAAATTGTCGACAATCTGGCACTGCTCGTGGTAGCCATTGGTATTCTGGGCGTATGGCGGCCGGAAACGCTGACCTGGGTTGGGCCTTATGTTTCCTGGATGCTAGGCATTGTCATGTTCGGCATGGGCATGACGCTGAAGGTAGAGGATTTTCAGCGCGTCCTTCAGCACCCCAAAGAAGTGGCTATCGGCATAGGCGCCCAGTTTATCATTATGCCGCTGGTGGCACTGGCCTTAGTCAAGGTCTTTGCCCTGCCGCCGGAACTGGCCATCGGCGTTATCCTCGTGGGCACCTGCCCCGGCGGTACGGCCTCCAATGTTATCGCCTATCTAGCCAAGGGTGATGTGGCACTCTCCGTATCCATGACGATGACCACGACGCTCCTGGCCCCCATCGTTACGCCGGCCCTGACCTATTTCCTCGCCGGTGCCTGGATTGATATTTCCTTCACGGCCATGATGATTTCCATTGCCCAGATGGTACTGGCTCCGGTAATCCTTGGCCTGTTGGTACACCACTTTATGGCTGACACGACGAAAAAAATCATGCCCGCCATGCCTTTGGTATCGGTAATCTGCATCGTGCTGCTGGTCGGCTGTGTGGTGGCACTCTCTGCCAGCAAGCTGGCTACGGTTGGCCTTACCATGGCCGCTATCGTCATCCTGCACAATGCCTTTGGCCTGGCACTCGGCTTTACCGCCGCCAAACTTTTGCACATGGATGCCCGCAAGGCGCGTACAGTCGCTATCGAAGTGGGCATGCAGAACTCCGGCATGGCCGCGAGCCTTGCCGTCATGTACTTTAACCCCGCCGCCGCCCTGCCTGGTGCCATCTTCAGCGTCTGGCATAATGTTTCCGGCTCGCTTGTGGCCAATTTCTGCGTGCGCCGGGACAATCGTGAAGCGCAGGAAGCCCCTGCCCCTGCTTACAACAATTAAGGAGAATCTGCTATGAAAATTTTAACGACCATTCAAGAGATAAAAGCCTACGCCGCCGACTGCAAAGCCCAGGGCAAGGTCATCGGCCTTGTGCCCACCATGGGCGCCCTGCATGAGGGACACTTGACGCTTATGCGTGCCGCCCGAGAAAAATGCGATATCGTCATCGCCTCGGTCTTCGTCAATCCTACGCAGTTTGGGCCTAACGAGGACTATGACGCCTATCCGCGCCAATTTGCCGCCGACTGCGAAAAACTCGAAAGCGTAAATGTCGACGCCGTCTTCCATCCGGAACCCGCCGAAATGTACCCGGAAGGCTACTGCACCTATGTCAACGTCGATGGCGATATCACCCACAAGCTCTGCGGGGCCCAGCGCCCCGGCCATTTCCGTGGCGTGGCTACGGTTGTCACCAAACTCATCAACCTCGCCCGCGCTGACGAAGCCTTCTTCGGCCAAAAGGATGCCCAGCAGGTCACGGTCATCCGCCGCTTTGTCGAAGACCTCAACATCAACGTGCATATCAACATGGTACCCATTGCCCGCGAAGAATCTGGTCTTGCCCGCAGCTCCCGCAACACCTATCTGTCCGCTGAGGAAAAAGAAGCTGCGCTTGTCCTCTCCCGCAGCCTGAAAGAAGCCAAAACGGCTTTTGCACAGGGTGAAACCAAAGTAGCGGCGCTGGAAAATATCGTCAAAGACGAAATCAGCAAAGAGCCCATGGCTTCCATTGACTATGTCAAAGCCTACGCTTACCCTTCGCTCAAACCGCTGACCGAAGTAAACGAGGACACCCTGCTCGCCATCGCCGTAAAAATCGGCAAGACCCGCCTGATTGATAACGTAATTCTCACCGCTTAACGAAAGGATACCAAAAAATGCTCTTAAATATGCTCAAAGGAAAAATTCACTGCGCCACCGTTACGGAAGCTAATCTGGCCTATATGGGCAGCATCACCATTGACGAAGAACTGATGGAAAAAGCCGGCATCCTGCCCAACGAACGGGTACAGGTCGTAGACAACAACAACGGCGCCAGACTCGAAACCTACACCATTCCCGGCCCCAGAGGTTCCGGCGTAATCTGCCTTAACGGCGCCGCCGCCCGCCTCGCCCAGCCAGGAGATATCGTCATCATCATGGCCTATGCCCTGTTCACCGAAGAAGAAGGCCGCGCCCATAAGCCCAAGGTCGTTATGGTGGACGAAAAGAACAAAATCAAAGAAATCCGCGAAGTCGAATATCACGGACAGACTGCATAATATTTTGGCACGAGCACAGCAGGAATTTGCCCTTCCCCTCCGAATATACTATACTTAGGGATAAGAGAAATGACAAAGGAAGGTAAGGCAATGGTTACGATAAAACAAATCGCGGAACTCTGCGGAGTGTCCCGCGGCACAGTAGACAGAGTCCTGAACAAACGTGGCAACGTCAAGCCGGAAAAAGAGCGGCTGATTATCGAAATGGCCAAAAAACTCAACTATCGGCCCAACCCTGCGGGCAAGGCTTTGGCGGCCCGTAAAAAACACCCGGTAGTGGGTGTATTGATTGCTTCCGAAGGTGTACAATTTTTTGACGATGTGCTCGCTACCATGCATCGTGCTGCCGACCGCTTTTCCTCCTATGGCATGGAGGTCATCTGGCGCAGCATGAAAGGCTTTGATGCCGCCGAACAATGCCGTGTTATCGACGAACTAAAGGATAAAATCAGCGGTCTGATTATCAACCCAGTCAATGACCCACTGGTCATTGCGAAAATTGATGAATGCGTAGACAACGGGATGTTTGTCGTAACGCTGAACAACGACGTAGAAGCCAGCCGCCGCCATTGCTATGTGGGCAGCGACTATCTGCAGGGGGGTCGCACCGCTGGGGCGCTCCTCAAGATGATTTGCCCCACCACCTTAAAAGCAGGCGTGCTCTTGGGCTCACTGAATATGCTGGGCCACAATCAAAGACTGGAAGGATTTCAGGAGGTCATGTATAACCATCCGGATTTCACCCTGATGGGCGTAGCCGAAACCGCCGATGATGACCTGCAGGCTTACGAGGCTGCCCGCCAGCTGATTGCCGACAATCCGGAAATCAACGCCATTTTCGTGGTATCCTCCGGCGGCTACGGTACGGCCCGTGCTATTCAGGCGGCCGGCCGCGAAGACATCATCATCGTGGCCTTCGATACCATCCCCAGTACCATCGAAATGATGAAAAAGGGGCTTATCAAAGCCGCCCTCTACCAGCACCCCCACCAGCAGGGCCGCCGTGCCATGCAGGTGATGTTTGATTATCTGGTAAATGGCAGCCTGCCAGAGAAAAAAGCCTATATTATGCGCAACGAAATCCGTATTGCGGAAAATGTTGCCGATTAAAAAAATCTCCACAAGTACAACATACTTGTGGAGATTTTTGTTATTCCATTTTTTCACGTACAAATTCCCGCAGCAGCTGCAAATGCATATTCATATAGCTGGCAGCATCATTGGCGCGTCCTTCCTGAATCGCTTGGGCAATTTTGCGATGATAACGGATGGTATTGCTGTCTCGCTGAATATCCTGCGTGATGGCAATATTTTGGGCTATAGACGTATTGAGCACATAGGTGAGATTGCCGAAAACCTTGTTGCCACTGGCCTCAGCTATCAAACGATGAAAGCAGGTATCCGCAGCTACATAGGATTCACCTTCAGCAATACAGCGCTCCACCTCTGCCGCCTGCTCCAGAATTGCCAGTTTTTCGGCCTCTGTAGCCCTGGCAGCCGCCAGTCTGACTACATGTGGCTCAAACAGCAGACGCACATCCAACAAATCCACAATCAGCCCGCTGTCCTCTTCAATAAAAGTCAGGCCCAATGGGTCATCTGGAATTCCCCGTCGATGCGAAACATAAGAACCTGCCCCCTGGCGAATGTCCAGGATATTCCGTGCAGCCAGTAATTTGATGCCTTCCCGCAGGGTCCCTCTGCCCACGCCCAATTTTTCCATAAAGATTGGCTCCGTAGGCAATTTATCGCCGGGTTTTAACCGATTTTCAATGATGTATCGGATAATAGCCTGCGCCGTGTCCTCCGCTAATGTTGCCTTAGCCATTATTTTTCAAACACGCTCATGTCGAGACTCGTAAAGCCCGTGAGCAGCTCCTTTACTTTATCGGCGATAACCTGTACACCGCCCGCCTTACGGCTTTCGACATTCAGCGGCATATTGGGGTCATGCAGGGACATACGCAACAGCGCCCAGCCATCCGGGAATACCAGACGCACGCCCTCGTAGGACGGCTTGGCAATCTTAATGCCCGCAGCCTGCGCTCTTTCTTCAAAGGTTTTGAGGACATTGTTGCCATAGCCGCGGAAATCCTCCTCGCCCTTGATTTTCAGACGATATTCACAGCCTTCCACTGGCTCGCCCAGCTTAGCTACGAGGTCAGACAGCTTCTTGCCTTTCGCTCTTGTCTTGGCTGCAGCAATCAAAAGTTTCACAGCCAGATAAGCACCGTCATCAAGATAGTAGTTTTCAGACAGAGCACCGTGGCCGGAAGTCTCAATCGCCAGCGGCGAAACCGTGCCAGCTTTGTTCTGGCGAATACATTCGTCAATGACATTCTTGTAGCCACGCATATAGCGCAGATGTTTGAGGCCCAATTCCTTTTCGAGGAAGATGGTCAGTTCATCACTGGTAACGGAGTCCGTGATAATCGTGCTGCCCGGATAATCCGGTGCCAAAATAGCTGCCATCATGGCAATCAGGGCATTGCGGCTGATTTCCTTGCCGTTTTTGAGGACGGCACTCATGCGGTCAACATCCGTATCGAAGATAAGACCAAGGTCAGCACGGCTGTCCAAAACGGCCTTTTTGATGGCTGCCATAGCCTGCTTGTTTTCCGGATTGGGAATATGGTTGGGGAAATTCCCGTCCGGCTCCAGGAACACTGAGCCAGCGGTATTAGCCCCCAGGCGGCTCAGCACCTGCGTGGCAAAGAAACCGCCCGCACCATTGCCGGCATCCACGACAATATGCATGCCCTTCAGAGGTTCATTTTCCCCGCCCAAAGCCTGACGGATTTTCTTGCGAAGGTGATGACCATAGCGCTCGATGAGGTCATACTTCTGAACCTTGGCCAAATCCCCTTCCACGACCGGATTGCGGGAAGCATTTTTGAGGATAGCAATAACATCATCATGCTCTACGCCGCCATCCTTGGTAAAGAACTTCAGCCCATTGCGGTTGTACGGCAAATGGCTGGCCGTAATCATAATCGAGCCGTCCATTTTCGTTTCCGGGAAAACGATGGACATAAACATAGCCGGCGTAGAGGCCAGACCGCAATCCACTGCTACCACACCTGCTGCCGTCAAGGCGTTTAAAACTGCCTTTTTGAGGTCGCCAGCCGACAGGCGGGAATCATGGCCTACTGCGATGCGCAAATCCTTTTTCTTCTTGCCGGTCTTATCGGCCAGAAAATCCAGGAAACCGCTGGTAATCACGTTGGCTGCCTCACAGCTCAGCGTCACTGGCTCGTCAGCCACGCCTTCAATGGCCACGCCACGCACATCACTGCCGTTAGCCAGTTTCATGAGATTCTTTTCCGGAATAATCATAGATAATGCCTCCCCTGATATTGTCATATAATAAATAAATTCGTCATATACTTGCTGATTTCCTGCTATATGTTATAATATCTGCATGGCTACCGAACGGTGGCGGTTAATCGATGGCCCTGGGAAGGGGCGCTGAACAATGAGTAGATATGACTTTTATCTGATACTGATTTTAGTTCTTGCGCTTGTAATCACCATAAAGGCATAAGAAAAGCCGCCTCTTGACCTGCAAAATCGGGGGCGGCGATTCTTAATCGTTGTTCACATCTGTAGGGCTGACCGTCACCGGTAGCCTTTCTTGTGTTCTATCTTATCATATTTTGCTAAAAAAATCAATTCATCAGCAATCGCCAAAGAACTCATTTTCCACCGCAATGCACAGCATATGGTACACCGGCAGATGCAATTCCTGAATCTTGAAGGTTTCGTCTTCCGGCACGCAGATATTGATGTCAGCAAGACCGCGGGCTTTGATTTTGCCGCCGCTATGACCGAGCAGGCCGATAGACTTTACGCCCTTAACCTTCGCCATTTCCAATGCATAGATTACGTTGGTACTGTTGCCGGAAGTGGAGATTGCGATAAGCACATCCCCTTCATCCCCCATGCCCAAAAGCTGCTGGGCAAAGGACAAATCCGGTGCCTGGTCATTGGCAAAGGCGGTATTGAGTGCCACCTGGTTGACCATTGAAAGTGCCGGCAATGCGCCCTGCAGATTGTCAATGAGATACTGCGCATCTTCGCCGCAGTTTGCACGGATTTTCTCGGCCAGTTCACCCTTGATTTCCCGCTTTAAGAGAAAGCCCTTCATCAATTCGCCCACAATATGTTCGCTGTCCGAAGCACTGCCGCCATTGCCGCAGGCAATGAGCTTATGGCCCTTGCGATAGCTGTCGCAAATAGCCTCTACAGCCGCCTGCAAATCAGCGCGGCACTCCGCCAGCTGCGGGTAACGGGCAATCAAATCTTCGACACAATTTAAGGTTGATTCTTTAACCAAAATAGATACTCCTTTTAACGATTACGATATTTATCTGCCGTATTGCGGGCATCATAACCGTCCTGCGGGCCACGAATGTCCTGAATCGGCTGATTGTTGCGCGGCGTGATATCAATCGGCTCGTTCGGACGATTGTACGAATTCATCTGCGACGCATATGCATTTTCCTTGCCGCGGTTGCGAAACTTATTCCAGGCCCAACGAATCAGCATAAATACAGCCAGGAACATCACCACATTGGCAATGACACCAAAGATATCCCCGAGCATCGAGCTGCCAAAGAGGTTGCCCAGCATGGAGCCCAGCAACATACCACCAGCCAGCAGGCCTACCGTACGCAGGGCATTGCCCCAACGGCTGTCGCTCTGGGCATTTGTAGCATTGTTTGCCGCAGCGTTCGTCTTGCTGTTAGCAGTCGGTGCATTCTTGTCCAGACTCTTGGCATCTTTGGACGGCTTATAAGTATCGCCGCTGCCCGATACGGATTTATGCGTATCGTTATTGCTCTTGGGTGCAGCTGCTTTCGGTGCTGCAGCCTTAGGTGCACTCTTGGCACCACCGCCCAGCTTGGCACCGCCCTTGGCGGCATAAGCCGTAACTGCCCAATCAGCATTTACCATCGGAACAGTTGTCATAACCATTGCCCCTACCATCAGCGAGGCGAGGATTTTCTTCATCTTCATGTCAATTTCTCCTTTGACTTGTCCATTATTCCTTATAGGATTTGATATCTTCCGGGAAAGCGTAGATTTCCCCTACTGTGTCCAGCTCGCCGGACAAATAGCGGTCAATATCGTCCACATCAATGTAAAGCTTGCAATCGAGGTCAAGATAGCCCTGCTCCGCGCCATTTGAGAGGTCGCGGATTGCCATCAGTTTTTCCCGGAGCTTCAACAGCTCACTGCGGGTGGCATGAATATCCAGCTTAATCTGCGGCACGCCATACTCTTTCAATACTTCGTCCATGGTCATACGCTGTGACATAGTGTTCATCCTTTCATCTTTGACTTTTTGATGTTTATTATTTTAACAGGATATACTGAAAATAACATGAACATTTCACTTGTTGTTTATCTTTTCCTTCATGCGGTCAAGAATCTGCTGCAGCTGCCGCTTTTGCCGTAAATGGGTTTCATAATCCAAATCATTGGAATCAATGACCATCCGTTTGTTAATGGCATCAATGCGTGCCTGCAAGCGGGCCATGGCCGCCTGTTTATCGTCCATTTCTCTTTCTCCACCTCTTCCCTTACTAAATTATAGCAAAATTAGTGATAACGCTCAATATCATGTATAATGAAGGGTAAGAAACAAATTACCGGGAGTGATGATATGAAACAGGATTTTTATACCAATCTGCAAGCAGAAAAGCAGCACCATTGTGAAGCTGCCGAAAAGCAGTCCGCCCGCTATACACTGTATCGCACCATTTGCTTTTTTGCCATTGTTTTTGCCTGTGCAGGTGCCTATGACGGGCTGACCGGTGCCGGCATTTTGGCTGTTTTGCTGCTGTTCCTTTTTATCGGACTTGTGCGGCAGCACAACAAATTGAAAAAACAGCTCCAACTCACGCAAAACGCACTCGCCGTCATTACTGAATATCTGTCCCGCTTCAACGGAAAATGGCAGGAATCAGGCGACAAGGGGACAGACTTTCTATCCAAAAATCGTCCGCAGGATATCGACCTGCACATCTTCGGCCCAGCCTCCCTCTACCAATATCTCTGCTGCTGCCGCACGGCCTTAGGCAGACATAAACTGGCCAAGGCCCTGACCGTAACGCCACCACAGCCCGCGGCAATCACCCAACGGCAAAAAGCAGTGGCCGAACTGATTGAGCGGCAGCGGCTCTGCGTGGAGCTTTTAGCCCTCAGCCGCCGCCTGCCCGCAGGCCACGATACCACCACGCTGATTGCTGAAATCACGAGCGAACGGCCACATTCCATCAGCTATGTCCTGCAACGGACGGCCTGGCTCCTCCCATTGCTTACCTTGAGCAGCTGCAGCCTGGCTCTGGCGGGTTTGCTTAACTGGCAAATCCCCGGCTTGCTTGCGCTGTTGCAATTTGCCCTCGCTATGCTGTTTCATCGGCAAAATCAAGCTATCCTGGCGCCTTTAATGTCCATCAATCAGGAACTTCATGCCTATCAGGACTTGTTTATCCATATGGAAGAAACAAACTTTACCAATAAATCCCTGCAGAAAATTGCCGACGCATTATCCAAGGACGCAGCCCCGGCATTACAGAAATTAGCCCGGCTGGCCGACCACGTAAATCTCTGTCGGAATCTCTTTTTCTTCGTTTTCGGCAACGCCCTGCTCCTTTGGGACTGTCATTGTGCCGCCCGCTTTGGCCGCTGGCAGGATAACGCCGCCCAAAACCTGCAGAACTGGCTGGACTGTTGGGCAAAAATGGAACTCTATATATCGCTGGCGATGGTGGGACAAACACGCGAGAACTATACATTTCCAAAATTCCTTGCCGGAGCCCCTGCCCTGAAAACAGATGGCCTGACCTCACTGCTGCTTGACGAAAAAAAAGCTATTCCTAACGACAGCACTATGCAGGCAGAAACCCGCATTATTACCGGTTCCAATATGTCCGGCAAGACCACCTATATGCGCACGTTGGCCAGCTCCCTAGTACTCGCCTATGCCGGTGCTCCTGTCTGTGCAAAATCTTTTACCTGCTCGCCCATGCATATCTTTACGTCCATTCAGGTACACGATGACCAAAGTCAGGGCATTTCCACCTTTTACGCCGAACTTTTGCGCATCAAGCAAATGGTAGATTTCAGCCAAAAACAACAGCCGATGTTTATCGCGATTGACGAGATTTTCAAGGGCACCAACTCCGCCGATAGAATTATCGGCGCTCAAGAGGCCATCAAACGCCTGACCCGCCCTTATGCCATCACTTTGGTTTCCACCCATGACTTCGAGCTGTGCGATTTGCAGTCGCCCAATGAAATCCCCGTAACCAACTATCATTTTGCCGAATACTACGAGGACAACAAGATAAAATTCGACTATAAAATAAAGAATGGCCGCTGCCAGACGACAAATGCCCAATATTTATTGAAAATGGCCGGAATTCTGTAGACAAATGTTTTTTTGTATGATATTATAGGGACTATGTTATCTGAGAAGTATCTGTGTTTATCCACAGTAGACACAACCTTGTTTATATCATGCGAGGAGGACACAATCTATGGAATCATTTATCCCTATGCTTAATGCCATCGACTCCTTTATGTGGGGACCGCCGCTCATCACCCTGTTGGTGGGTACGGGCATTTATCTGACTCTGCGCTTAAAACTTTTGCAGGTAGTACGTCTGCCCAAGGCGCTTTCCCTGATTTTCAAGGCCAAGAATCACGGCGAAGGGGATGTATCGAGCTTCAAGGCCCTCTGCGTGGCACTGGCGGCTACGGTGGGTACAGGCAATATTGTCGGCGTTGCTACGGCAGTGAAAATTGGCGGCCCCGGCGCTATCTTCTGGATGTGGATGGCCGCGTTCTTCGGCATGGCGACTAAATATGCCGAAGGCCTGCTGGCGGTAAAATACCGCAGTACCGACGCCAAAGGCAACATCGCCGGCGGCCCGATGTACTATATCCGTCAGGGCATGGGCGAAAAGTACAAGCCTTTGGCTACCTTCTTTGCCGCTGCTACGATTCTCGTTGCTTACTTCGGTATCGGCACCTTCCCGCAGGTCAACGCCATTGTGGATAGTGCGGAAATTTCCTTTGGCCTGTCCAAGGTGCTCACGGGCGCAGTCCTCACGATTCTCATTGCCGCCATCACCATCGGTGGTTTGCAGAGCATTGCCAAGGTTGCCTCCAAGGTCATTCCCTTTATGGCCGTTATGTATATCACCATCAGCCTGGGGCTTATCGTGATGAACCTTGATGGCGTTCCCGCCGCTGTTGCTTTGATTTTTGAGTCCGCCTTCACGGGTACGGCTGCCGCTGGCGGTTTTGCCGGTTCCACCATTATGATGGCCATGCAGAATGGTATTGCCCGCGGCGTGTTCTCCAACGAATCCGGCCTTGGTTCTGCCCCGATTGCGGCAGCCGCAGCCAAGACCAAGGAGCCTGCCGAGCAGGGTCTTATCTCCATGACGGGTACCTTTATCGACACGCTGATTATCTGCACCATGACGGGGCTGGCTCTCGTACTCACCGGTGTATGGCAGGGTGATGCCGCAGGCGCCGCTATGACGAGTGCCGCATTTGCCTCCGCTTATGGCGTGTTGGGCAGCAGCCTGTTGACCATCGCTTTGGTGCTCTTTGCCTTCACCACCATCTTAGGCTGGAACTACTACGGTGAACGCGCCTGCATCTACCTCTTTGGCACAAAAGGCGTAATGCCCTATCGCATTATCTTCATTGCCCTGATTGCCAGCGGCGGATTCCTCAAACTCGAAGCCATCTGGATTCTGGCCGATATCGTCAACGGCCTTATGGCCATTCCAAACCTTATCGCACTTATCGCACTCTCTGGTGTAGTTGTGGCGGAAACCGAAAGCTACCTCGCCCGCAAAGGGGAGTTGGACGAGGATGAAAAAGTAGACCATTCAGCTATCACAGAATAATGACCATAAAATGATAAACAGGCAGATTCGCCGCCAAGCGAGTCTGCCTGTTCTTTGTTAACGAGGAAGTTTATAATGCAAAGTGCCGCTAATGGCGTTATAATGATAAAATAAGTTTCAATCAAAAGGAAAGTTGGTGCCCACCATGCAAATAAATGATATTCCCGTACTTATCGCCAAGGAACTTGGCGTGACACCGAAGCAGACCTCTGCCGCCATCGAGCTGTTGGACGGCGGCAATACCGTGCCGTTTATTGCCCGCTACCGCAAAGAAGCCACGGGCGCGCTAGAGGATGAACAGCTGCGCACGCTCGAAGAACGCCTGACTTATCTGCGCAATCTCGTCAAACGGCAGGAGGAAATCCTCGCCAAAATCGAAGAGCAGGGCAAGCTGACCGATGAACTCAAAACCGCCATCGAAAAGGCACAAAAATTACAGGAACTCGAAGACCTCTATCTGCCCTATAAGCAGAAAAAGCGCACCCGCGCCCAGATTGCCCGCGAGCGCGGTTTGGAACCTTTGGCTCAGATGATGCTGGAACAGGCAAAAATCAAGGGCACGCCTTTGGAAGAAGCTGAAAGTTTCATCAATGCGGAGAAGGAAGTTGCCACCGCTGAAGATGCTTTGCAGGGCGCTATGGATATTGCCGCTGAAACCATTATGGAAGATGCCAAACTGCGCGCCAATATGCGTACCCGCCTTTGGAACAACGGCCATATCGAAACAGAGCTCCTGGAGGATGCCGAAGAAGCCGACACCTTTGCCATGTACAAGGATTACAGCGAGCTTATTCATACGCTGCCTTCGCACCGCATTCTCGCCATCAATCGCGGCGAAGCCAAGGGCTGTCTCAAAGTCCATGTCACGATTGATGCCGAAGACTGCCAAAGCCGCATTTTCCGCCGTATCAGCAAGACCTCCTCAAAATGGGATGAAACCTTAAAAGCCGTCATCGAAGATGGCTGGAAACGCCTGCTGTTCCCGGCATTGGAGCGCGAAGTCCGCAGCCAGCTCACCGAAGAGGCCGAAGCGCAGGCCATCAAGATTTTTGGCGTGAACTTAAAACAGCTGCTCCTGCAGGCGCCCCTTGCCGGTCATACCGTACTGGGCCTTGACCCTGGCTACCGCACGGGCTGCAAGATGGCGGTTGTCGATGCTACCGGCCATGTGGTTGACCACGGCGTAATTCAGGTAACGCAAAGCGACGGGGCTAAGGCCGCTGCTGCCAAAACAGTACTGGGCCTGATTAAAAAACACCATATCACCCTGATTTCCATCGGCAACGGCACGGCTTCCTACGAAACAGAACAGTTCACGGCCCAGCTGATTGCCGACAATCATTTGACGGATGTGCATTACCTGATTACCAACGAAGCCGGCGCCTCCGTCTACTCCGCTTCGGCACTGGCCAAGGAAGAACTGCCCGAATACGACGTCACCATCCGTGGCGCGGTATCCATTGCCCGCCGCATTCAAGACCCGCTGGCCGAACTGGTCAAAATCGACCCCAAAGCCATCGGCGTAGGGCAGTATCAACATGATGTCAACCAAAAAGAACTGGGCGCGACCCTCGATGCTGCCATCGAAAGCACGGTAAACCATGTGGGCGTTGACCTCAACACCGCCAGCGGTGCGCTCCTCAAACATATCGCGGGCATCAATGCCACCATTGCCAAAAATATCGTGGCCTACCGCAACGAAAACGGCATCTTCACGAGCCGCAAGCAGCTGCTGAAAGTTCCCCGTCTTGGCCCGGCCGCCTTTACCCAGTGTGCCGGCTTCCTGCGCATTGCCGGAGGCAAATCCCCCTTGGACAACACCCCGGTTCATCCGGAATCCTACGAACTGGCCGAAAAACTTTTGGCGCGTCTGGGCTTTAGCTTAAATGACCTCAACGATAAAGATGCGCTGGCCATGCTGGCCGCCAAGATAAAGCTTGCCGACTGTGCAAAACTGGCCAAAGAATTGGACGCAGGCGAACTTACGGTCAAGGATATTCTCGATGCCCTCGTAAAACCGGGCCGCGACCCGCGTGAAGACCTGCCGGCACCGCTGACCCGTCAGTCGGTTGTGAAGCTTTCCGACATCAAGGAAGGCAGCATTATGCGGGGCACGGTACGCAATATCACCGACTTTGGCGCTTTTGTCGATATCGGCCTCAAAACTGCCGGCCTTATCCATATTTCCGAAATGAGTCAGAAACGCATCAAGCATCCCCTCGATGTACTGGCTGTCGGGGATATCATCAAAGTCATGGTCATCAGCGTTGACGAGAGCCGCAACCGTATCGGCCTCTCCTTAAAACAAGTACCGAAGGAGAACATCGGATGAGTTTGTTAAATAAAACATTGGCTGCCATCGAGCCGGCCAATCACGAATTAGCGCAGCAGGCAGCCGCCCAGCTGACCAAGGTTATGGAGGGCGATGAAGATTCACTGGGACTGCTCAAAGACCTGTTGCTCAAATATCTGGCCATAACCGGCGAAATGCACCCTGCCGCCCCCGATAAATGCACCGTCATCTGCTGTGCCAGCCACGGTGTTGCCGCCGAAGCCGTCAGCGCCTATCCGGAGGAAACCACCCTGCAGATGACCAAAAGCTACCTGATTGGTCAGGGCGCCGCCGCCAATGCCTTCTCCGGCTTTGCGGACAGCGAAATCTTTATCGCCGACTTCGGCATCAAAGCCGATAACATCGACATTCCGGGGCTATTGGACTGCCGAATTGGCAACGGCACGGATAATATCGCCCAAGGCCCGGCCATGAGCAGAGAGCAAGCCATTGCCGCCCTTGAAAAGGGCATTGAGCTGGCGGAAAAGCTCATTGGCGAAGGCTTTGACTGCCTGCTCCCCGGTGAAATGGGTATTGCCAACACCACCGTCAGCGCTGCCATCTGCGCGGCTATCTGCAACAAAACAGCCGCGGAAGTCACTGGCCGCGGCACGAATATATCCGATGAACGACTGGCTAAAAAGACTGCCATTGTCGAAAAAGCATTAAACCTCAATCAACCGGATAACACGGATGCTATTGATGTGCTGGCTAAAGTCGGCGGCTTTGAATTCGGCGCCATTGCCGGACTCATGCTGGGCTTTGCCGCACATCATAAAGCGGTAATCTTAGACGGCTCCAACTGTGCCGCCGCCGCTCTTATCGCACAGGGGCTGGCGCCGGACTGCGTAGATTACTTCCTGCCCTCGCATCGCGGCGGCGAACCTGCGCAGGGCTTTGCCCTAGAAAAACTCGGCCTTACGCCGATACTGCACCTCGACCTGCGCCTTGGCGAAGCCTGCGGCAGTTCCATTCTCGCCCGCGAACTGGAAACCATGCTGAACCTCTGGGATGTGGTGAGCCATCTGCCCCATGACCCGGTGGAAACACCTTTCCAGCAGGCCTATATGCCCAATCTCGCCCCCAAAGTCACCAACAAGACCTTTGATTTTTACCTCTCCACCATG
The DNA here is from genome assembly GCA_902781305.1 of Pseudoselenomonas ruminantium. GTDB lineage: Bacteria > Bacillota > Negativicutes > Selenomonadales > Selenomonadaceae > Selenomonas_A > Selenomonas_A ruminantium_K. The sequence goes on from CACZIV010000017.1 coordinate 21,685, forward strand.
CAGGATTTGGATACACAGTCCATGGAAGCCTGCAAGGAGCGCCTGGATAATCTGGTCAAGCCCTTGGAAAGTTTGGGCGCGTTGGAGCAGATTGCCACGGAAATCGCGGGAATCATGGGCGATGAACTGCCCAACTGCGATTTGGACCGGGCTCTGCTCTGTTTCACCAGCAAGGTGAGCAATCCCCTGCAAATGCAGCTTACCGCCGCCAGTTCCCAAAGTGCCAAGGCAGACGTCACCATTGCCCATGTACGCGAGGGGCTGCCCTTGACAGCCGCCTTTGACTTTGGCCGGGAGCAGGGCGAATTTTTATCCCTTTCCTATCCGCTTTTAGGCCTCTCCATGACCGAAATAGACGAGCATGCCCCCTTCGGCACGACAGCAGAACTCCTGAGGCAGGAACTCTTAAACGCCGATGGCAGCCTGAAATATCCTGCCGATGAATTCCTGGCCCATGCCCCGGAGGCCGTGCAGCCCTTTATTGGGGCAATGATTGGCGCCATCATTGCCGCGGCCCATAACAGCGCCTTTATCATCTTAGATGACGAAGCCAGCGAAATCATCGCCCGCTATACGGAGCTGTTATGTCCTGCAGTACGCCCCTATATCCTCCATGTACAGCCTTTGCTTGTAAAAGCAAACTGCGCCCTGCCTGGCGGACTTATCGCGGGTCTGGGCATGGATATTGCCGAAGCCGCCCTCTATATGCTGAACTATATGCGCACCTTCGCCGAAAGCAAGGTCGCCATCGCCAGCGATGGCCCAGGCGCACAGCGGCAGCAAAAGTAACCCATAAAAAAGATGCCCCGTAACAGACAATCACACCTGTCACAGAACATCTATATCCGTAGTCGGGCGTCCTTTATATATCGAATAAAACTTACACTTACTATGCCTCTTTTGCCGACATCGCCATTTGACACGCAGGGCAGATACCATAGAAGTAATACTGCTGGCCGGTTAGCTGATAGCCTGTCTCGGCCATTACCTGCTCCGAAAAATCCGCCGTAGGCAAGGTCTTTACATCATCAACCCTGCCGCAGTGCATACAACGAATATGGGGATGCGATTTTACTCTGGCATCATAGCGAAAAGCATCCTCACCCACATTGAGTTCCTGCACCAGTCCTACTGCACACAAAATATTCAACGACTTGTAAACCGTAGCCAGACTCATGGTGGGATAGTCGGGCAAAAGTTCCTGATACAAGGCTTCGGCACTGGGATGTTCCGTAGTATGCGCCAGCGCATTATACACCGCCAGCCGCTGCGGCGTGACCTTGAAACCACGCTCCCGCAAAAGCGCCGTGACTTCCTTCGGTTTCAATCCTACACGCATAATTTTCTTCCTCACTAACAAATAATCATTCTTCTTTGCGATTTATTCTAAATAAAAAAGCATCTCCTGTCAAGAAGATGCTTTTATTTATTTCCACTTATTCAGCAGTAGTCGCTACACCGTACATCGTCGTGTTGTCCTTCGTCTGAATATAGAATTCCGTTCCCTCCGGCAGGTCAATGTTCTTGCCTTTGACAAAGGCACCGCCGATTACACCAATCGGGCCAAGGATTACAATACCAGCCAGGCTTGCACCGGCAGCCATTGCCAGATTCTTCATTTCCTGTTTGGATTCTTCGCCCATGAAAGTAGCTACATATGTTCCGTCAATGGATTTTGTCTGCTTGTAGTCAATTTCCAATTCAGCATTACGGCCGAAGTTACGTGCCTGTTTTACTTTCGTTACTACGCCATCTCCCGGCTCACCCTTGGCAAAAACCAGCTTGCCATCCACAATAACATCCGCTACAACCTTATAACGAATCGTATCGCCCTTTTTCAGATATTTGGTATTTACCGGGTCAACCAGTGCCACTTTAATCAGGGTGTTCTTCGGTACATTGATCTGCACCATGGGCAAATCAGCCGTTCCAAAGGATGCAGAGGCCAAGGACTGAATCCGTTTTTTATACGTGCCCTCATTGGTCTGGCCATTAATGGTCATCTCCATATCCGCGACACGTTTTTCCACGGATTTCATACTCACTTCATGGTCGATATTCCATTCAATGGCATTGAGTTCAGCCAACACAGAAGGCTTGCTGCCATTGGTATAAATCTCACTATAAAGAGCATCCACCCGCGCCATCATACTGCCCGTCCTATGGGTGCCATCATAATCTTTTTCCAACTTGTTTATACGGTCTAACAATGCTCCGGTCTGCTCTGTACCATAAGTATCCTTCTCCATAGCGGAAAGTTTTGCCTGCACAGTTTCCGGAGTTGCTGCACTGGCCATTCCCATGGATGATACCAACAGCATCGCCGACAGGAATATCGCACATACCTTGCGGAATTTCATAAATTCGTTCCTCCATTCACTTCATTGTTGCCTTCATCATTGTACCATATTTTAGTTTATTTTTCTTAAAAATCAGTTAGAAACATCAAGTTTTTCCTGTCTTTTCGCATACTCATATTGCGCAGCCTTGGTTTCCGGTTCATGATTGCCTGCCGGTTCCGGGTGAATGAGGATATCAAAGGCGCCAAACTCCGCGCGGATTTCTTCTTCCAGCTCATCACAAATGGCATGAACCTGGGCCAAATGCATATTCCCATCAAAAAGTACATGCACATCCAACAGTTTATAGGAGCCGGATTTGCGTGTGCGCAGGCAGTGGCAGCCCTTGACCTCAGGAATGCTGTCGATAATGGCCATAATCCGGTCTTCCTGTTCCTCCGGCAGGCTCACATCCGTAAGCTCCATGGTGGAATCTACCACCATCTTCCAGCCTTCCCGGAAAATAATGACGGCTACCACAATGGCAATCGCTCCATCCAGCCAGGCCCAGCCGGTAAACTCCATCAGAATCAAGCCCAGCATGACCCCTACAGAAGTCCAGACATCGGCACGCAGGTGCAATCCATCCGCCTCCAATGCCTGCGATTCGGTGAGCTTGCCTACGGAAATCAATTTCTGCGACACCACGAGGTTGATGATAATGGACACGGCCATAATCGCTACGCCAAAATGCAGCATTTCCGGCACTTTGTCCTGCCCCAGATGTTCAAAAGCCTCATAGACTATCCCTCCGGCAGCTGCCACGATTAAAAGTGCCTCCACCGCCGCCGACAGATTTTCAAACTTGCCATGCCCATAATCGTGTTCCGTATCCGGCGGAGTTACGGATTTTTTCACCGCCCAAAAGGCAATCAGGGAGGCCAATAAATCCACGCTGGAGTGGAGCGCCTCAGAAATCAAACTCACCGCCCCAACCCAGATACCGACAAAAAGCTTTAGCAGGACCAACACAGTGTTCGAGATAATGGATAAGTACGCGGTATCTTTTTTCAGCACATCAATTTCAGTCATAGGAGCCTCCCATCTTTATATGAAACAAGCCTCCCCCATAGTTGGAGGAGACTTTAAACATTTACTTGTTGCGCGGCTGTTCGTAGATAAAATCCAATACAGTCTGCATGGGCGATGATGCCACAAAGGGCAGTTCCGGCGATACCTCATCAGTTTGTTCCACAAATTGCTTGCTGTCGTAAATCTGTACCTTGGAGGACAGAATACGATAACGCATTTTATCCTTGTTGAACTGCATCAGATAAATATAACGGCGATTCGTACGCGCCTTGATTACAGCCACTCTGGCCTGCACGATTTCATAGTTTTTTTTCGTATTATCTGGCTGTACTTCTGTGGTTTGCGAGAAGGATAGCGACTCTACATCCACATAATATCCCGTGGGCCCTACGGCATCCACAAACTGCATATTTTCAGCAAAAGCCGTAGCAACCGTAAACAGCCATACGCTCAAAAATAACGGTAAAATCCGTCTAAACTTCATCTATTTCGCTTCTTTCTATAATTCATATTTACCATATTCCAAACACAGACCATTATAACGCCTTCAGGCAAAATTTGCAAAACTACGTTTTAGCGAAAAAGACTTTGTCATGCAAGATTTAGCAAATACGAGGCACGATATTTCCGAGCGGCATATCCACAACCCGTATCCCGCCAATACCGGTACGCAAGCCAACCGTTCCCGGAGCCTCGGCCGTAACTTCACCGATTACTCTGGCCTCCTGTCCATAAGGACTTGTCCGCATCGCCTTGAGGACCTTTTCGGCACTCTCTGCAGGCACAAAGGCCACACACTTGCCCTCATTGGCTAAGTACAACGGGTCAAAGCCGAGCATATCACAAACGCCCTGCACTTCGGGGTGAATGGGAATTTCATCCTCGTCAATCAAAATACCGCAATGCGAAGCTGCGGCAATCTCATTGAGCACCGCTGCCACACCACCGCGGGTCGGGTCACGCATGACCGCAATATCCGGCGCAGCCTCAAGCATGGCTTTGGTCATTTTATTGAGCGGCGCACAATCCGTCTGCACACTGGCGGGCAGATTGATATTGTGGCGCCCTGCCATAATCGCCGCCGCATGGTCGCCGATGTAGCCGGAGAGAATCACCTTCATGCCTGGCTTGACGTTTTCGGGGCTGATATGCGTGCCAGGAATCTTGTCGCCAATCCCGGCCGTGTTGATGAAAATGCCATCGGCCTTGCCTTTTTCCACCACCTTGGTATCCCCGGTAGCAATGACCACACCGGCTTCATCGGCCATCTTCTTCATCGTGCTCACGATGGTCTGCAAATCCTTAATAGGAAAACCTTCCTCGATGATCATACCCACCGAGAGATAGCGGGGAATCGCCCCCGTCATCGACAGGTCATTGACCGTGCCGCAGACGGCTAACTTGCCGATATTGCCGCCCGCAAAAAACAAGGGCTGTACCACATAGGAATCCGTGGTAAAGGCCACCTCGCCCTTCATCTCCACCAAAGCCCCGTCATGCAGGGTATTTAAGACCGGATTGCCATAAGCCGGCAGGATAACCTGCTCCATCAGTTCCTGACTCACCTTGCCCCCGGCACCATGGGCCAGGGTTACTTTATCATTTGCCATATTCAAACCTCCCCTGACCATATTTATACCAGGCCGCACATACACCCTCCACCGACACCATGCATGGGCCGATAGCGTGCGTCGGCACACAGGCCTTGGCAAACAGCGGACATTCCTTGGGCGTTACAATCCCGCGCAAGACTTCGCCACAGCGGCAGGCCGTCTTTTTCGTCACCGTCTCCACTTCCAGCGGCAGAACCTGCTCAATATCAAAGCGGGCATATTCAACCTTCATCTTGAGCCCAGACAGGGGCACAATCCCCATGCCGCGCCAGCCTGTATCGCATGCTTCATAGACCTTATTGGTAATCGCCATGGATACCGGATTTCCCTCGGTCTTTACCACATCAGTGTACTCATTTTCCACCTTGGCTTCGCCGTTTACCACCTGCTGCACCAAACGGTAAAGGCCGCGCAAAATCTGTATCGGCTCAAAGCCTGTGACCACGCCCGGCACATGATACTTGCCGATTACCGGCTCATATACGCCTGTTCCCGTGACCACCGATACATGCCCCGGCAGGATAAAGCCGTCCACATGGACTTCTTCATCATTTAAGAGCGCTTCCATCACCGGCGGCACCAGTTTCTGCGCCGACAGCATGTATAAGTTCGTTATCCCCTGCTGCTCAGCCGCGAGCACCGTAGCGGCCGCCGTCGGTGCCGTGGTCTCAAATCCCACCGCCAGAAAGATAACCTTCTTATCCGGATTGTCTTTGGCAATCTGAATGCTGTCCATCGGCGAATACACAATGCGAATATCTGCACCATTGGTTTTGGCTTCGTTCAAGCTCGACTTCGAACCCGGAACTTTGAGCATATCGCCAAAGGTCGCGATAATCACATCATCACGCTGGGCATAGGCAATGGCCTTGTCCATATAATCGTCCGGCGTCACACAGACAGGACAACCGGGCCCCGATACAAGCTCCACCGAATCCGGCAAAATCTGCCGCAGGCCTGCACGGAAAATCGCCACCGTATGCGTACCGCAGACTTCCATAAACCGCAGCTTGCGGCCGGTTGTGGCAGCCAGTTCACCAATTTTTTGCACGAGCTCTTTGGCAAATGCCCGTTCTTCTGCTTTCGTCAGCTTCTCCTTAACTTCCGTCACAGCTTATCCACCGTCCTCGGCGCCCCGCGCATTTCTGCCATCAGGGCATAGGTTTCCTCTGCGTCCTTCTCCTCCACCTTCTGCATGGCAAAGCCGGCATGCACCAGTACATAATCCCCGAGCTTCGTCTCCGGCAGCAGCATCAGGCTCACATCACGCGTAACCCCCGCAATGTCCACCGTGCCCATGGAATCCTTTATCTCAATCACTTTGGCAGGAACAGCCAAACACATAAAACATACCTCCCAAAAGAACTAGCTAAAAGCTGCCCGGCTTTGGAAGGCGGGAATATTGTTCCTGCCTCCCAAAGCCTAAATCATTATCTCGTTGCCGAGAAATCCTCTGCTACTTTATTGTAGTCCATATCTTCAACGCCAGTCCGCAACTTCGGCACTATTCCCCAATTTTTGAGTTCAGAAAGCGCCTGCTCCACCATCTGCGGCAGCAGTTCCATCATGCCTTCAGACAGTTCAACGCCAGCCTCCACATCATAGGGCTGGGCGCCAATGACCACCACATCAGGAATCTTATGCCCCGTAACCGTGAGTAATCCCAGCACATCCTGTATGCCGACTTCATGGGCCGATAATTTATCCTGAAAATGCTCCATCACATCATCATTATGGAAGCGGAACGTCGTTCCCGGCTCGGCCCCGCCATTGATGGAGTCAATGACCAGGAGTTTTTCCGTCCCCGTAACATACTGCGTGAGTTCAATCCCCAGCGTGCCGCCGTCCACAATCTGTACGGACTCCGGGAATTCGTAATGCTTATCGAGATATTCAGCCACCCGCACGCCAAAACCCTCGTCGCGCAGGATGACATTGCCAATGCCCAAAATCGTGACTTCATTTTTGTAGAGCACATTATCCAGACTGGACTTACCGCCAGCCGCAAATACATCAGCCATGCTTACTGTCCTTTCTTGGCGGCAATCTTTTTCAGCAGCCAGTCGCACCATTCATCAATGCCCTGCCCCTTGGTGCAGGAAACTTCCAGCACTTCAATGCCCGGGTGCAGGCTCGTGATATCCTTCTTGGCCGAATCCATATTGAAGTTGCAATACGGTGCCAAATCCACCTTGTTCAGCAAGGCGATTTCGCTTTCCTTGAACATCAGCGGGTACTTTAAGGGCGCGGGCGTCTTCGCCCACAGGAAACTCTGCCGGGCAGACGAGATTGCCGACGTTTTCCACCACCAGCAAATCCAGCTCATCCAGATTCATTTCCTTGACGGTTTTCTGCACCATATTGGCATCGAGATGACAGCCGCCCGCCGTGTTAATCTGAATCACCGGCACGCCGTATTTATCAATACGCTCGGCATCTTTGCTCGTAAAGAGATCGCCCTCGATAACCGCCATATTGATTTTATCCTTCAGGCGTTCCATAGTCTTTTCGAGCACCGAAGTTTTGCCCGCCCCCGGCGAGCCCATGAAGTTCAGCACAAAGACCTTTTTATCCTGAAACATCGCCTGATTTTCGGCGGCTATACGGTCATTCTCGCCCAAAATATTTTTGATAACCTTAATTTCCATCAGTCAACCTCCAAATATTCCACCTGCATCTCCCGGCCGGAAATAGTCGTGAGCACGCCATTTTCACATTCCGGGCACCAGAAATCATAATGTTCGATATGAAACTCTTTGCCGCATTTGCTGCACCTGCCCATAAGCGGGACATGTTTTATCTTCAGCTGCGCCCCTTCAGCAATCGTGCCCTGCACCAGCATATTAAAGGAGAATTCCAAGGAATCCACCTCTACGCCGGACATTTCTCCTAGCAGCAAACCAACTTCGTTGACCTTCTGCGCATTGTTTTGCTTGGCATAATCCAGGGCAATATCCAAAATCCCTTCAGCAATAGCCATTTCATGCATATTTTTCACCTCGTTTGCATCTTTTGGGAGCGTTCCCCCATCTGATACATAATGAAAACGCCTTCCCCGCCAACACTAATAAGGGCAGGGAAGGCGTAATCCTAAGCTGTGATTTACAGGATGGCATCCAATCCACGAGCATGCAAAGCCTTCAGAATATCGCCAAGCTTCGTCTTCTCCGGATTGTAATCCACCGTAGTCTCACCATCATGCGCATGGATGTGAACATACAGAACCCCGGGCATCCCCAAAAGCTCCGTTTCCACTTCCTGAGCAATCTCCTCAGTATAACCATGCACGATAAACTGCAGACGGGTGTTTGCGCCACCCTCATGCCCGCAGCCACACTCTTTACACATTGGGCAAAGCCTCCTTTTCTTCATCAACAAGACAAAACCGCTAGTACAATTGCCCAGTGGTCAAGTAACAACTAAATCACTTCAGCGTCCCATCAAGATGACCTGCATCACGCGGCTCATGCGCCAAAATCTTGCTGCCGGAGAACATGGAGGAAACTTCGCTCTCGCCTTCCATGAACTCAGCACGGATAACCATGTAAACATGGCCGATAGCAAAGAGGATAATACCCCAAGCTACATAATGATGTACGAGATGTGCCATCATTTCACCGCCCAGCAGCGGGATAACCCAGCCAAAGAGCGTGCCGCCGATACCAAACGGGTCCGTCATATAGTAAATGCCGAAACCGGTGATAATCTCGATAAGCACCAGTACATAGAGGAAGGCGTATGAGCAGCGCGCCAGCGGGTTACGCAGATAAGACGCATGCTCTGCCTTCAGGAACATATAGTGCATTGCCACATCTACGGTATTGCGGTAGAAATATCCCTTCCATACATGGGGGAACAACCGGTCACCACGATTGATGATGAAACCATAGATTTTAAAGATAAAGGAAGCACTAAACAGATAGGCTGCGAGAAAATGGATATTACGGATATTATCCAGCGTCATGCCAGAGAAAGTCGGCTCTGATGCATGGATGTTCCATGGGCTGGTAATCATCAGGCCTGTTACAAACAGCACACAGATGGCTACCACCATAATCCAATGAAAGATTCGCAGCCAAGGACTAAACAGGTAATATTCCCTGCGAACTACTTCTTTCATAGCTTTTTCCTTTCTGCAGATTACTTGTCCACACGCGTACCGGAATACGGGTCCGTGGTGATGACGTTAATCTTCTCACCCTTGGCATTGAACATATGCGTTGCACAGGCCATGCAGGGGTCAAAGGAACGGATAACCTTCACAATTTCCAGCGGCTTGTCAGGCACTTTCACCTGCGTGTCCTTCATGGCCATTTCGTATGCACCATTGCCGGCATCATCATCACGCGGGCAGGCATTCCAGGTCGTCGGCACGATGCACTGATAGTTGTCCGTCTTGCCGTCCTTGATGGTGATGTAATGGGACAAAGCGCCACGCGGTGCTTCGTAAAGACCAACACCTTTGCATTCTTTCGGCCAGGTGCTGATATCCCATTTATCGGAGTTAGCCACCTTGGTATCGCCGCTCTTGATATTGGCAATAAGCTTGTCAAAGAAGAACTTATTGATTTCAGCAGCCAGCTGGCAGTCAAGTGCACGTGCAGCCGTACGACCAACCATCGTGGGCAGCCATACTTCCGGAGCCAGGCCCAGAACCTTGGATACGGCATCGAGCTGGTCGAGCATCATCTTTTCTGCCCAGGTCATATCCGGCAGCAGGCCTTTCTTTGCCTTGGTGTAGATGATGATGTAACGGGCCAGCGGGCCAACTTCACAAAGTTTGCCTTTCCATTTCGGCGTTTTCAGCCAGGAATATTTGCCGCTTTCATTGAGCGCCTTCCAATCCGTTTCCGTGCCTTCTTTAGGAGCGGTGAACTTAGGTGCAGTAACGCCTTCCCAAGGATGGCGGTCTTTCTTCCCGGCAGGATACTCGTACCAAGCGTGGTCAACGCTTTCCGTAATATTTTCCGTCGTAACATCTTCTGCCGTTACCTCCGTGAACTTCGCAGCTGCGAGGCCCTTGCCGAAGTCTTCAACTACACCATTGCAGCGAATTAAGAGGTTCTTGAAGAAACCGCCATCGCTGGTGCCCGTGTAGCTTTCAATCGGATATGCGCCATAGCCCAATACGCAGGTCTTGGCCATGCCGCCGCCATCTACGCGGCCAGCTTTTACATAAGCTGTGCCAATAGCCAGCAGGTCAGGCAGATAGTAGTTGTTTACCAGGCTTCTGCCCATATTGATGGCTCTGTCCACGATATCCAAACGAGCCGTGTTTACCGGAGCATTGCCATCTTCCAGAGAAATGGAGCAGGGCATACCGCCAACCACATAATGCGGATGCGGGTTCTTGCCGCCGAAGATAACGTGCGGCGTAACCAGTTCACGCTGTTTGTCCAGCATTTCAAGATAATGGGCTACAGCCAAAAGATGAACTTCCGGCGGCAGCAGCTTGTAATCGGGATGATCCCACCAGTTGGCGGAGAAGATACCCAGCTGACCGCTTTCGACGATAGCTTTTACCTTATTCTTAATCTGTTCAAAATACTGCGGCGTAGCTGCCGGGAAATCATGCTCATAAGCTTCCGTTACGGACGTATCCGGAGCACGGAACGGCAGTTTATAGGTATTGAGCAGCGTGTTCTGCAGATTAGCCGTAGCAATGGCATCAGCAGCCAATGCTTCTACCGGGCTAATCCAGTCCAGTGCATGGAGATGATAGAAATGTACGATATGGTCCTGCACCGTCAGCGTTGCCGCCATGATGTTGCGGATATAGTTGGCGTTCTTCGGAATCGCAATGCCCAAAGCATCCTCTACCGCACGGACAGACCCCAAGGCATGTGCCGTGGTGCAAACGCCGCAAATACGCTGGATATACGCCCATGCATCGCGGGGGTCACGGTCTTTCATAACCAATTCCAAACCACGCCAGGCAGTACCGGAGGAAAGAGCGTCAGTGACTTTCCCCGTTGCTTCATCAACCTGTACCTCAACACGAAGATGACCTTCAATGCGAGTTACCGGATCTACTACTACATGTTTCATTTATTCACCTGCTCCCTTATTCCTTCTCTGCCGCTTCACGTTTCTGCTTCTGCACAACGCTCATTGCGCCATGGGCAGCTACACCGGCTGCCGTAGCTACGGCCATGGCAGCACCGATTTTATCCACATTGCCGAGTGGGCCATATTCCGGCATACGCGTGGTCATCGGATCTTCGTCCCAGAAATGCGCATTGGAACAGCCAATGCAGGGTGCACCGGACTGAATCGGATAACTCATGCCCTGGAACCAGCGCAGATTACCGCAGGAATTGTACGTCTCGGGGCCACGGCAGCCCAGTTTATAAAGACACCATCCGGCTTTTGCACCTTCATCATCAAAGCGTTCTGCAAACATACCGGCATCAAAGAAGGGACGACGATAGCAGGTATCGTGGATACGATTGCCATAGAACTGTTTCGGACGGCCTTCGTTATCAAGCGGCGGCACGGTGCCAAAGAGGGCAAGATGCATAACCACGCCTGTCATAACTTCCGGAATCGGCGGGCAGCCCGGTACGTTGATTACCGGCGTCCTGCCAGCGAAATGGGAAATCCCCGAAGACCCCGTGGGGTTTGGTTTGGCAGCCTGAATACCGCCCGATACCGCGCAGGTGCCATAGGCAACAACGGCTAAGGCGTTCTCACAGGCGTGCCGCAGGGTCTGTACAAAAGGCTTGCCGCCGGACATGCAGTAAACACCATTGTCCTTCGTGCATACAGCACCTTCTACGCACAGAATGTACTGCCCCTTGTACTTGTTAATCGTTTCTTCCAAGTGCGCCTCGAACGGCTCACCGCTGGCAGCACTTAACAGATGGTCATACTCCAGTGCAATCTGGCTCAATACCAAATCCGATGCAAGCGGTGCACCGGAACGGATAAACGACTCATCGCAACCCGTGCATTCATGACCATGAATCCAGACCACTACCGGCAACGGCTTCTTTTCGGCAGCTTCCACCACCTTGGACACCTGGTCCGTACTGAGTCCCATCAGGGACGTCAGTGCAACACAGCTCTTCACAAAGCTGCGGCGGCTCATGCCTTTTCTGAGATATACATCCCACATACTCTCCCGTTTGTCCACTTTTTTACCTCCTCTTGATTATCCTTGCATAATTACTATAGATTCAACCGCTGGCTCGATTGCGGCATCATAAAGAAAATCTATTAGCGAACACTCTTATTATACGCCGAAAAAATACAAAATGCTATATCTATCATTACAATAATTCGTAATAAATTTAATTTATTTTATCATAGCAATTCACCAAGGATATCCTTTGATAAACAGGACTTATAACGCCCATATTCCATAGGTCTACTGTTTTCCCATTTCGCCAAACCAGTACCTTTTTCCTGCTGCGAAAAAATGTTTTTTTCATTAAAATAAAAACAAAATCGCTAACCGCATGAAAAAAAATTTTCCTTCTCTTGCAAAACAATAACAAACGCGGTATACTGAAAAAGGTTTTTCAACCGCAATAATATGGGGACGTAGCTCAGCTGGGAGAGCACCAGGTTCGCAATCTGGGGGTCGAGGGTTCAATCCCCTTCGTCTCCACCAAAATTAAAATTTAAGCCTTCCTTGATAAGGGAAGGTTTTTTCTATATTCAGGAGCATTTTCTTATGGAACATAGAATTCTTTTCACCATCATGCTTACCTCCTTCCTCACGCCCTTTACCGGCAGTGCGCTGAATCTTGCGCTGCCCTCTTTGGGCGCAGAATACGGCGCGAGTCCGGCGCAGTTAGGCTGGGTGCTGGGCAGTTTTCTGCTGGCCGCCATTGTGGTTCTGCTACCTTTTGGCAAGCTGGCTGACCGCTATGGCAAGCGGTATTTTTTTATCATGGGCAACGGCATCTTTGCTGCCACTTCCCTTGCCGCCTGTTTTGCCCCCAATCTTTCCCTGCTCATTGCCGCCCGCGCAGCGCAGGGCATTGGTTCAGCCATGACCTTTGCCACCTCCATGTCCATTCTCACATTGGTTATCCCCAAGGAGCGCCGTGGCTGGGCGATGGGCTGGAATGTCGCCGTGGTCTACACTGGGCTTACACTAGGGCCGGCAGTCGGCGGTTTTCTCAACTATTATTACGGCTGGCAAAGTATCTTCATCGTACTGGCCGTTTTAGGCACCATCGCCTTTCTCACCGCCCGCCATACCATGCAGGAGGAATGGGTTGAGGACAGCCGCCCCGAATGGGACAAAAAAGGCGCCCTCCTTTACGGCGGCGCCATTCTCCTCATCATCTACGGTCTTTCTCAGCTGCTCGCTGAACCACTTGCCCCCGCCATCTTATTGGCAGGTCTGCTGCTGTTCGGTATATTTATCCGCTATGAACTGCACACGGAAAATCCCTTGCTGCCGATAAACCTGCTGTTTATCAACCGTCCCTTTTCCCTGTCCTGTCTGGCGGCGCTGCTCAACTACTGTGCCACCTTTGCCACCAGTTTATTGCTGTCGCTCTACCTGCAGTCCATTCTGGGCCTGACTTCGCGCAGTGCGGGTCTTATCCTGCTTGCCCAACCCATCATCATGGCCAGCCTTTCCCCGCTGATGGGCAAGCTGTCGGATAAATACGCCCCGACCAAACTTGCCGCCGGGGGCATGGCCGTCATCACCATCGGCTTGGGCGGTTTTGCCCTGACGGTTCACAACCTCTCCCTCTATCTGCTCATTCCCATGCTCATCATCACCGGTACCGGCTTCGCCCTGTTCGCCGCGCCGAACAACAACGCCATCATGAGTTCTGTGGAGAAGAAACATTACAGCCTTGCCGCCAGCCTATTGAGCACCACCCGCCTGTTCGGTCAGGTACTCAGCGTAGCCATCATGAATTTAATCTTGTCGCTCCAATGGGCAAATTACGCCCCACGCGAAGCCCTCTTGCAAAACCTGCAAATCGCCCTGCTCTGCTTCGCCATCTTTTCCGCGGCAGGGGTAATCCCCGCAAAAGCACGAAAATAAGGGGAGGTGAACTTCTTCCACGCACAAAGCCCGCCGACTGGCGATAGTTTTCTGCAGCGTTTGACAAGCCTGTCTAAGCGAAAGAAAACTATTGCCAGCCGGCGGGCGTCTTTTTACTATGATGTAAACCAAAAGTTAAAGCAGCGATTGTCCATCCAGTACCGCTTCCACCAATTCTTCCCCCACATACCGAAGTTTCAGCGAAAAATGGGGCCGATTCTCCTCCATCAGCCGGAAGAAAATTTTATCTCCTTCCCAGAGCGGCAAATCATAGACCTTCTCCTTCGCAATCCACTCCAGCACGCCTTCATTGCACGCACCGATTTTCCCCTCATAGCCCGTGGCGGTGTAGAGGAACATATATTCCGTCTGCCATTTGTCGGACATAAAGGTGATAATGCCCCGCTGCTTATACTCGGTAAGGGTCAGGCCGGTTTCTTCCCTGGCCTCCCGCAGCAGGCATTCCTCCGGGGATTCATCGGCTTCAAAGTGGCCGCCAATCCCCACCCATTTATCCTTGTTGATATCGTGTTCCTTTTTCACCCGATGCATCATCAGATACTTGCCATCACGCTCAATATAGCACAGGGTGGTCAGATTGCTTTTCGGCATTTTTCTATCCCTTCAATACTTCATTCATACTGCCCATACGATACCCTTCCAAATCCAGTGTCACATAGGCAAAACCGAATTCCTTTAATTTAGCAACGGCTTTTTGATATGTTCCATCGGCCATAAAGCGCTCAATATCCTCAGGCAGCAGTTCCAGGCGGGCCATATCCGCATGGCTGCGCACCCGTAACTGGGTAAAGCCTTCCGCATGAAGAAATTTTTCCGCCTGTTCTATGCGCTGCAGTTTTTCTCTGGACAATACCTCGCCATAAGGAACGCGGGAAGCCAGACACGCCGCAGAGGGTTTCTGCGCAACGCTCAGCCCCAAAACCTTGGCATACGCCCGAATATCCGCTTTGGTAAGCCCTGCCTCCAACAACGGACTCAGAACCCCTAGCTCCCGCAGCGCCTGTCTGCCGGGGCGATAGTCCTGGCCATCATCCACATTGGAACCATCCAGCAGATGGACAATTCCTTTCTGCCCGACAATCTCCCGCAATTTACCAAAAATCAACCGCTTACAATAATAACAGCGCTGCGGCGGATTCGTGCGCACATCATAGTAAATCAATGGGTCAACCTGAACCACCTCATGCCGGATGCCTTCCTCGCGGCAAAAAGTTACCGCATCTTCCACATCAGAAGCCGGCATCAGCGAACTCTGTACCGTCAGCGCCATTACCTGTTCGGTTCCCAAAGTTTCCTTAGCCGCCTTCAACAGCACCGTCGAATCCACACCTGCCGAAAAAGCTACGGCCACACCGCCGTAGCTTTTGAGCAGGAATTGTAATTTGTCTACTTTCATCTGTAATGCTTTGTCCATCACTGCAACTCCCCACTGCCCTGCCAAAATTGGAAATCCTTGGACACATCTTCCAGTTCTTTTGCCATGTCGCCCGTTGTCCAAAGCTGATAACGGCCATCAACGATGGCTCCCTTTATGCCGTGGGGCATGGTCTGCAGAAAGTGAATCCCCTGTTCCGGCCCCAGCACAAAAACTGCTGTGGTCAGTAAATCCGTCAACATTCCGCCATCCGGCACGCTGCTGTCCGCCACAATCGTAACGCTAATGGCACCACTCTGCGCGGGACGTCCGGTGCGCGGGTCAATAATATGATGATAGCGCACGCCGCCGGCCTCAAAGAAGCGCTCATAATCGCCCGATGTGGAAAGCGCCGCATCTTTTAAGGGCAGTACCGCCATTTTTTCCTGCGCATCTTCCTTGCGCGGGTGGCGGATGCCAATGCGCCAGGCGGTCTGTTCCTTGTTCACGCCCAAGGCATACAAGGAACTGCCGCCGAGGTTAATCAGGCCATTTTCAATGCCGTATTTAGCATAGATTTTCCGGACTTCATCTACGGCAAAGCCTTTGGCGATACCGCCCAAGTCCACGCCCATGCCTTTTTCCTGCAGGCGGGCCGCCTGCTTTTCCTCATTGAGTTCCAGTTTTTGCCAGCCGACCAGTTTCTGCGCTGCCGCCAATTCCACAGGCGACGGCACTTTGGCATGGTCGGTGCCAATGCCCCAGAGGTCGACCAAGGTTTTGGTTGTAACATCAAAGGCGCCATTGGTTTTAACTGCAAAATCCTGCGCCGTTGCCAGCATTTTGTAAACTTCCGGCTGCAGGCTGACCCATTTGCCTGTGCCAGCCAGCTGGGCCAGCTTGTTTACATCACTGTCCGGCACGTTTGGATTGACCATGCTGTCAATCGTTTTCAACCGGGCCATACTTTCATCAATGGCGGCCTGCGCATCAGCGCCCTCAGCGGCAAGCGTTACCGCTGTATCCAAAATGAGTTCACTCTTTTTCACCTGCTGCTCGCCGCAGCCAGCACACAGGCAGACGATAAGGATTAGCAAAAAGGCCGCCATTTTTTGCCTTTTTCCCATATTTCACACCTTAATTCTGTACAGCCGGGCTGGGTTCCAGCTCACCGGCCAAATCATGATTGGTCATTGCGCAAACGCTGGCATCTGACCAGACATTTTCCGCTGTCTCTATCATATCAATAATGGTGTAAATAGGCAAGATTACCCCCATCAAACCAATGGGTGCGCCCAAAGAACTCATCAACGACAGCGTGAGGAAATAGCAGCCCATCGGCACACCGGCATTGCCGATAGCCGCCAGCACCGCGATAAATACCCAGGCAATCATGGTGCCCAGCGTCAGTTCAAAACCGGCATTCTGCATGACAAACAGCGAAGTAACCAGAATAAAGGCTGCGCAGCCATTCATATTAATCGTCGTGCAGATAGGCAGCACGAAACGGGACACACGCGGATTGACTTTCAGATTCTGCTCTGCCGTAGCCAGCGTAACCGGCAGAGTTCCGGCAGAACTTTTGGTAAAGAGTGCCACAGCAATCGCCGGCGACATCTTGCGGAACACATCCAGCGGATTAAGACCGCGCACCAACAAGAACAGCGGCAGAACGACGAACATCTGCAAGAGGTTGCCGCCCATAACCACAGCCACATACTGGCTGAGCGCCCCGACAATCACACCGGCTTCAATCTGCGCCGAGAGCTGACCGGCAAACGCCAGAATGCCCAACGGCAGCGCCCACAAAATCGCCCGAATCAACGTGAACAGAAGTTCCTGCAAGCCATGCAGCCCCTTTAACAACACTTCACGGTTTTCCGTCTTGGGCATGAACGCCAGCCCCAAACCAACGGATGCGGCAATCAGCATAACCGAGAGTACATTGCCTGCCAAAAACGGCTGCAACACGTTATTCGGAATGACCGACAGAATATGGTCATAATAAGTCAGCTTGCCCACCTTATCCATCGGTACAGCGCTTACGCCTGCGCCAACGATGTCAGCAGGCAGATTGCCCGGTGCAATCCAAAGATACAGCCCCAACCCCACGAAAGCTGCCGCCAAAGTGGTCAGGAAGGTGTAGCTTACCGCCCGGGCAAAAATCCGTCCCGTTTCCTTCTGACCGCCCAACGCCGCCAAGGTGGTAATCACCGCCAAGGCGATAGTCGGTACCGCGATAAACTGGAACAGACGGGTAAATACCGTCGCGATAAAATTAAACAGCTCATTTAACGGCGCAATGCCCAAAAAGCCCAAAAAGCCGCCGACAATCAGCGCACCAAACCACAGGACAAGCTGTTTGCGGCTGGCTTTGGGATTATGCGCGCGCAGGGCTTCTTCCCGCGCCGCCTCCACGGTCTTGTTTTTTTCTGCCATAATGATTCCTTCTTTCTGTGTATAGATAATATATAAAACCTAGTAAAATAATATGTTTACACTTTAGCATATATTATAAATAAGTCAAGCTAAAAATGTATCTTTTCTACATTATATATCATTCTCGCAACAAAATAAAATTTGCAAATTATCTGCTAATTGCAGGAAAAACTTCGTCCCATCGCGAAGTAGTACCTATAATTACCCTGATTACCTGCTATAACAAGGAAGTGATAATATGAACATGAAATTACACGGAGACAAAATCGCCTACTTTTTCATCGCCTTTGCGGTATACCTTTTAATCCGGGCATTCTCTGCCCATCTGACCCTGCCCATTGTCAACGTGCTTCTTTACGTTTCCATAGCTGCATCGCTATTGGCCAGCAATGTACCCAGGGTAATGGATATTCCCCTGCATTATGCCTATCCGGTAAAATGCGTGGAATACTTTACCTTCGGCGTGTCCGTGGTCTGCTTTATCGCCATGTGTCTGCGCCATATGTGGATTTGACTTGAAATTCCGTCCAAAATTGTATATAATAACGGTGAAAATCAAACAGGGGAGCTTGTATCAGCAGGCTGAGAGGAAGTAATCGAACTTCGACCCTTTAACCTGATGCGGGTAATGCCGCCGTAGGAAGTCATACTGAGGTTTGTTGCAGGAGATGCTTACGGCGTCTCCTGCTTTTTGTTGTAGAAAGGTGGAATTCATTTGACAGCTTCGACAAAAGGAACCTCACTCTGGGAAAATGGTCTGATTTGGTTTGGGGCGGCGCTCTCCATCGCCGAGATGCAAACCGGCACGTACTTTGCACCGCTGGGATTTCAGCAGGGCCTTACCGCCATCCTGCTGGGCCATGTCATTGGCTGTGCCTTGCTCTTTGGCGCTGGAATCATCGGCGGCAAAACCGGCAAAAGCGCTATGGAAACCGTCAAGATGAGCTTTGGCGAGCAGGGAGGGCGGCTATTCGCCCTGCTGAACATCGTGCAGCTTTTAGGCTGGACAGGCATTATGATTTACGAGGGCGGACTTGCCGCCAGTACCCTGTTCGGTACCGGACAAACACTTTGGTGTCTGCTTTTAGGCCTTTTAATCATGCTCTGGATTGCCTTGGGCCGCAAAAATTTAGGCAGGCTGAATGTTTTCGCCATGGGTGCTTTGCTGCTATTGACCATTCTCCTGAGCACAGGAATGTATAACGGCAGCTCCGCAGCACCACTGCCGGGAGAGCCGCTCAGCTTTGCGTTGGCATTGGAATTATCCATTGCCATGCCTCTTTCCTGGCTGCCCTTAATCAGCGACTACACCCGCAAAGCCGCCGAGCCAGTAAAAGCTACGGCCGTAAGCACCACCATCTACGGTCTGGTCAGCTGTTGGATGTACATCATCGGCCTGGGCGCTGCCCTGACCTTTGGCGAAAGTGATATTGCGCAGGTAATGGCAAAATCCGGGCTGGGGATAGCCGGACTTGTGATTATCCTGCTGTCCACCGTGACCACGACCTTTTTGGACGCCTATTCAGCAGGCGTCTCCAGCAAATCCGCAGCCAGCCGCTTGAACGAAAAAAGCATTGCCCTGCTCGTCACCATCCTCGGCACAGCAGGCGCCGTCTCCCTGCCCCTGCTGGATTTTACCGAGTTTCTGTACTTTATCGGCTCGGTCTTTGCCCCGATGATTACCATTCAGCTGGCAGACTATTTCATCACAGGCAGACATTACGAGCAGACCGCCTTTTCCCGGCATAATCTCTTTCTGTGGTTAGTTGGCTTCCTGCTCTACCGCCTGCTCATGCAGGCCGACCTGCCCATCGGCAGTACCCTGCCCGCCATGCTGATAACCATGGTACTCTGTGCAGCGGTTAATGCCCTACGCCCCCAACATAAGCCCATCGAAGCGGAGGTACACTGATATGGATACACATACAAAAAAATTGGTTATGGCCAGTGTCTTTTGTGCTGTAGCGGTAGTCGGCAGTCTCTTTTCCTTCCCTGTGCTAGGCAGTAAATGCGCGCCCATCCAGCACATGGTCAACATTCTCTGCGGCGTCCTGCTCGGACCATGGTACGCTGTAGGCACAGCCTTTTGCGCCTCTTTGCTGCGCAATATTTTCGGACTTGGCAGTATTTTGGCCTTTCCGGGCAGTATGTGCGGAGCACTGCTCTGCGGCCTGGCCTATAAATATTCCCACAGCATCATCGCTGCCCTTTGCGGCGAAGTCCTGGGAACAGGTATTTTCGGTGGTTTATGTGCCTATCCGTTAGCGATTTTGTTCTTGGGACAAAATGCCGGCAATATTGCCTTCTATGCCTATATTGTTCCCTTCCTGATTTCTACCGTTGCCGGCGCCGTTATTTCTGCGGTTCTGCTCTACAATCTGCAAAAGGTAAAAAAATATTATTTGGCACATACTTCATAAATACAATCACAATAAGGCGCACCAACTCATCTTGAGCTGGTGCGCCTTATTTCATCTGACATTTACTGCACGCTGACGATATGTCCATCGCTGGCCAGCGTAACCTTGCCCTGCTGCAGGTCATTGGTCACATAGGCAACCCGAAACTCACTGCCCTGGTGTTCCACCTCACAGAACTGCGTGTCCGGATGAGCGGCGACCACCGCTTCTTCCGCAATCTCCTCTGTGATTGCAGGTGTCCCCTGCAAATAGAGCAAACCGCCCCAAACCATAAGTCCAACAAACATTCCCAAATACTTTTTCATACAGAATCAATCCTCCTTATTCAACCCACCACAAGTATACAACTTTACAGTTGCAATGTGGATAGTTTTACTGGAAGTATTCTGTATTCATACTACATTTGCAAAAACTCCTGTGACAAAGCGGCCACAGGAGTTTATTTATTCTTCTATATCAGGTATTTTTTGCAATTACCGCGCCAATAATCGCACCAATGGCCGCAGCCGCGATTTTTTGATTGCGCTGGACTTTTTCGTCATGCTTGCGCTGCTCTTCTGCAGCTTTCTCACGCTCTCTTGCTCTGCGGTAACGATCATGGGCAGAGCGTTTGTTATGCTCCCGTTCCCATCTTTCACGGCGCTCTCTTTCGTACCGCTCCCGCTCATGCCGTTCTTTTTCATGTTTCAGCTGACGCACCTTTTCCTGATGGCGGGCATCTTCTTTGCGGCGCTCCTCACGAATTTTATCCTGTTTCTCCTGATGGCGGCGCATTTCCTTATGCACGTCCTGACGATGTTCCCGCTTACTCCAGGATGAATCATGGCTTGCTGCATAAGCCGGCACAGCGAGGGTAGTGCCTATAATGCTGAAGGTCATCAAACCAGCCATCACGCCGCCCACGAATTTCTGCCACTTCAAACCTTTCATTTCTATCGCTCCCATCTCACTTGACATTCTTCCTTAAACGAAACAAAGGTTAACTATATTTATAGTATATATAGTCAACCTTTGAATGTCTTTAGAATCGGATTAATTTTCGATTAAAAATCTAACAATCGAGTTCAATAACTAAGCGCGGCGACTGGTGATGCCTTTCCGCCACGATGTTAGAACAAACCTAGCGTCTTCAACACAAACACCCAGCAGAATATCGTAAAGCACGAAAGCCCCGTCGTATACACCACACAGTTCCCTGCCAAATCCGCATCACTGCCCATCTGCTGTGCCATGGCAAAGCTGGCCACCGCGCAGGGCGAGGCAAAAATCGCCAGCAGCGTAACCAACTCAATATCCCGGAAGCCCAAATAAATGGCCAAACTCAAAGCCACCGCCGGCACAATAACGAGTCTGGCCGTTACGCAGCTGATTAACTGCGGCAGGTGGTTATGAAAGCTCCCTCCTTTGAAGGACGCCCCCAAAATAATCAAGGCAACAGGCGTAGTGGCCGCCGCCACCTGACCTATCCCCTTCAACACCGACTTGGGCATAGGAAAGTCAATCAGCCGCAAAATCACCGCCACAATCGCCCCCATAATCATGGGATTTTTCAACACACCCCGGAGAATCGGCCACAGAGCAAACCGACCGCCGCGAAAGGTCTCCAGTACAAATACCGCCAGCACATTATAGATGGGCACAATCACGGCAATCATCATCGTGGGAATTGCCAGTGCCGAATCACCAAAGATATTGCCGACAATCGGAATGCCGAACAGCACGAAATTGCTGCGGAAAATGGCCTGTATCATTGCTCCCCGATGGCGGTTATCCTTGTCAAAAAAGCAAACCAAGCCTGCGCTCAGCAAACAGACCAGCAATACGCCCAAGCCGCCAAACAGCATCAGATAAGGACGTACCGTATGGGCCAAGTCCGTAGTATAGATGTTATAAAACATCATACAGAAAAAGAACAGCGTAAAGACCATTCGGTTGGTATGGGCAAGCTCCGAATCGGTCATCAATTTGAGCCGTTTGATAATCAGCCCCATAACGAGCAGGGTAAACAATGGCACAACCGCCCCCACTGCCACCCAAAAATTATTCATCATATCCATCTGAACTTACCACCGATTTCCTTTCTGCCAAAAATCCGGCGTCAGCATAACGAGCAGGGTAAACATCTCCAAGCGTCCGAGCAGCATGGAAATGCACAAGATACTCTTGCTGAACACCGATAAGCCTGCATAGGTGCAGGTTGCCCCGGCAATGCCAAAAGCCGGGCCAATATTGCCCATCGTCGATACACTGAGCCCGAGCGCGTCAAAAACTGCGATTCCGTCCAAAGTCAGCAGGAATGCCCAAAGGGCGATAAAAAAGATGAACAGGAAGAAGAACTGGCCAACCCGCAAAAGGGTTTCCTCACCGACCGGGGCCCCGTTCAGGCGCACTTCAACCACCCGCCGCGGCGAAAGTTTCTGATGTACCACCGCCCAGGCATTTTTAAGCAGCAGCAGCACACGCACAACTTTTAAGCCGCTGGCCGTGGAGCCGGCACAACCGCCGCACAACATGAGCAGGAGGATTATCCCCTTGCTGAACGGCGGCCACTGTTCAAAATCCGCCGACACAAAGCCGGTCGTCGACAACGAGCCCACCTGAAACGCCGCATAGCGCAAAGCATCGCCTGCCGCAAAGGGCATGGCCGCCATAAGATTGAGGAAAATCAGCAAAATCGCCAGCCCTAAAATCCACAGATAGGCCTTGAACTCCGAATTGCGTTTGATTACGCCCGGTCCCTTCTGCCAAATGCGGTAATACAGGCCGAAGTTTCCGCCCGCCAGAATCATAAAAAAGGTCATGCACCACTCGAATGCCGGACTGTCAAAATGCATGGCACTTTCATCATAGGTGGAGAACCCACCGGCGCCAATGGTGCTCATGGCATGGGTCAAGGCCTCGTAAAACGTCAACCCGCAAAGCATATAGACAGCCGTGGCAATAAAGGTAAACAGGAGATAGATTTTAAACAGCACCTTGGTCATATCCCGCAAGCGGGGCAGCACCCGTTCCTCTGTGGGGCCGGTGGTTTCCGCATTGTACATCAGGACGGTACTCTGCCCCGTCTGTGGCAGCAAGGCGATAAAAATCACGATAATCCCCAGCCCGCCGAACCAATGCGTCATCATACGCCAAAAGAGAATACTTGCAGGCAATCCCGTAAGGCTGTTAAACACCGTGGCCCCGGTGCCGGTAAAGCCCGAAATACTTTCAAACACGGCATCCAGTGCATTTAAATAACCGCCGCAAACATAGGGCAGCATGCCCAAAGAAGTCGCTAAAGCCCAGCCAAAGCCGGTAATGGCCAGCCCCTCCCGCATGGATAAATCCTTTTCGCGCTTGCGGCCGTTAGCCTGCAACACCAGCCCGACCGATGCGCTGAGCCCTAAGGCTACCGCAAAGCCGGGCACACTGGACTCCCAATTCCCCAGCGCAATGGCAAAAGGGATAAGCATGGTGATGGTTTCCGCCATCACCAGCCGTCCCAGCACATAATAAATGATGCGTTTGTCCATCCCTTTTTACCACCTCTTTTGCATACTGCGCCGTCCCATGTCCAAAAGCACCAAGAATGAAAAAATCTCTACCCGCCCCAGAATCATCAACATGGTACAAACTACTTTTGCCCAATCCGGCAAAATATGCAGATTGGACAAGCCGAAAAGGGCGCTGGAGGCACCGGTACTCGTAAGACAGCCTGCCGCCAGGCCCAACGCCTGCATAATGCTGATACCCGACAGGGAAAGGATAAGCGCAAAGACAATAAACACCAACATATAAAGGAAGAAAAAGGCCATAATCCGCCCGATGATTTTATCGGGTACAGGCAGACCGTCAATTTTTACGGCTATCACCATCCGCGGGTGCAAGGTACGGCGCAGTTCAGCCCAGGACAGGCGAAACAATACCAGCAGGCGCATGATTTTCAAGCCGCCAGTTGCCGAACCGATACAGCCTCCCACAAATACCAACAGGAAAAGCACATAGCGGTCAAAGGAAGACCAAAGCCAAAAAGGTGCTGCGACAAAACCATTGGTCGAGATAAACGACATGGCCTGAAAATAACCGTAACGCAAGCTGGCAAGCAGGTCATACTCCCCCGTCCAGTAAAGATGTCCGCTAAGCAGCCCACCTGCCCCCAGTACCACCAGCAGGAAAATCTGTATCTCCGTATCCCGCAGCAGCATAAGCAGTTTTTGCCGATTCCATGCCTTCCAGACCAGCAATAAACTAAAGCTGGACAGCAGCATCACCACAAAGGCCGCCAGTTCCAATGCCGGATTATTATAGTAAATAAAAGCATACGCTGATGTGCCGCCGCTGGAAGAAATGGTCACCATCGCCCGCAGCAAAGCTTCAAATGGATTAAGCCCGGCCAGATAATAGACCACTGCCGCCAGTACGGTTATACAACCATATACCGTTGTCCCCTGCCGGGCAGACTGCGCCATTTTATTCCAGACGGGGCTGAAGAAAATCGACTGCCGCGCCGACAAGGTTATCCCGAAACAGCCGCTGACCTGCGGCAGCACCGTCACCATCGTCACCACAAAAGTCAGACCGCCCAGCCAACTCATAATACTGTGCCATAGAAGCAACGTCCGCGGCAGTTCCAGCCGGTCATACGGCAGACAGGACAGCCCCGTTGTCGTCAGCGAGGACATGGCCTCAAAATAGGCGGCCGCAAAGCTGGGAAAAATGCCGGAAATCGCATACGGCATAAGCCCAACAGCCCCCATCAGCAGCCATACAAAGGCCATGAAAAATACGCCTTCTTTAATGGTCAGCTGTCGTCCCCGGCCCTCCCGCGAACCAAAATCCACCATCTTACGTCCCAAACCATAGGCAAATGCCGCAGGCAGAACAAAAAGCCACGCCTCTGCGTCCTGCCAGATAAGCGCGGCCAAAAAGGGCACCATAAGTGCCCCTGCCATAAGTATTGACATCTGCCCCATCAGGAGCCAAAAGAGTTCCAGCCCTTTTTCCTTTTCCATGCTGTTTTACCATTGACTCCCTTCAGCAAATAGATAAACCTAGCCTTTACAACGCCTTAATTTTTGCCGTTATCGCCTGCAAATCCTCTGCCCCCGGCACATTGGCCAAACGAATTTTATCGAGGATAATTTCACAGCCGCAAGCTTTTAATTCTTCTTCTACCAGTCCAATGCTCTGACCGCCCCAACCATAGGAACCAAAGGCAAACGCCTTTTTCCCCTTGGGAGCCAGGCCCTTCAAATAGCACAGGAAACCGGCAATCGTCGGCATCATCTGATTATTGATGGTCGGCGAACCCACCGCCAAATATTTTGCCGTCAGAATATCCGTGACGATATCCGACAGGTGATTTTCCTTGATATCATAGAAACTTACAGAAATACCCTTCTGCGCAAAACCTTCAGCTACGGCTCTGGCCATGCTTTCCGTGGAATGCCACATGCTGTCAAAGACGACTACCGCCCGTTCCTCAACTTCGCCTGCAGCCCACTTCTCGTAGCGAGCCATAATCTCCTGGATGTGCTTGCGCCAGATTACACCGTGGCCCGTAGCAATCATATCAATATCCAAGCCGCTCAGTGCCTTGAGCGCCGTCTGTGCCTGACGGCCGTAGAGCATCAGGATATTGGCATAGTATTTCTGACATTCAAACATCAGCGTGCCAAAATCCACGTCATCATCAAAGCGGCTGCTTGAAGCTAAGTGCTCACCAAAAGCATCATTGGAGAACAGGATTTTTTCTTCCGGACAATACGTCACCATGCTGTCCGGCCAATGCAGCATGGGCGTAGGCACAAACTGCAGCGTCCGCTTGCCAATGCTCAGACTGCTGCCTGCCTTTACGCCCTGCAGCGGCAGGTCGCCATAGTGGCCTTTAAGCCCCTTTTCGCCATTGGGCAGGCTCGTAATGACCTGCGCCTGCGGAGCATGTTCGAGCATAAAGGGAATGGCCCCCGAATGGTCAGGCTCCACATGGCTGGAAATAATATAGTCAATTTTAGCCGGGTCGATGACTGACTTAATCCGCGCCAAAAGTTCCGGGGCAAAAGTGGCTTTGACCGTGTCGATAAGCGTGATTTTCTCATCAATAATCAAATAAGCATTATAGGTCGTTCCCCGGCCAGTCTGATAGCCATGAAAACTGCGCATTGACCAGTCAATCGCACCTACCCAGTAAATTCCTTTTCTGATTTCCACTGCCTGCATAAATCTCGCTCCTTTTCTCACTGATTATCTCAGCTTTTATTTCGGCACAAGATGGTTTTATTCCTTCCCTTTAAAGTACTTGATCACCTGTTGGGAATATTTCGTTTGTATGAACAGAATTGTGCTGTCACCGGGCATCAGCACCGTATGACCATTCGGAATGCCCGCTTCGCCATTGCGCACATAGGCACAGACCAGACATTCTCTGGGCAGCTTGACATCCATAAGTTTTTTGCCCGCTACCGGTGCCCCTTCCTGTACGATAACCTCCACAGCCTCGGCCTTGGCTCCTTCCAACAGAGATACCGAAACCACGCCGCCGCGGCGGGCAAAGGCCAGCACTTCGCTTGCCGACAAAAGCCTTGCCGACAGAACGATATCCACGCCCACTTTTTCCATCAATTCCACGTATTCGTTGCGCGACACGCGAACAACGGTCTTGGTCTTGTTGCTGGAAAGATGGCGCGCCAGCAGGGCCAGCATGAGATTTAACTTATCGTCTTCCGTCAGGCATACCACCACATCAGCATGGGCTACATCTTCCTCTACCAACAGGTCAATGTCCGTACCATCGCCACAGACCGCAATACCGTTGTTCAACATACCTGCCATAAGCTGGCAGCGCTCCCGGTCAAGGTCGATGACCTTCACCCGGACATTCTGCGCATCCAGCTGCTGAGCCAAAGCGCGACCGGCCCGGCCGGCACCGATAATCAGCACGCGGTGCAGCTTGCGCGCATCACGCCGCACGAGTTTTTGACTGAATTTCTCGATTTCCTCGGGAATACCGATAAAATACGCATTGTCCTGCGATTGGAAGCTGTCATCACCATGCGGGATAATCATACGATGATCCCGGAAAATCATGCCGGCCAACACACCCTTGGGCAGCTGAATATCCTTCAATGGAATTCCCACCAGTGGCGATTTGCGGTGAATCTTGGTTTCAAACAAGCGGATTTTCCCATGAGCAAAATCTTCCACATCCAGCGCTGCCGGCGTCATGAGAATACGGTTGATTTCATTGGCGGTAATCAGCTCCGGATTCAGCATCAAATCAATATCAAAATTCTGTTTAAGATATTCCTTGGCCTCAGACATAAACTTCATATCGCGAATACGGGCGATGGTATGCTTGATGCCATGCTTCTTGGCGAGCACACAGGCCACCATGTTTACTTCATCACTAGCCGTCACGGCAATAAGGATATCCGCATCCCGCACATCCGGATCGTCCATGGTAATCGGACTAGCACCATTGGCCGCAATCGTGAGTACATCCAGCGTATTCTTAGCCGCCTCCAACTGGCTCTCGTCCTTATCAATAACCACTACATCAAACTGTTCCTTGGACAAAAGCTCGGCAATGCTGTACCCCAGCTTTCCTGCGCCAACCACGATAATACGCAAAATACACCCTCCCCCGCGGACAGATAAACGTTCATACTTTTTTCAGTCTATTATAACGCTATTGTAAGCATTTGACCATAGGCGGTATTTTATCGGACAAACATGCATAAAAAACAGTCTCTGCTCATAACTGTGATAAATATTATTAACTACGCTTAATTACCACATTTTATATGACCAACTAACAAAAAATCCTTCATCAATCGTCAAAAACAGCCAAAAACAGACGAAATTCTCATGTAATGGTTTACTACTGGGAATAATTCCACAAGAATTAGGACTTTTGGGCAATATTGGTAACTTTTGCCACTTCACAAGGTCTTTATCTTAGTGTATACTGTATATCGAGTTGTTAAGGATACTCTATTTCCTTTGCTTCGCTAACAACAAGAGAGCTTCGGCGCCATCCCTGATAATCCCATTAGGCGGCTGAAGCGGTGTTTTATTTGTTGGAGGTGTTTCCCCATGATAGTCGATGACGTCCGCGTGATCATCGAGAACGGAACATTTTCAGCGGAGGATGCGCAGTATTATATCAATCGCATTAAGAAGACCTCTAAACATTCCCTGAAAAAGGTCATCTTCAATCGCACTGATGCGTATCTTGACATTCGTTATTCGTTTGAGTCAATCCCCTTCGACCGAATTAGACGAATTCCGTTGAAAAAGGAATCGTTTGCAGATCGCGCAGTAAACAACTGACGTGCGGCTTCCCCAGCCGTTTTCTGACAGGAATAAGCCCCTGAAACCATTGGTTTCAGGGGCTTATTCCTTTGTATTTCTACATATTAAATTTAAAGCTGTCCAACTGCCAGATTTTGCCGCTCAGGGATTTTATTTCCCCATCTGCAGCCACCATGAGTTCCGGCTGAATGTTTTTCTCCGGGAACACCAGAATGCTGGCCGCTTCCTCCCCATGCTGGAAGAACACCTCCACAGCCGTCTTATCAACGAACAACTGCATAGACAGGTTTTCATCGGAAAAGAGCTTAAAGCGGCGTACACCACGGCCGCCTTTTTTCATTTCATTGCGGTCAATGGACATAACCTGCTCATTGCGGTCATAGATAAAGCGCAATTTCTCCGTACCAAAGGCTACGGTTACAACAATCTCCCGGCTCTCACCCAGTTCCATATCCAAGAGGATTTCAGAACCATCAAAGAGCGGCCGGCTGATTTCTGTGGTATTTTCTACATCTAGTTCCACAGCCGTTTCGGCAATGCGCAAGTCCTTCATTTCCCGTGCCGGACGCGAATAGATATGGCCTTGACGCAGGCGCAGTTCACGGGGCATGGTCAGGCTGTACTGCCAGCCCAGCTCTGCCGTGGGATATTCATCATCCTTATCCGGCATGCCCATCCAGCCAATCATAATCTGCCGGCCTTCATGCGTAAGTATCTGCGGAGCATAGAAGTCAAAGCCCTTATCCAGTTCCTGGAACTTCGTATGCTGCATCATATCCATGCTGTTCAACGATAAACGGCCGGCAATATAACCCGCCTGATAGATGTTCTGCCGGTCAAACTCACGGGCTTCCAAACCCTGCGGGCAGAAAATCAGCACATCATAGCTGCCAAACTGCACGAGGTTCGGACATTCCCACATATAGCCGAAATCACCCAGACGCGTTTTTACTTCGCCCAAGTTCTTCCAGCCCTCAGCCGTTTCCTCATAAATGAGCACCGTGCCCTTTTCATCTTCCTCCCGCTGGGCGCCGATTACAAAATAGCGCTTGCCGCGGCGGGTAAAGATGTACGGGTCACGGAAATGACCGGTAATCCCTTCCGGATGGTCCGGAACGATGATTTCTTCCTTCTTAATCTGGCCGCCCTTAAGACTGCCAAAACGCTGCGCTGGAATGCGTACGCCATCTTCCTTGCGATTGCAGGTATAAAGCACCCGCAGCCGGCCGTCTTCTACCGTTCCGCAACCGGAATAACAGCCGTCCTTATCGTGTTCATCATCTGGCCACAGCGCCAGTTCCGGCATGCTGTAATGGACGAAATCGCGCGTTTCGGTATGTGCCCAACACTTATTTTTATGTTCACAGCCCAACGGATTCCACTGATAAAAGAGATGGAACTTATCATCGCAAAAAGCCAGGCCGTTAGGGTCATTAATGAGGCCAAAGGGCATTTCCAAATGAAAACGGTTATGCCAACGGTGTTCCATTGGAAAACCGGCCTTTAACTTTTCATCGATTTCCTGTTTGTTAAATTTTTCCATAAGGGTCACCTTCCTTTACAAAAAGGGGAGGCCAAGCCTCCCCTCACAGGTCTTTATTCTTCCGGCTTAAACAGCGTAAAGGTAAGTCCAAAAGCTACACCAAAGCCGATTAAGTTTACAAGCACATATTCGAGCAGATGATCGAGGTAGAGAAGCGTACCCGGCAGAACCGTGATACCCATGCCCGTACCAGCCAAATGCAAGAAGCTGGCCACGCCGCCAGCGCAGGCACCGCCAACGAGTGCATAGAGGAACGGCTTCATGAAGCGCAGGTTGATACCGAAGATAGCCGGTTCCGTGATCCCTAAGAATGCAGGCACAGCGGAGGAAATGTAGAGAGCGCGTTTCTTCGGGTCCTGAGTCTTCATCGCTACAGCCACAGCTGCACCGCCCTGTGCTACGATAGCACCGGTGATGATGGCATTGAAGGGGTCAACGCCCGTAGTAGCCAACAGCTGTACTTCCAGAGCGTTAAACACATGATGTACACCAAATACTACGATAACCTGCTGCAGACCACCGACGATGAAACCGCCGATACCCATAGGCATC
>CACZIV010000018.1 GCA_902781305.1 Pseudoselenomonas ruminantium
TATTTGGCACAGCCCGCAAAACCGCAGGCACCGCACTGCCCTTTGGGGAGGATTTCCTCCACCTCGTTAATC
The DNA here is from genome assembly GCA_902781305.1 of Pseudoselenomonas ruminantium. Lineage (GTDB taxonomy): Bacteria > Bacillota > Negativicutes > Selenomonadales > Selenomonadaceae > Selenomonas_A > Selenomonas_A ruminantium_K. The sequence continues at coordinate 73 of CACZIV010000018.1, forward strand.
AGCGGATTCACCGCCATATAGAATTTCTTATCCGCCAGTGCGAGTACGATGCCGAAAAACAGACCGACACCGACCAGCACGACGATAATCATCATTGCTTTTTCCATTTGCTACACCTCACAACATGCCCGCAAATCCCAGGAACGCCAGCGACAGCATACCAGCCAAGATAAAGGCAATCCCAATGCCCTGCAACGGCTTAGGTACGTTCGCATAAACCAGTTTTTCCCGCAAAGACGCCATGAGGATGATGGCTACCGCAAACCCCAAACCGGAACCAATGGCAAAGACAATGCTCTTTAACAGGCTGTAATTGCTCTCCACATTGAGCAGGGGCACGGCCAGCACGATACAGTTGGTGGCAATCAACAAAAGGTAAATGCCCCACATATTGTAGAGCGCCGGGGCCTGTTTCTTGATGACCAGTTCCAAGAGCTGCACAAAGCTGGCGGTCAGCACGACAAATACAATCGTTGTGAGGAAGGTCAACCCCAAGGGTTCCAGCACGAAAAAGTAGACAATCCAGGCGAGAATGGAACTCATGGTCATAACGGAGGTCACTGCCATGCCCATACCTACTGAAGCACTGAGATTCTTGGAGATACCGAAGAAGATACAGAGGCCCAGGAATTTCGTCAGCACGAAGTTATTGACCACGACCGCGCCGATAAATAAGGTTAAATACTCTCCCATGCTTTAGGCCTCCTTTCCTGCTTTTAGCTCCGCCAAGCGAGCTTTTTCTTCCTGCTTGGCATTCCATGTCTTGCAGGCTGCTACCAGATAGCCAATCAGGATAAAGGCGCCCGGCGGCAGAATCATCATTAACATGGGTTCATAGCCCGCGCCGAAGACCGGCACGCCCAAGATGGTACCCGCGCCAAAAAGCTCCCGGATAACGGCAATCGTGAGCATGGCCAGCGTAAAGCCGCAGCCCATGCCGAAGCCGTCCAAAAAGGACTTCCAGACGCCGTTTTTCGAGGCAAACACCTCCGCCCGCGCCAGGATGATGGCGAACACCACCACGAGCGCCAGGTAGATGCCCATGGCCTTGTAGAGCACCGGGAAGTATGCCTGCAAGACGAGCTGGGCCACCGTAACAATCGTGGCAATCGAAGTAATATACACGGGTACACGCACCTTGGGATTGACCCATTTGCGCACGATGGACACCACGACATTGTTGGTGGTGATAACAAACGTCACGGTAAGGCCCATGGTCAGGCCGTTGATAACCGTTGTGGTTACGGCCAGTGCCGGACACAGCGACAGCGCCAGAATGAAAATCGGATTTTCGGCAATAAGCCCCTTGCTGAAGATTTGCCAATGTTCCTTCATTACTTCGCACCTCCCTCAGCTTTATAGGATGCGACCGCTTCTACAGCTTCCCGCACGCCCTTGGTCACAGCGCGGGAAGAAATCGTTGCGCCGGTCATAGCCTGAATGTTTTCCTTATTGGCGGGGTCTTTGGTGACTTCCAGTTTATCCGCATCTTTTCCCGCAAACATCTGCCGGAATTCGGGCTTTTGTGCATTATCGCCGAGCCCCGGCGTTTCGTTATGCTCTAAAATCGAAAAATCAATAACTTTGCTGTCCGCCGTCACGGCCACCAGCATTTTGATTTTGCCGCCATAGCCCTTGCTTTCAGAGGGCACGATATAGGCTATAGCCTTGCCGCCTTTTTCGGCTACAAACCAGCCCTCATGGCCGGCCACTTCCGTGAAGTGTTCCGCTTCGGGCACCAGCGACTTCATGGACTCCTGCTTCATTTCCTCAGCTTTCTGCGCCGCCACCGGTGCCGTTACGAAGTACACCGAGCCGATGACGATGCCGGAGATAAAGCAGGCCGCCGCCAGATTAAAGGCAATCTTGAACGTGGAATGTTCGTTACTGCTCATGATTTTGCACCTCCTGCCCCAAAGATACGCGGTTTGCAGAACCTATCAATCAGTGGCGTCACAGCGTTCATCAGGAGCAGGGAATAGCAGACCCCTTCGGGATAGCCGCCCACCAAACGGATAAGCACGGTCAGCGCGCCTGCGCCCACGGCAAAAATCAGCTGACCTTTGATGGTCATGGGAATCGTCACCATATCGGTCGCCATAAAGAAAGCACCGAGCATGAGCCCGCCTGCCATCACATGGAACACCGGGTCGCCGGTAAAGAGCCCTGCGGGGCCAAAAATCCAGGTCAGCAGCGCCACTGTGGCAATCATCGTCACCGGCACCTGCCAGCTGACATAGCCCTTCCATATGAGATACAGCCCGCCGAGCAGCAGTAAAAGCGTGCTGGTTTCACCCAGCGAACCATTGCGCGTACCGATAAAGAGATTCCAATAGAGGTCTGACTGACTGCCAAAAGTCGCAATCAGGGCATCATAGCCCTGCATCTTTAAAATATTTAAGGGCGTTGCCGAGGTCATGGCATCCACGCCGCCGCTGACATCCGCCATCTTCGTCCAGGTCGTCATCGCTACCGGCCAGGACACCATTAGCGCCGCGCGTCCGATATGCGCGGGGTTAAAGATATTAAAGCCCAAGCCCCCCATGGACTGCTTGGCGACGATAATGGCGAGCAGAGAACCGACAGCCACCATATAGGGCGGCAGTAAGGGCGACATAGACATGGCGAGTAGCAGCCCCGTAATGCACGCACTGCCGTCAAAGGCCGTAATGGGCTGGTGCATGCCCTTCTGCCAGAGATATTCACCGAGCACCGCAAAGACCACACCGACAAGCATATTGATAAATGCAGGAATACCAAACCACCAAATGGCAAAGAGGGCCGCGGGCAACAGTGCCGCATTGACCTGCCACATGATATGGCTGATGGTTTCATCATCACGAATATGCGGAGATACGGAAACCGTAAACAGCGAGCTTGCTGTTTCCTGTTTTACTGCTTCTTCACTCATTTTTCCGCCTCCTTCTTCGCCTCAGTTGCTTCCTGAGCTTTTTTCTTGGCCTCAGCCGCGGCTTTGGCCTTCATCTGCTCCGCACGGATAAAGCCCTTGGCATTCTTGATATACTGCACGATATTGCGCTTGGCCGGACACACAAACGTACAGCAACCACATTCCACGCAATTCATCAGGCCATATTCATCCCGACAGGCCTCGTATGCCTGACGCTCCGACAGGATAGAGAGCATGGAAGGCACAAGCCCCATGGGACAGGCCTTGACGCATTTGCCACAGCGAATGCAGTTCATTTCCGGGCCGTGGTCAACTTTTTCTGCCGTCAGCGCCAAAATGCCCGAAGAACCTTTCATCACGGGCACTTCTGCTGTCGCCTGGGCCATGCCCATCATCGGGCCGCCCGCAATGAGTTTCTTGGGTTGCTCCACAAAGCCGCCACAGTAATCAATCGCCGCCTGATAGGGCGTACCAATGCGGATACGCAGATTTTTCGGCTCCTTGATAGCATCGCCCGTCACCGTGGTAATGCGCTCCGTCAATGGCAGGCCATGTTCCACGGCATCGGCAATGGCCGCCACCGTGCCCACATTCTGCACCACAGCGCCCACATCCATGGGCAAGCCGCCCATCGGCACCTCGCGGCCGCTGATGACTTTAATCAGCATTTTCTCCGCGCCCTGCGGGTACTTTGTCTTTAAGGCCGCCACTTCAATATTCGTGCCGTTTGCCGCCTGCTCCATCGCCTTGATGGCTTCGGGCTTATTGTCCTCAATGCCGATAACCGTACGCTTGACGCCCAACAGTTTTTGCAGAATCTGCGTGCCTGTGATGATTTTTGCGCCATATTCCAGCATCAACCGATAGTCAGCGGTCAGATACGGCTCGCATTCGGCGCCGTTCAAAATCAGGATGTCCACGGGCTTGCTCGGCTTTAATTTGATATGTGCAGGAAAGGTTGCCCCGCCCATGCCTACGATACCGGCAGATTGAATCGCCGCGAGAATTTCCTCATTCTCCATGACCTGCCAGTTGCGCGTGAGCGGCAGGCCGTCAGCCCATTCATCCTTGCCGTCATTTTGAATCACCACCGCCATGCAGCTGCCCATGCCAGAATGGGGCCGCGGCTCGATTTTTACCACCTTGCCCGACACCGGCGCATGAATATCGGCGTGCATAAACGCCGAACTCGTACCGATAAGCTGCCCGCGCTTCACCTCATCGCCTGCTTTGACCGTCGGCGTGCAGGGCGCACCGATATGCTGGCCCATGGGAACCACGAGTTCCTGCGGCACCGGCATATCTTCAATCGGCTTATCTTTAGCCAGTTCCTTGCCATCTTTGGGGTGGATTCCCCCGAGAAAGCTTTCGAACATACAATCACCTCTTGTATAGTCTCCCAAAATATATTATGACTGTTGATTATCCAAAATCTCGATAATCACAGGTTTGGCCGCCTTATTCTGCGCCGCCCGCCGGTCAAATTTACGAACCAGCAACAGTGCAAGCAGAAAGAACAGCAACGCGCCAATCACATGGGGCAAACTGCCACTTGCCGCCAACAGCGGTGCCATAAAATGCCCAATCACCGCTCCCACACCGCCAAAAATCAGTGGCAAAATAAAGACCACAAAGGCCCCTGTGAGCACCTGCTCCTCGCGGAATGCAAAGCGCACCCGCTGACCAACAGCCGCCCCCAAGGGATTTACGGCATCCACGACCACCTGCCGGGCACCGCCGCAAGCCCCACACGAACCGCACTCCGCATGGCGGCCAATACGCACCTTGGCCATGCCGTCAGCGGTTTCCAGGACAATACCTTGTTCCTGCTTCATCTCCATCACCTCCACAAGGTACACAATTTATACTATTCGATTTCATACAGTACAATTCCTGTTTTTTATTTTTTTTATTTTTTTACTATTACAGACAATTTTTTCGCATAAAAAAACTGCGAAAAGGCTTTGAACAAGACCTTTTCACAGTTTTTATGCGTTATAACGCCGTTGTTACCTTATTCTTCACGTCCCGCATAAATTCTTCATAGGACAATTTCTTCAGTTTTCGCATAGCCGTATTGCGGTCAGCATCTGCATCCACCCCGATCAGACCTTCGGCATTTGCCTGCATCTGGTTTTGCAGCTTCATCGCACTATCCAGCCCGCGGTCAGCCAATTTGCCCGTTTCATCTTCCGCTTTTTCGGCGCGGTCTTTGCCTTCCTCGACTGCCGCCCGCACCACATCAGCCGCCGTTGGCTGGTGTTTGCCGTTTTCTTCCATCTGTACCGCAATCTGCTCCGCCGTACGGGTGAGCATGGCATTTTCACTATTGCGCTTTTCCAACTCCCCGCCCATGATTTTCGCCTCATTTTCGGCAATGGCGATATAGGCGCGTTCCTTCAATGCCTGTTGGGTCAGCTTGTCCTTATTCCAGCCTTCATGCTTTATATCAATGCTGGTATTATAAATTTTCCACTCCAACTCACTGATTTGCCGCTGCAGGCCGCTGAGGTCGCCTGCCATATACTTTCCCTCGTTTTTTTCGATATCTTTTTCCAAGGCGTGTTTTTGGTCATAAAGGTCATAGAGCTTATCGTCCGTGGTCATGCCCTTTTTCCTGAGCTCATCTGCCTCAGCCTGCAGCTTTTCCCGTTCTTTGTCCGTAAGGCTGCTGTCCTTTGCCAACCGTTCTTCAATCTCCGCGGCCTGCTTCTTGTACTCGGCCTTGTCCTTTTCCTCCTGCCAAAGTTTGGACAGCTGCTTTTCCGCATCCGTCATAAAATCCGTCTGCGACAGGCGGTTCAGCGGGTCATTGGCCTCCTCGCTCAATTTCTTCCCCGCCTTGCTGATATAGACCTCCGCCGCCTTGCCGAGCACCGTATCGTCCTTATCCTTGCGCAGCGACGTATCCTGCTGCATTTTCTGCCAGACATTTTGTGGCTGCAATAAATTTTGCTTATCCTCTGCCACACGGGCTATCATTGCCATTGTATCTCCCTCCTTGTCCATAAACTCTCTACTCATATTATCGACAAAAAGAGCATATAGTTAAGGTAAAAAACGCTGAAAAATTGCAGTTTGTGGGGGAGTTCGGTTCGTGATAAAGGTATACAATTCATACGCAGTTAGGGGCAAACGGGGAGTGCTTTTTCTGTTTCCCGCTAAACGACCCCCTCGCCAAAAATAGCTGTCCAGTTACCTGCGCCGGGCAGGCCAACGGCGCTGCTTTCAGCGTATTTGCTTAGCGGCTTCCTACAGGGGCCGGCCTTCACTTCGTTCAGGCAGTCGCTCCGAACAGAAAAAGCACTCCCCGTCCGCCCCAAGCTACGGATTAAACTATTGCTACCAAATCGTTGCTCCCGTCACAAGAACATCGATGTACTTGTTGCTTATCATAACAACATAGCCACACGATACATACATAACTTTTGAGAGAGAGCAGTTTATTTATCCAAAGCTGCGATTTAGCCTATTGACACGAACTCGTTGCTCCTGTAACAAGAATATCGATGTACTTGCTGCTTGTCACTACGAAAATGATGGTTTGTACGGACATCACTGAGGGCGGAGGTGGTGATGCTTTTCGCCGTGGAACGACTGTCCGAACGCAGTGAGGACTGGCCCACAAACGGCACAGACTAAACACTAAGCTGAACATACGCGCCGCCGGTCTTGCCCGGCGCAAGTTGCTAAAAAAGTTCATACTTGCTTGTGGGTCATTCAGTGCAACGGCGAAAAGTATTACCACCTCCGCCCCAACTGAGCTGTAACAAAAAAATTCAGCACGTACTGGCAAACTGCAATTTACAAAAAGCCCGTTGACCTTTTACGTCAACGGACTTTCCGGCAATTAATGAAACAGCTCCCGAATCTCCTCATCCGTAAGTTTGGACAGGAAATTTTCTCCCGGCTGTATCATCTGGTCTATCAATGATTTTTTCTTCTGTTGCAGTTCGTAAATTTTCTCCTCCACCGTACCTTTGGCCAGAAGTCTGATTACCTGCACGTTATTTTTCTGCCCCAAGCGATAGGCACGGTCGGTAGCCTGGTCTTCCACGGCGGGGTTCCACCATGGGTCGAAGTGGATAACCATATCCGCGCCCGTGAGATTTAACCCTGTGCCGCCCGCCTTCAGCGAAATCAAAAATACCGGTGTTGCGCCCTCGTTAAAGGCCTTGACCAAGCGAATACGTTCCAAGGACGGCGTGGAGCCATCCAAGTAATAATAGGCAATGCCCTGCTGTTTGAGCCGTTCGCCAATATGGGAAAGCATGGTGGTGAACTGGGAGAAAATCAGGATGCGATGGCCGCCCTCCACGGCATCGCTGACCACTTCTTCAAGCTGGTCGAGCTTGCCAGAGCCGCCCGTATACCCTTCGAGAAACATCGCCGGGTCACAGGCAATCTGCCGCAAGCGCGTGAGGATAGCCAGTATCTTGATACGGCTGTCGTCTCCCGCCGCCATCTGTTGGGCAAACTCCTTTTGACTCTTGAGGAACCAGCCCTGATAGACTTTTTCCTGCTTAGGCGTCATTTCACTGACCAGCTTGCGCTCCACCTTGTCGGGCAGTTCCGTAAGCACATCCTTTTTCATGCGCCGCAGGATAAAGGGCATGACATGGCGCTTGAGGTCTTTTAAGCTGCGCTCGTCCTGTTCCCGTACGATGGGCGTTTCATAGCGGTCTTTGAATTTTTTATGGGAAAGCAGGAAGCCTGGCATCAAAAAGTCAAAAATCGACCAGAGTTCCGTCAGCGTATTTTCAATTGGCGTACCCGTCAGGGCGAAATAACCGCTGGTCTTGAGCTTTTTCACCGCCCGCGCGTTCTGCGTGGTGGGATTTTTGATATGCTGCGCCTCATCGAGGAAAGCATAGCGGAAGCGCCGTTTTTCATACATGGCGATATCGCGCTTTAGCATATTATAGGTCGTAATCAACACATCATAGCTGGCATCAGCCTCCGCCAGAATCGTTTCCCGCTCGGCCTTCGTGCCCGCTACAGCGGCAGCTTTTAACTCCGGCGCAAAGCGGCTTATCTCCTCCAACCAGTTATACATCAACGAAGTTGGCGCGATAACGAGCGACGGCGGCTCCTGATAATTCTGCTTGGAAAGCAGGAAGGCAATGACCTGCAAAGTTTTGCCCAACCCCATATCATCTGCCAGAATCCCGCCCAAATGATAGGCGGAGAGATTCGACAGCCAGTTAAAGCCCGTCACCTGATAGTCACGCAGTATGCCTTGAAGACTCTCCGGCACTTCTGCCGCACTTTCCTCGGGATGGCGGATATCCCGCACAATGGCACGAAAGGCACGGCTGCGCTCTAACCGCAGGGCCTCGTCCTCCCGCGCCAGTTCATCCAGATACATCGCCTGGCTCATGGGCAGTTCTACCTTCATACCATCAGCCTTGGCTTTGGCAATGCCCGTATTGTCCACGAAATCAGCAATAGCCTGCATCTGCTGGTCGCCCAAGGTGATAAAGGTCTTGTCCTTCAAGCGGTGATAGCGCCGTTTCTGCCGATAGGACTCGAGGATTTCCATGAGTTCATTGAAGTCCAAATCCTTGGCATTGAAACTGACTTCAAGCAGGTTCGAATCGTTGACACTGACCCCTGCCGTCACCTTGGGCATGGAGCGCACCGGGCGGTTGGCAAAGGCATCGGAATAGAACACATCCACCCAGTCGGGCAGGTTCGGCAATTCCTCGGTCAAAAATTCGTAGCTGCGTTCTTCATCCCGCTGTACCAGCTGGTCACGCTTTTTGCCGAAACCATAATGCATCAGCCGCATGATGATTTCCTGCTCCTTATTCTCGTCCCGCACCAACTTGCGACCATCCCGCAGGGGCGGCTCGACTTCCACGAGCGGATTGAATACCGCATCCCCATAGGCGAACTTGGGTCGCACCGCAATGCCGTCCCCTTCGTAATCGATATAGAGTTCTGCCGACAGGGGGTGCACCACATATTCTTCCATAAATTTGGGCGCGATTTTCACCTCTGCCGCTTTTTCCATCTGCGGCAGAACCTTGCCAAAGAATGCCGCCATATCCTGCGGACGGATTTTTACCGATTCGGCCGCCTCAAAGGTGCGCAGCAGGGGTTTTAATCCTTGGGCAAATTTTTTCTCCGTCTGAAAAATCCGCCCTTCCTGATAGATGAAACGGCAATTGTCATCCAGGGGAACCATATCGGTTTCCTGCACCACCAATTCACCGCCGCCCTTATTTTCCCGAAGTTCCAGTTCGATATGCGGATTGCCCGGCACCATCCGCACCGTTTCCATTTCCGCTCCATTCAGGCGCAGTTCAAAGGGGCTGTCGCCCATAACTTCCAAAAACTCGGCAAAGGCATCTTCGGACAGGCGGAACTGCTTTTGGTCAAAGAGATAAGAATGGTAGCTCATATAATAGTAACGGTTGGTCGAACCGGCCGCAAACATGCCCTGCTCGGCGCGGAAGTATTTTTTCAGCAGCGCATAGATTTTGGCCGACTGTTCATCGCCCCAATGCACCTGCGCAAGGTTTACCACATTCCTCGTGCCCAGCTGCCAGTCTTTGCCGTTTTCCATGGACTCGACAAAGGAACCGGCATTTTTCACCACATAGAGTTTATCTAAGCCAAAGCGGAATTCCAGCCACCTTTTGTAGCTGCCATAGTATTCATCAATGAACAGACGCGGCTCCAAATGACCGAACTGCGCCGCGCCAATGTTGTACGCTGCCTTGTCTGCCTGCGCCGCTTCCTGGAAAAAAGAAAACATCCGCTGACTGGCCAGGCTTTGTTCCTGCTCTTTTTTCCTTTGCGTATGTTCCAGTAGGTCGCGGGCGGTAGTGATGCCCAGGCGGGCAAAATTATCCTTTACCTTGCCCCCCGCAGCCTGATTCAGCTCCTGCTCGTCCTGAACAGCCATAAGCGTTGCCACCACATGCTTGCAGGCACCCAAATACTGCTCTGCCGCCGGGCAGTCACAGCTATAGCCCTCCACATTGTTGCCGCTTTTGTCGAGCCGCACTTCTACTTCATACGGTTCCGTTCCCATGACCACGGCACTCCAGCGCGTCTGCGCCTCATTCAAGGGCGTAAGGTCTTCCACTTCACCTGCCCGGTAATAATTGCGCCCCCGCTTATACACCGTATCGCTGGCCAGCGATTTTATCGTAATATCCTTTAACATTTTGGACAATCTCCCGTTACTATGCTAATATAAACCTATCATTTTATTGTACTATGAACGAAAGGCAAAACCAAGATTTATGGAAAATAAACTTCCGCAAAAAATCCTTATTCTGCGGCTCTCTGCCATTGGGGATGTACTCCATGCCACCCCTGTGGCCCGGGAATTGAAAAAACTTCAGCCAAACGCGCATATCACCTGGCTGGTCAGTCCGCCGGCAGATAAACTATTGGCAGAAAATCCTCATATTGACGAAGTACTCGTATGGGACAGACGCCCGCTGGACAAAGCCTTTGCCAGCTGGAACCTTCCCGCAGCTTTCCGCGAACTAAAAAAAGCCCGCGCTCTCTTAAAGGCGCGGCACTTTGATTTGGTATTGGATATTCAAGGCTTATTCCTGACCGGAATTCTGGCACGGCTCTCCGGTGCCAAGCGCCGTATCGGCATTCACGAACGCCACGAAGGCAATCCGCTCTTTATGAGCGAAATGGCCCCGAATATCGAAAGTTCCCACAAGGTACACCGATATTTGAGCGCCTTGATGCCGTTAGGCTTTGACCTGTCATCCTTCAAACCGGGACTGGTACTGAACCTCCCCCCAAGCCTGCAGGGCTTTGCCCAAGATTTTTGGCAAGCGCATGGCATTGACCTGCAGCAGCCGATTTTAATGGTCACAATTCGCACCACCTGGCCGGACAAGAACTGGGAACCGGAAAACTTCGGCAAGGCCCTGAACAGCCTGCCGCCCCATGTGCAGGTCGTCTTCTGCGGCTCTCCCGATGATGAAATATTTATAAAGGAAGCACAGGCCATGATGAACCGCCCCGGCCTGTCTATTGCCGGGCAGACGAGTCTTTTGGAACTGGCCGCCCTCTTAAAAACGGCTGACCTGCTGCTCTCCTGTGACACCGGCCCTCTCCATATCGCCGATGCCATCGGCTGCAGGACATTATCTCTTTGGGGGCCAACCCAACCGGATGTTTACGGCCCGCTGACAACAGGACACGAATTCGTCATCAGTCCGCACGACTGCAGACGCTGTCTCAAAACGAAATGTCAGTATAAGACCAACGCCTGCATGAAGGCGATCACACCGGAAATGGTTGCCGTCAAATTAAAGGATATTTTGGATAAAGGATGATTTTTCGTGAAACAATATGATAATCCGCCCAAAGCGCGGGCGGCGGCCCTGCTGCCCATTCTCGTCTTCCTGGTATTGTATCTGGGAGCAGGCATATGGTATGAATACATCGCCCCCATAGAGGGACAGATGGGCTTCTATGTCATGTCGGTAGTCGTAGCCTTTGGGCTGGCGCTGATTGTCGCCTTCTTTCAGAACCGCAAACGCGATTTTCTCGGCAATATCGAGCTTTGTGCCAAAAACATCGGTGATGTGAACATCACCATTATGCTATTCATCTTCCTGATGGCCGGCGCCTTTGGCGGCATTGCCAAAGCGGCGGGCGGCGTTGAGAGCACCGCCCACCTGCTCCTGAATTTCGTGCCCGGTACCTTTGCCATCCCCGGACTTTTCCTGATTGCCTGCCTGATTTCCATGTCCATGGGCACCAGCGTCGGCACCATTACCGTACTGGTGCCGATTGCCGCTTCGGTTGCCGCCAGCGCCGGCTTCAGCCTGCCGCTTACGGTTGGTACTGTGGTCGGCGGCGCCATGTTCGGCGATAACCTTTCCTTTATCTCCGACACCACCATCGCCGCTACCCGCACGCAGGGAACGCGCATGCAGGATAAATTCTATGCCAACCTCAAAATCGCCCTGCCTGCGGCTCTGGCCACTCTGGCCCTGCTCTTTGTCTTGGCCTTCCAATCCGCAGCAGTTGATTTGGGCACCTTTGATTACTCCCTGCTGCTGGCCCTGCCTTACTTCATCGTCTTAATCATGGCCCTTATCGGTATCAACGTATTCTGCGTGCTCGGAACAGGCATTATATTGTTTTTCGCCTTCGGTATCGCCGCTGGCACCACCACATTATCCACAGCCTTCTCCGCTATGGGCGCGGGAACGAACGGCATGTTTGAGACCATGATTGTCACGATTCTCGCCGCCTCCATCAGCGCCATTATGCGGGACGGCGGCGGCTTTGAAGCCCTGCTGAACTTCGTCCGCCGTTATTTCAAAGGCGCCCGCGGCGGCCGCCTCGGCATCGGCCTAATGACCATCCTCATGGATATTGCCACGGCCAACAACACCGTTGCCATCGTCGTGGCCGGCCCCATTGCTAAAACCATCAGCGAAGAATACGGCATCGAACCGCGGGACAGCGCTTCGCTTTTGGACACCTTCTCCTGCATCGCCCAGGGCATCATCCCCTACGGTGCACAGCTGCTCATCGCCTCCGCACTGGCCGGCATCACCAGCCTGAGCATTATCCCCTGCCTGTTCTATCCCTTCTTTTTAGCCTGTGCCGTCCTGCTGTCCATCATGCTGACCGGCAGACAAGCTCACTAATCAAAAATCGCTTTTCCTCTGTTTGTATCATAAACAGGAAAAGCGATTTTTTTACGTTATACACTTTGTACACAGAAAACTGTGGATTATTGTGGATAACTTGCTTATTTTGACACAGGTTATCCACAGAATCCACAAGGTTATCTACAAGTTATCTGTGGATAACCCTGTCAAGTCACAATTTATTCCTAAGCCTGCCGCCCGCATTCTCCAGTCTCTCTCCGCAGAATGTCTATGCCGTGCTTCAGCGGCGGCAGGATAAAGCCCAGACATTCTTCTACAGCCTTTTTGCTGCCGGGCAGGTTCACAATCAGACTGCGGCGGCAAATGCCCGCCTGGGCGCGACTCAGCATAGCTCTGTTGGTAATTTTCAGCGACAGAGCCCGCATGGCTTCGGGAATGCCAGGCGCCAAGCGCTCACAGACTGCCAGCGTGGCTTCGGGTGTAATATCGCGCGGGGAAAAGCCTGTACCACCAGTGGTGGCGATAAGCGCTATGCCGCGTTCAGCCAATTCCAGCATCTTATCTTCCAGCTGTTCCTGCTCATCGGGCAGGATTATTTTTTTGACTACGGTGTAGCCATTTGCCATAAGGATTTCCGCCACCTTCGCGCCGCTCTCATCCACGCGCTCACCGTGGCTGCCTTTATCACTGGCCGTAATTACTGCCGCCTCAAGCGGCAGTTTTTCTCCGTTCGGGACAAATTCCAATTCGTCCCCCACGCTGACTTCGCCACCATGCAGCACCCGGCCAAAGATGCCTTCGCGGGGCATAATGCAATCGCCCACCTGTTGGCGGATGGCACAGTCTTTGTGGCATTCCTTGCCAATCTGGGTGATTTCAAACCAGACTTCGCCAGTTCTCAACCTTGTGCCCACCGGCAAATCCTTGAATCGAATGCCCTCTGCCACGATATTTTCGCCAAAGGCGCCAAACTCCACCTGTGCACCTGACTTCCGAAACTCCTCTATCTCCTGCAGACCTAAAAAGCTCACCTGCCGATGCCATTTGCCCGCATGGGCATCGCCTTTGATGCCCCATTCTGTGGCGAAAAATACCTTATCCCGTGGCTTTTTCAACGTACCTTTTTGCTCACTCGTACACAGCGCATGAATTTTGCCCATCTAAACATTAACCTCCTACCTGATACATGGCCCGGCTGTCTTTGGCCGTGTTTTTACTGTCTCGAAATAAATGCTCTGCCGGCTTGCGGTAAACAGCCTGCTGTAATGCCCTTTTCAAATTGTCATCGCTGATGCCGTTCCGCAGCAAATCCCGCAGATTCAGCCCGTTTTTCTGATTCAGGCAGAGCTTCAAAAAACCATCTGCTGTAAGCCGCACGCGGTTGCACGCGGCACAGAATGGATGTTCCAGCGCATCAATAAAACCCACCCGACCGGCAAAACCGGCTAACTGATAATATTCAGCCGGCCCCTGCAAAGGGTCGCTCTTTTTTCCCACCGGACACAGCCTGCCATAAGCCTGCTCCAACCGCGCCCGCACCTCTGTCATCGGCACCCCCCGATAGCCCGCGGCATAGGCACAGCCGATGGGCATAAGCTCGATAAAGCGCACCTGCACAGGATAATCCTTGGCCAAGGCTGCCAGTGCAGGAATTTCATCATCATTGACTTCATAAATCGGCACACAGTTAAACTTGACCTGTTCCATGCCCATTGCCAGCACCTTTTCCAGCCCCGCCTGCACTTGCGCAAACAGCGGACGGCGGGTAAGCTCGGCAAAGGTTCCGGCCCGCAGGGTATCCAGACTGATGTTCAGCCCCGTAAGCCCTGCCTGCAGCAAATCCTCAGCCATTCGCGGAAGCAATACACCATTCGTCGTGAGCGCCACCTGTTCAATGCCGGGAATCTGCCGCAGCGCATAAATTAAATCCGTAAGATTGCGTCTGACCAAGGGTTCCCCCCCGGTCAGACGCACTTTTTTTATCCCCAATGCTACCAAGGCCCGCACGACACGCAGGATTTCCGCAAAGGTCAACATATCTGCATGCGGCATTTTCACAATGCCGTTTTCCGGCATACAGTAACGGCACCGCAGATTGCAGCGGTCCGTCAGCGATATCCGCACATATTCGATTTTTCGTGCATATTGGTCTTGCATAAAATCCAATCCTTCATTTCACGCGGTACAGGCGCATGATGTCCACTTCCGTTTCTTTCGCCAGTTTTCCCGTGCCTGCGGGAATATCCACAAAGGCATTACAGCCCACCATCGAGAAAAGACTCCCCGATGAATGCTGCTCTGGCAGACGCACCTTGCCATTTTCATAGTAACCGCGAATAAAACGCCGGCCCCGGCTTTCCTTGGGAAAAGCATCCGTCAGCACAGCCTGCGCACGCTGGGGCAGAATCTTATCATTTCCGCTGATATGCGCCAGCACCGGCACAGCGATAAGTTCAAAAGTTGCACAAGCGGCAAAGGGATTACCAGACAGGGCAAGCCCCAAGGTTTCCCCCATCGTGTAGGCCAGTACCGGAGCCCCCGGCTTCATCGCGACCTGCCAGAACAGGCGCTGACCGACGTTTTCCACCACGCCATGCATGATATCCTTCTTCCCTATAGACACGCCGCCCGTGGTCAGGAACACATCTACCCGGTCACGATATCCCTGTATAATCCTGGCGGCCTCCCCTGCATCATCAGGCAGCGTCCCCACAATCTCCGGCGCAAAGCCCAATTCCTGCAGACGACTGGCTAAAAGGTAAAGATTGCTGTTGTAAATCTTGCCAGGCGAAAGCGGCTGCCCGGGCGAAACCAATTCATCTCCCGTGCTGGCAAGGGCAATGCGCACATTGCCCAAAACCTTGACCATAGCAAAGCCCATGCTCGCCAACACACCAATATGCGCAGCCGTAAGTTTCGTGCCTTTTTTCGCCAGTTTAGTCCCCTTTTGAATATCCTCACCGGCAAAGCAAAAATTCGTATACGGTTCAATGCCAAAAGGCACCCTAATGGTATCGCCATCCACAGCCACATCTTCCTGCCGCACGACACAGTTGCAGCCCTGTGGAATGGCGCCGCCCGTCATAATGCGCAGGGCACAGCCCTTTGGCACTTCTTCGGCAAAGAAATCGCCCGCACATTCCTCACCGATAATCTTAAATTGGGCCGGATTATCCGCATCATGCCCGGCTGTTTCCTCTGCCGCAAAGGTATAACCATCCAAAGGCGAACGGTCAAAAGGCGGATTAGCAAACGGCGCAATATAGTCTTCCGCCAAAATCCTTCCCCATGCCGAAAGCAAGGGTACTTCCTCCACCGCCGTTACCCGCTGACAATGTGCCTGCAAAAAGTCTACCGCCTTTTCCAAAGATAAATTTTGCATAGTTCTCCCCTCCTCAGTGCTGGAATCCACAAGCCGGATAATGACAAACCTTGCAGTTCATGCAAAGCCCGCCAATGCCAAAATGGCGAATTTCCCTGCGCGTCAGTTTTTCCCCCGTAATTATGCGGGGCAGAATCAAATCAAATATCGTGCGTCCCGCATACATCACACAACCGGGCAAGCCCATAACGGGAATTTCCTTATCACCTTTTGCCACATAGCCAAGCAGGAACATCGCCCCGGGCAGGGTTGGTGCTCCATAGGTGACAATCTGCGCCCCCGCTGCCCGGATAGCCGCCGGTGTCCGGTCATCCGGGTCAACGCTCATGCCCCCGGTGCAAATGACCATATCCATGCCCAACTCTATCAGTTCCTCGATATGCTTTTGCGTGTGCTCTATCGCATCATCGGACAGGCGATGCTCATTAATGACCAGGCCAAAGGCGTTTAACTTGCTTTCAATAACCGGCGTAAAGGTATCTTCAATACGCCCTAAAAAAACTTCATTGCCTGTTGTCACCACACCGACCTTGAGATTTTGCCGATAAGGACGCAGGCGTAAAAGCGGCTTATCCCCTGCTTTTTTCCTCACCTGCTCCATTTTTTCCTTCGCTATGACCAACGGAATCACCCGCATGCCGGCCAATTTCTGACCAGCCTTGACCGGCATATTCTGTGGCAAGGTGGCAATGGTCACATCATCCAGCTCATTTACCGCATCAAAACGGCTCTCATCCACCTGAAAAACACCGTCGACGGTCGCCGTCAGTTCAATTTTCCCTTCCTTGGGTTCGGAAGCCGTCATGTATTCATTCTGACAAAGCTGCCGCAGGATTTCTGCTGCCTCATTTTCATGGAACATGGAGTCATCATTTTCCCAGACAAAAATATGGTCCTTGCCCATAGACAAGAGCACAGGAATATCTTCCGCCTGAAGCACATGACCTTTACGGAAGCGGGCATCCTTGGTCACGCCCCTTATAATCTGCGTCAAATCATGGCAGAGAATCTGCCCCACTGCATCTTCAGTGCGCATTTCCTTCATTGGTAACTCTCCCTTAATACAAAAAGACTATCCCCTCCATGCGAAAAGGATAGTCTTCACCTGATGACCGGCCACAATCAAAATAGATACCCCTTTTCAACATGGAAGGTTCTGCCGTTTCCAGCAGAGCCCCGGCGCAATATCATAGCCACGAAAAATCATAAACCTTAGATATTTTTGCTCGGAGTTATGCGTTTGCTCGTTATAAATATTATATACGATTTTGCTTGTGCTTGTCTGTGACTTATAGCATTTTATTCTTTTTTCATGGGCTGGCGTTGGTCATAACCGTCAATCAGGTAATCGCCTAACAGGCCGACCTGGAATTTGCCGGGATGACCTGCCGGCAGCTTGTCATTGGCTGTGAGGAGGATATCCAATGCCTCCGGCGTACGCTGGGCTGTGGAGCTCATGTGCATGATGAGAATTGCCCCTTGGCGAACATTGCCCTTTTCATCATGTACGATATGATTCATAATCCCTACCAAAGACTGCATGGAAACTGCCCCATAATCCTCTGTACTGCCGGAACCATTGACAATATAGGTAAAGCCTGCATTGAGTATCGTCTTTACGCCCATGCGGCTGACCGCCAGCGTCGGTGGACGAAGCAGTCTGGTAAGCGCCGGACGTCCATTAGCCAGCCGCATATCCCCTACCACCGAAAGCAATTTGGGATAGGAAGACGTCACATCTTCACGGTATTCTTCTTCCGATTCCACGGGTATCTGCCGGCCGCGCTTATCCTGCACCGTCATGGCAACATGATTATTGGTATGACTGCCGATTTCATTGCCGTCCATAGCAATAGCGCGCAACAAGTTCGGGTTATTCAGCATATTGCGCGTGATGATAAAAAATGTCCCATGAACATTGTGTTTGCGCAATACATACAATATCTTATTGATGGAATCATCATTGCCCCAGTCGTCAAAAGTCAGAAACACCGTTTGCGGCGGAGCGGTCTTAACCAGCCCCGTCTTATCCGCACGCGTCATCTCCTCGCGGGAAAAGCCCAACATTCTATCGTTGGCACTGACTTCCGGTGCCCCGATATAACGGCTGTAAAAAGCGCTGGAGAAATTTTCATCGGTCACCCAATTATTGCCATATTCCGGCTGCATTTCTATCGGCAAATCATCTTTGTTCACCGGATAGCTGTAATGAAAATCGCTGTTTCCAGCCACATCTGCCAGAGATGCCGTATGGTAGACCGAATCATTACACTTCTTCGGCTCTCCCTTATCATCCGTTTTATAGCCGATATTATCTATTTTCTTCTGCTTGATTTCTTTAAGCATTTCCGCAGCCAGAACATCACTGGTATAAAAATCCGTGCGCATGTAGACAATTTCGCCCATATTCAGCGAGGTCGTCCATTTGCCAAAAATCTGCGGCATCACCTCCTGCGGAGTTTGCGCATTTTTATGTTTGGACTGAACGACATTCAGCCCCTGCCCGACCAAGGTACAGCCCATAGCGGAAATGGCTTCTTCCATAGCCGCTCTGTCCCCGCCGCTGGTCATAATGCGGACAAATTTGCTCTTTGTACCATAGCGTTCCTGCAACGCTTTATCGAGTCTTTGGATTTGCGCACAATAATCAGCAAAGGTACCCGTTTTGGTCGGCGTTAATCCCATAGCAAAGTCCTGACCATAAGCTTTTATCAGCTGCAGATTATCACCATTGCGCTGTAATTCCCGCTCCGTTACAAAGAACGTTCCCCGCAAATGTTCCTGAGCCATATAGCTCAGGATATTTTGCAGCGGCGCCTTCTTGGACAGACCACCAAAAGTCAGGATAACGGCTTTTTCGGTAGTGGGCAAATAACGCTTTGCCTCCGCCAAATGCCCCGCATTTTGCAGCCTTAACTGTTCAAAATCCGTCGCTGCACAGTACGTTGGATAAGCAAGCAGTGCTGTGCTGAAAAAAACGGCTGCTGCCCCCTTACGCAGGTAACTGCTCAACTTTTGCAATCCCATCATATCGTCAGATTCCTTTCATTCCTTACCGGTTTTTAACCGCCTTGATGTCGGTATTGCCTCCCAGGCGCCACAAACTGATTCGTTCAATACCATTGTCGGCAGCAAGTTTTATCCAGGCATTTATGGTTTCGCTGTCAGCATACCATAACTCATAATGATGCCCATTTTCCTCATATTGACAATGCAGCGCGGCACTTTCGGCATCACGTTCAGGCATGAGACTATGCTTTTGCACCAAAGCAGCTGCCTCATCTTCATCGACAAAACGAACAGGGCCTTTCTTAAGTCCCAAAAGACCATAATCTTCCCACAAACAGCCGCCAGTAGCAAAGGCTGCACTTTTCCGTCCGGGAATAGCCGCCATTTTCCCGATAGTCTTTTGAATAAACGCTGCATCCGCCTTAGCTCCCGGCCCACTATGCTTGCCATGAAGATTATAAAACATGACCACATACTCAGGCCCCTTACAAAAACCTGCGTCCATAGGCATCCCCGGTTCCAAGACAATACGCAAATCCAAGTTTTCCTTTATACAGGCCCTGGACAATTTATAGGTAAACGACAAATAATCCTGCAAGAGTTCCTTATCCTTAAAAAAGGCTTCGTAGTCCAATTCTATGCCGGTACATTCGAGCTCTTTGGCTGCAGCCAACATTTCCTGAACACATTCCTCTTTGCGTTCATCATTGATGAACAGCCTTTTGAGTAAATCCCTATCCTTGGGATTTTGCCGTCCTTTTTTGTCCTGCCAGTCATTGGTTATCGTAAGATAGCGCTGCTTATGCCCTTCCTTGCGGGCAAAGTCCGCGATTTCCTTAGTTTCTGCTGGTATGAACAACTTATCTTCGCTATCGTAATAAGCCATAAAACAGCCAATACTGGATAAATGATTCTTAACCTGCCGATACTCGGCAAGGCCCTTATCCTTGTCCCATGATGCGACCCATGAGGATAACTCCACCGGAGCATGACTGCCGCTTTGCAATACAGCTCCTTGAGCGCAGCCTGTTAAGAAAAACACCGACAGCCCCCATGCGACTAAAGAAAGATATCGCTTCATCTCAACCACTCCCTTTATTTACCCATTGCGCAAGAACCAGCAAAGAATACTTTCCCAAGTTTCCTTTGCCTGGAATACAAACTTATCCCAGCCGGAAAGCTCTGTCGTAAACAATACTTTTTCCTCATCTTTTCCTGTATTGGTCGTAATGGTAAACTTTTCAAAAACCGCATCATAGACATCATCAGCAAGATTTCGCTGACTCCAGGCCTCGCCCTGCCAGGAAGCCCCCAGCAAAACACCGCCCTGCCCATTTTCCGCTACGGTAATATCCTGCGGTATATTCTTATCATCCAGTTTCAAGGACAAGCGGTTTCCCTTTAAATCAATCTCCAGCTTATGGACGCTGCGCCGATGAAAGCTTTGCACATGTTCATATGCCTCTGCCCCATCTTCAACAGTTGCTGCCGGCATAGCTTCTCTTTGTTTTGCCCGGCCATAATATTCTTCTGCCTGTTCAGCTGTTGGCGCATAACGGGCAAACGCGATATTTTCCTGGGTTTCTGCCTCCCGCTTATTTTCTTCAACAGAAGGTATTTTTTCCCCCAGGATAACCGGTATTTTTTCCCGATATAATTCCTTTTTACTGTAATTTGTCTTTTCAATTACCAGCAATTCATTATTAACCAATTCTACACAAAGATAATTTTGGCGGGCATTGTCGCTGCGCAGAAAAATCTGCTGTGCGCCAAAGGAATTGCCTAATAAATTGGTCGATATTTTTACATCCGGCAAATTGCTGCTTTCCCGCACTTCGGACAACGCTTCGCTCTCCGGCAAGGTGGTCAATGTATACGTTTCATTTTCCAGTTCTGCCGCCCCGGATAACAAATTCCACTTATCCGCACGAGAACGATCACCGGTCACAAACTCAATAGGCGTGTTGATGTCGTATTTTATCCGCATAAGCAGGTGATTAACAGGCCAATACGGCTGGGGCTGCATACGAGTAAGGTCATACATGCTGCTGTTTCGCTGATTGAAACAATAGCCTTCCCGATTAAAAGCCATTGTAAATAACTCACGTATCCACTTTTCATTTACGGCACTAACCCCATTATTGTTCGCAAATTTACCTGTGTTCGCATGCATATGAACATATACGGCAGGTACTTTGCCAAAATGCCTTGCATAAACATCTCGTAAGTGTTCGTAATCGTAACTTATACGGCGCCGCATATGATTATAGCTTTCCTTCGGCACGCCATCCTTATCGCGAATGTAATCCATAAGATAATGATTATAACGTCTTTCTAAATAAGGTGTAATCATCGCATAACGCAGCGGATCAATTTCACCAATATAATTGTTATAACGGTCAAAAACATTGATATATTCCAAACGATAACCATTAGTCCCTTGTTCCCAAAAAGTAGAATCCTCTAACTCTTCAAGTTCCGATGGTTTCAGAAATTTCATATCAAGAGATTCGATATTTTCGCCATAACTCATCATCGTGGCTTTAAAGTTCAAATCCTCAAGAACAGATTGGGCAAAAATCGCTGTATCACGCCGCCCATCTTCAAACATCAGATACAAGGATTTCGGCGGCAGGGGTTTATTCAGCTGATAATAATCTTTTATATCCTGTTGAGTGATGGTTACAAATCCCTGGCGTTTTAATTCCTGTAAATGCTTATACAGCTGTTTTTGTCCAATTAATGTGGAGGTATCCCCCATGTGATCCACCCCAAAATAAGACAAGGCAACAAAACCTGTATCCTGCTCACCAGCGTTAACCGCATTATGGTCATATGCTTGATACGTTTTCAGCGAATAAAAGAGATTGTAAATGGCAAAAATCAGAATTGCCAAAACGACAAATTCCACCACTACACGCACTCGTTTTCTGCGGTTTTTACGCTGCGTAAAAGCACTATCCTGCAGGGCAAGGACCCGTTCATCTATTTTATTTTTGGGAAGCATGCTTTTTCTTTGCCTCCTTTTGTTCTTTTTCACGCCGCTTTTTTTCGAGTTCAGCCAAATCAGCCGGGGTCATCCGCGTCCCCCACGTGGATTTCCAAAAGGTAAACCAGGCCACAGGCATCTGCCACAAAAGTACAGCTTCATAATAAAAGCAGAACCACATGCCGAAAAGCCACGTACTGCTGCGACGCAGGAAGAGCTGTGCCATACTCATCAACAAGGCCATAAGCAGCATGCCGACTAAAAACGTAATCGGAAAAACACGATGCATTACCGGTACATAAATCAGGTTATACAATACGATAACCGGTGCAGCAATCGGCACAACCAATCCCATATAAAAGCTCAACGACATAAAGGGTTCTTTTCGCCAAATAAAGCGCCCCGCAATTAACGATTCCCGCAGCCAGGAGCGTTTCCACCGCATCTGCTGTTTCAAAAAAACCGTATAGCTATTCGGTACAATCGTAGCGCAAACTGCTGAATCCTGATATGCGGTACGATTATGGCGCAAAATGAAATTGGTCATACTGCGGTCATCACCAAAAGTGGCTCTTTGTCCCAAAAACTTTTGATTAAGCCAGGCATCGGCATACTTCAGCACCAAATCCCGACGATAACAGGAAAGCGGGCCAGATAAACACGTGACAGAATCAAAATAACTCTCTGCTGCTTTCATAACCCGAAAGGCGATGTAATAACGCACAGACTGCATCCGGGTAAGAGCATTTGTATAGGTATTGGCTACATCCGTGCGGCCGGAAACGCCGCCCATGGCCTTATCCTTGAACGGCTGAACAATATTGCGTACCGCAAAAGGGTCCAAAAAGCTATCGGAATCCACAAAGACCAAGAGCTCATGCTGCGCTTCCACAGCCCCCACCGCCATAGCATCCCGTTTGCCTTTATTGACCGGCTGCACAATATAACGAATGCGCGTATCCGTATGGTAGATGCCGCTTTCCGTATCCGCTGCTTTGATTTCCGCAATCGCTTCTTTTATACGCTCCACCGAATTATCATTGGAATGGTCATCCACAACGATAACCTCTAACTTATCTGCCGGATAATCCTGATTGATGCAGCTATAAATCGTTCGCTTAATCCAATTTTCTTCGTTGAAACAGGGAATAATTACCGTAACCCCAGGTGTGTAATCCGCATCTATCGGCACCGGCCTGTAAAAAATAGCAAAGAAATAACGTGATAAAAGGAATGTTGCCGCAATAATACTGTATAAATACAACCAGCGATTAAAGCGAAAATACACAACAGATTCCGCCCGCATCATAATGATGACAAACGTGATAATGCACAAACAAAATGCTGCAGCTCCCAACAGATAATTTTGCCGTTTACGTGTAGCATACTGCGCCAACGTATCCATAAATTCCAAGCCGCAAAGTAATGTACCATCTTCCTTTTTTACCAAACGTACACAGCGCGCCTTTAAGTTCTTGATTTTCATCTCATAGCCTTCAGGCATAGATCCTGGTGTGATGACAAAGTTCAACTGAACCTGTTCCGCCTTATGAATATATTCCGTATCTTCACGGGGAAATTTTAATAACATTCCCGTCGCGCTGATATCTACGGCTCTTCCCACAAAAGTCCTTTTTCCTGTCTGAGCAGCAATCTTAACCGTGACTTCGTAATCTACCAAATAACGCTTTCCGCGCTTGTCCTCCTGCTGATACAAATTATAATCAATTGGCCTGTTTTCATCATCTTCCAATGCGCCCCGGCGGTCATGGTTACTTCTCAGACCATCCTCATTGGGAACATAGGAAAGCATGCGCCGGTCAGGCTTTTCTGCTAGAAGAACATCCTGTGTTTCTGCACCGGAATCCGTATTTCCCACGGGATTGTTCTTTACGGTTATCATTTAACGTCTCCTTGTTTATCTTGATTGAATATCGGTAGATTGGCCGGTATATAATGTATTTTGCGGAATTGATTCACAAACACCGCCTGCACGCCCCTTGCCTCAAAAGCGGTAAGCAGCAAATCCAACTCCGTTGCCAAATCAACAGTAGGTGGAACTACCGCTGAATGATCATCTTTTATGGTGGGTTTCTTATCCATTATCGGCTTTTCTTCCCGAACAGCAACATCGTTTACCTTTTGTTCCACATAAGGGTTCACGGGAATGGCTATGATACTGCCATTTATAACGGAAGCTGCATAGCGGTCCGCTTCCATTTGATTATGGATATTGCCTGGCTGAAAGCGCACGTTTTCCTTAACCGCATATTCCAGACCTGCTGCACGTACAGATTTCAATAAATCATCACCATAAATCGTCCGCGGTGCCCGAAACAAATTCGGGGTCAGCGGATCATGCATGGTAATCGCTTTTTGGGTGCGGCATAACTCCTTTACCTGTTCTTCAACAGAACATTTTTCCATAGCAGCCAGACCCACATAAGTATAATTCCCCACTTCCTGTCCTGCACTGCAAATTAACTTCATCGTTTCCGGCTCATCAGCCACATTATCTCCCTCAACGAAGAATACAGCCTCCGCCTTATGTTTTGCTAAAACATCCAACAAACGCGCAGCCAGCGGCCTATCCGGCATGCCGTCAAACACCAGTGCTATACGCGGGGTTCCATCCTGCAAGGTAGTAATCACTTCAGCAGGTTTGATATCCGCAGCCTGTCGCTTTGCCATTGCTTCACGAATTTCATCCTCAGCCAGATAGTTATGCGTCAAATCCGTTATATCGGGAATAAATTCAGTTTTTTCAATCAGATAATCCCGAATAAATATAAGCGCCCCAACAATCACCGCAATGCAAATCGCTACCATAAGACCTAGTTTCTTAAAATTCACGCTGAATATAATCCTCCTTTCCGCTTACAAACTCCAGTAGATATATCCTTCCTTTTCCGCGGCTTTGCGTCCATATATATTTTTAACATCAATAAGCACAGAGGGCTTTTTATGACCGCTGCGATAAAAATGGTGCCATTCGGTCAAAGACTGCTTCACATAATATTCATGGGCCACCAAGAACACCAAGCAGTCCGCATTACTTATCGACTCTTCATCTATTAACTCAATCCCATACTCCCGCTGAAAATCCCGCTTATCTGCTATTGGGTCGGATGCATAAACCTGCAGGCCGTATTCCTGCAAATGATGATAAACATCAACAGCACGGGAATTGCGCGTATCAGGACAATTTTCCTTAAACGTCATGCCCATTAAGTAAATTTTCGCATGGGGAGCATCTATTCCCGATTTTAACATTACTTTCACAATTTCGTTCGCCACAAATTTGCTCATGTCATTATTGATGCGCCGCCCAGCTGAAATCAACTGGGAATACTGATCCAGATTTTCTGCCTTATAGATGAAATAATACGGATCTACGCCGATGCAATGCCCGCCCACCAGACCGGGACGAAATTTCAAGGCATTCCACTTGGTATCCATCGCAGCAGCAACCTCATCTGTATCAATCCCCATTTGATGAAACACCATCGCCAGTTCATTCATAAACGCAATGTTGATATCCCGTTGAGTATTCTCGACCAATTTCGCAGCCTCTGCTACCTTGATTGAAGAAGCCTCATAAATCGTATCAATTATCGCCCCATATACATCTGCAATTTCCTTGCATGTTTCGGCATCCTCACCGGAAACAATTTTGGTAATGCTCTTTAAACGATTTTCCTTATCGCCTGGATTTATGCGCTCTGGTGAATACCCAATTTTAAAATCACGTCCCCCCTGCAATCCAGAAATCTCTTCCAGCAAGGGACGGCAAATTTCTTCTGTAACCCCAGGATAAACCGTTGATTCATACACCACTATTGTACCTTTTTGGATATGTTTGGCTACAATCTCCGTAGCTCCCTTTACGGGAAGTAAATCTGGTGTCTTATCTCCATTTATAGGCGTAGGCACAGCGATAATAATAACAGATGCCTCGGATAGGCGCTGTGGATCGGTCGTAAAATCAATATTGACGGACTTCAGCACTTCATTGCCTAATTCCGCCGTAACGTCATAACCGCGTTTATAAGCAGCAACTTTCTCCGCATTGCAGTCATAACCGATAACCGAAAATTTCTCTGCAAAAGCTACCGCTAGTGGCATTCCTACATACCCCAACCCCACTACGGCCAGTTTGGTTTGCCCAATACTCAGTTTCCCCAGTACATTCATGATTAAATTAAATCATCCTTTCATTCCTTGTATTTCTATCCTATTACCCCAACTACACTTATTCATGATAATTTTGGAACGACTTGGTTACCGCAAACCAAATCGTATTGCTACGTCTGCCATATTCAAGATCCTGTAAACGATAAAATTCCAACCCCAAAGTCCAGGCAGCAGGCAGATTATAATTTATACCAATTCCCCAACCCTTAAATCCACCATTCCTGTTAAAGGAATCATTCTTATCGTAACGCATATTATCAACCATGGCATTCATGGTGTGGCTGACATATGTAGAGGATGGCTGATAATAATATTTTAGCCAGCTGCTAAACGTATATGGCTGCCAACTGTTTTGCGGCGTATATCCTAATGTAAAGACATAACCAGTCTTACCGCTTTCCCCCTTATTCCTGCCATACAAAAGCATAGCTCCTGCATCCAACAGACCTATGTTATGATGATAATTAGCCATATAAATATCCTGGCTATTTTCATCCCTCCTCTTGAAGTGATAAAAACCTCCTTCTACACGATAAACAGCACCCTGATAGGAAATCGTAAAGTCATATGATTGCTCTATTTTATCCTTAGCCGCTTTGCCATATTCTAATGTGTACTTAACCGGCTCACCAGCTTGGACGCGCACTCCCATAAACTTGCTGTCATAGATATTGCCTTCTGCCATCGTGCTGCCAAAAGCGCCCAAGTCCATGTGTGCGATACCAACATTGCCACTCAGATAATAACGATCCAGCTTCAACTTGCCATCTTTATCATCTCCGCTGCCGGTAAATGCTTTTTCCCACTCCAACATACCAATAGCATGCCAGTTGTTGTCGATGTTGTAATCCGGGTACAAGCGGGCACGAGCACGTTGTCTACTCTCTCCACTATCCGCACCACTGGAATAGCGTACATCATAACGCACTTCCGCATCCAGCTTCAATTGCTGATCCGGTACATCTTCTACTGGCATATTGGATTCTAATTGCTGACGGGCATTCATGCTATCCAAGCTGCCATTTTCATCCAACTCTGGCAGGAATTCTGCTCTAAGCCTGCCCACAGTATCCAACACCGAAGAGGGCACCACAGAACCATTATAGCCGCCTGCTACAGTACTTTCTCCGTACCCGCTGGTCGTACTTATCTGAACATCTGAACCACTTGTCTGTCCAGTACCGCTCAGGCCAGTCAACAAATCCTGCTGTCTTTTGCGGACATAATCCAACATTTTAGCCCGCTGCTCAACACGGCTTTTGGCTTGAGCATAATCTCTAGATGCTTGCTCTATTTTTCTCAGTGAACTATCGCTTTTTTCTTTTAACGGCTGCATAACTTCCAAGCGATTTTGCCCCTGCATCGAGCGGCGGACATACATTTCCGTATCTTTTGCCGCTTTGCTGCGTGCGCTCTTAATCCGTGATTCAGCTTCCCGCTCCTGTTCTTTAGCCAGTTTCAGCTGTACTTCATCAACTACCAGCAAACGGGATATACGACCATATTCATCAGCCAATGAACCTGTACGGTTCTTTTCAAACTCCAATAATGCTTGTGCGACCATCTGCCCCAGTTCTTTTTTGGAATATGCGTTCAATGGCTTTTCCGGCATATCCATATAACCTTCCTTGGCCAGCAGCATAATCGAATCGTATATCCATACATCATTCGAGGCAGCCTGAACCGGCGACGCAGATAATCCAACCCCCATAAAAACAGCCCCTAGAAAGCACTTTTTGACATAGGCTTCCAGATGGGAATGTTTTTTTCCACTACAACCATTCACCAATTTGTCCTACAATCCTTTCACCATCAGATAAAATAGCCCCAGTTCCCCATAAAGACAAAATTTACTATATATATCATTTCAATATAAACTATAAATATTCTTAATTTTATCTCTCCATGAAGGCCTATATAAATAAAGAAGAATCATCTATAAAATCCCTCCATTCTTCCTATGTGGGAATTGGGTTGAAGGCATTTTATAACTTGATATTATAGATTAATCAAATCGTGGTTTCAATAGGCTTTAAGTCCTCTTATTTATGAAAAAGCTGCTATTTTTAATCCTCTTTTAATCTCTATATAAGTTTTGTATAATCTTCATCTAATATTGGGTTAATGAACTGGACAATTAGTATTTTGTATACATCCATTGAACTTCTTGACAACCACTTTTCCAGCGTCTATAATGACCTCATAAGCAAACAGGACAACGTTGTCCCCCATCACCAGGTACCGGGTGATGGGGGATTTGTGCGTTCATAGCGTTTTGGACAAAGGCGTCCGTAGTGCAGGTTTACTGCGCTATGGGCGCCTTTCCTGTTTGCAGGACTTATTCTTGTTGTTAGGGAAAGGATTGATTATGATGATTGATACTGGCGATACCGCATGGGTACTCATCAGCGCCGCTTTGGTCTTTATCATGACACCTGGTCTTGCCTCTTTGTCCTCGCGCTTATCTCGGTTGAATTTATCCTTATCGGCTATACCATGGCCTTTGGCCCGGATGTGAACGGCTTTATCGGCAACCTCGACAAAATCGGCCTGACGGGCATTGGCCTGAAAGTGTTGGAGGGTAGCACCATCCCCGAACTGGCGTTTGTCGCCTTCCAGTGCATGTTTGCCGCGCTGACGCCGGCGCTCATCACCGGTGCGTTTGCTGAACGCATGAAATTTGCCGCATTTACCGTATTTATCCTCTTGTGGGCCATCTTCATCTACAATCCCATGGCCCATTGGGTATGGGGCGGTGGCTTCCTCGCCGAACTCGGTGCCCTTGACTTTGCCGGCGGCCTCGTTATCCATATCCTTTCCGGCGTGTCCGGGCTGACCATCTGCCTGCTCTTGGGTAAACGTCATGGCTATCAGCACACGGCCATGCTGCCGCATAACCTGCCCATGACCGTTCTTGGGGCAACGCTTCTTTGGTTCGGCTGGTTCGGCTTTAACGCCGGCAGTGCTCTTGGCGCTAACGCTCTTGCCGCCAATGCCTTTATCACGAGTCAGGCCGCCGCTGCTGCTGCCGCCGTTTCCTGGGTACTCGTGGAATGGAAGCTCAATGGCAAGCCCACCATTTTGGGTGCGGTATCCGGCTGTGTGGCTGGTCTTGTGGCCATCACGCCTGCCGCAGGGTTCGTAACGCCCATGCCCGCTGTGCTCATTGGCCTCATTGGCGGCGTAATCTGCTACTTTGCCGTAGCGGTCCTCAAGGAAAAACTCGGCTATGACGATTCCCTCGATGCTTTCGGCGTGCATGGCATCGGCGGCACCTGGGGCGCGATTGCCACGGGGCTTTGGGCCACCACCGAAGTCAATCCGGCCGGTGCTAACGGCCTGTTCTATGGTGACACGCACCTCTTCACGGCGCAGCTCATTTCCATTGTCGTGGCTTATGCACTGGCTATCGGCGGTTCCTTTGTCCTCTATCAGCTGGTACACAGCTTTATGGAAACCCGCGCCGACGAAGCCGAAGAACTCACCGGCCTCGACATCATCGAGCACGGCGAGCGCGGCTATACCCGCGGTGTGCTGACCTCCAGCCCGCTCTTAGGCTCCTTTGAAACTTCCAGCGAAATGCTGGCCAATACCGTCATGCAGATGAATATGGCTGAGAAAGGATGATTGCCATGTTGACCAAAATTGAAATCATCACCCGTTCCTCCAAACTCGATGAACTCTTGCGCGCCCTCAACCGCATCGGTGTTATGGGCATCACCGTGAGCCAGGTCTTCGGCTGTGGCCTCTCCAAAGGCCATCAGGAAATCTACCGCGGCAAGAAATACGATGTCAAACTCGTGCCAAAAATCAAAGTCGAAACCGTGGTTTCCGAAATCCCCGTGCCCACAGTGCTCTCCACCTGTGAAAGCGTCCTGCGTACCGGCAAATTCGGTGACGGCAAGATTTTTGTCACCGAACTGAAGGATGCCGTCCGCATCCGCACCGGTCAGCACGGCGACGACGCCATCCGGGATATTCCGGGGGAGAAAAAAGAAAGCATCAGTGCCTAAACGGCCTGTGCTCCATACATAAGACCATACGCCAAAAAGCTCGTTGTTTTTATCCAGCGAGCCTTTTGGCATTTTTATTTCGTTACTTCCCAGACAATATCCTTGGCCCCCGCAGGCATTTTTACCTGCTTGTTGTAAGCAATGCTCTTGACCGTAGCATCGGCCACTTCCTCAGGGGTAGCGTCGGGATTTCTGCGGATTTCGTATACGCCATGGGATGCCTGCTTAATCGCATAGGACTGCGGCGTGTGGAACTGCAATTCCGTCTTGACGCCCGTGGGGCTTAACAGCTGCACGTTGATACCCTGATAGAATTTACCGCCCCAGGCATTGTGAAATTTTACCACTTCATAACCGCTGTCCGTGAGTTTCTTCATCGCCTGCGGCACCCGGCAGCTGTAATCCTTGTCCTTGATGACCAAGGTGTAACGCAGAACATCGCTGATACCATCAGCGGCCTGTCCCAAGTTCACATTATCCTTTACGGCATCGGCCAAAATCTTCTGCATCAGGCTGTCCTCAGCCTTGATACGGTGTTTCAGCCCGGTAAGATACACACCTTTCTGCTCTAACGCGCGCATATCCCTGGTTATGTCCGGCTCCGCCTCCTGCGCTTCAGCAATCAGGCTCTGCGCCAGTACGGTCATGGTCACAACCATCACAGCAGTGAGCTTGGTCAACGAGGCCTTAACCTGCTGCAGACGCATTTTGTTCATCATATTACTGCTAATGTTCTTGCTAATCTTCTTCATCTGATTCATTGTCTTGTTTCCTCCAGTCTTGCGAACTTGCAAACCTTTGAACAAGACAAAGTATAACAAAGTTAAATGAAAATATGATGATTGACTATGAAAACAAAATGAAGATTAGCGATAGGACACCAATTCTTCCATCGGTTTTGTTTTTTCATGATTCGGCAAGGGACGTACACCCTCTGCACCATAGCCCACATCCAAAAGCATCACAAGCGTTTCCTCTGCAGGCAATTCCAAGGCCTCTGCTGCCTTATCGGGGTCAAAATAATTCAGCCAGCAGCTGTCCAAGCCCGTCTCTGCGGCCGCCAGCATCATATGCGTGGCCACAATAGTGGCATCTTCCGCGCCGGAATCGTATTTATCGCCAGGATAATTGAAGCACTGCGTCTTGTTATAGGTCACAGCCAGCACCACCGGCGCACCATAACGACAGGGCGTCAGCCCGTCCACAAGCTGCAGGGCTGCTTCAGACTTCAACACATAGACATGCTGTGGCTGACTGTTCTTAGCGGTAGGCGCCAGCTGACCAGCCAGCAAAATCCTATCCAATTTCTCCTGCTCCACGGCCTTGTCCGGCTGGAATTTCTTGCAGGAATAACGCTTTTTCGCCAATTCAATAAAATCCATTCGTATAAACCGTTACTGAAAACTTATAAAAAGCCATAAACCTTCCGTAGAAAGTTAACTTTTATGTTCCATTCCTCATTCACCGCGTCCGCTTTTGCCGTCCCGAAGAACAGACTACTCACGTTTGATATAAC
>CACZIV010000019.1 GCA_902781305.1 Pseudoselenomonas ruminantium
TCTGCGTGCACAGAAGTGTGCGTGAATGGCTTTCGACATTCAGTTCAAGCTGATTTATCAAGGCATACGGGATGTTTTCCGTGTGCGAAGTTTGAGTAACTAATAATACTGCAACTACAGTAACCACAGTTACAGATGCGACTAAGGTACAGAAGGTGACAACGACAACTTTTGTAACATGCAATGAAATTACATCGACCAAACCAGAAGAGCCTATCCTTATCACTAATGGCACAACATCCATCACCGCTAATGGGGTATATAGATTTGCTTCAGATTACACAGGAACTCTGACAATAAGCGCACCAACTGTAGAAATAATGGGGCCTGAAGATGGTTCAACGGTGAATGATGTATATATTGTAGATAATGGCTTACAGGATCTATATTTAAAGGATGTAAGTATTTCCAATAATGGTGATGATTCAACGATACGATTTGATGCATTGGGTTCAAATACGCTTCATTTGTTAGGGACAAATACTATTTATGAAGAAGGAAATTATCCTGGGCTTAGTATACCACGCCCTAAAAATACTGCATGTATAAATGCAGGAGGCAATCTGTCTGTGGTGGGGAATGGCA
Organism: Pseudoselenomonas ruminantium; assembly: GCA_902781305.1. Classification (GTDB taxonomy): domain Bacteria; phylum Bacillota; class Negativicutes; order Selenomonadales; family Selenomonadaceae; genus Selenomonas_A; species Selenomonas_A ruminantium_K. The sequence goes on from CACZIV010000019.1 coordinate 586, forward strand.
GCTTATCCATAACATCTAAATTTTTAAATTTTGGAGCAATAATTGGCAGTGATTATGAAGGAACTTGCGGTAATATATTATTAGGACAGGGAATAACAGTAGATATAATTCAGGAAAATAATGGGCCTGGTGCTGGCATAGGAAGTGGTGGAGGTGAATCATCATCATGTGGGGATATATCAATAGGCAGCAATTCCAATATTACAGTAAAAAGATATACGACCCCTGGAGGTACAGTAGATAATGATAACCCAGGTGTGGCAATTGGTGCTGGACAAATAAGTGCTCGACCACAAGTTAATGTTAATATGCCACCTAAATGTGGTAATATTATTATTTATTCTAATGCAAATGTTACCGCTTATGGGCAAAAAGGCGCAGGTATTGGCTGTGGTGCTGGGGCAAGTTCCTGTGGAAATATCGTAATTTATTCCGATGCCAAGGTGGACGCAAAATCACAATCAGTAACAGGCAGTGCTGCGATAGGAAGCGGTACTGGAGGTTATGATTCTTTGGTTTCTTCAATACGCTACCAATCAACATGTGGAGATATCAAGATATACTCCTATTCGAGTGGTAATGTTAAAGCTGTTGCTGCTTCTATTGATGCTCAAGCTATCGGGAAAGGGAATACAAGTTCTAATTATTCGGCCTATAGTATAGTGGGAAATGTATTATTGTTAGATACAGCAATGCAAAAGACTGGTGGAATTGCTGATTACAGCGAACTTAGTCTTGGGGAAACTACGGTTACGGAATATGAAATAATCACCGATACTATTGAAACTACAGAAACAACGGGAACAATTACGGAAACCGTAACAACACAATATGATACGTGGACAGAAACAACGGAACATATTTCAACGACAGTTTATGAAGATGGGGAATATGAACGTATAGCGAAGTTGAATAAACCTTTAATCATCCATACTGGAACAAAAGCTAATGAGCACCTACGTGTTTATATTGAAAATATGCGGTTAAGTGCATTAGGTATTGAAGATACTAAGATAGATCCGTTGGAAGCTGCTGTATCTGCACTGGGAGTGATTGACAAAGCTATAGAATATGCATTGAATAATGCGACTAAAGTTGGTGCGTATTCATCAAGGCTCGGCCATACAAATGAAACCTTGGTGGTGTCGAAGGAAAGCATGACAGCTAGTGAATCGACAATACGTGACGCAGATATGGCTAAAGAAATGGTTTCTTTTACGAAGAACAGTATTCTGACACAAGCATCACAAGCTATTTTAGCGCAAGCAAATCAAAATTTGAGCAATGTACTGTCTCTTTTGCAATAAAAGAATGTTAAGGAGATCAAACATTGTAAAGATGCAGATACGTTAAATTGTAGGAAAGGATAATGACCTATAATGAAGTTGCAGGCATCTTCATAGAAAATGGATAAAAAATACCGGTCAGCATGCACTATGCGACCGGCATTTTTAGTGAAATTATAAATCAGACGTTTTCTTTGCGGAACTTATCCATGAACTGGGCGAGCTTTTCAGCGCCTTCATACGGCATGGCGTTGTAGATGGATGCGCGCATGCCGCCGACACTGCGGTGGCCTTTGACGCCGCTAAGACCCTGCTCTAAAGCTTCTTTTACGAATTTTGCTTCGAGTTCTTCAGAAGGCAGGCGGAAGGTAACGTTCATGAAGGAACGGCTGTCCTTGTCAGCATGGCCTTTGTAGAAACCGTCGGAATTGTCGATGGCATCGTAGACCACAGCGGCTTTCTTCTTATTGCGTTTAGCCATTTCCTCAAGACCGCCTTCAGCCTTAATCCAGGCGGCAACTTTGCCGACCATGTAGATGCAGAAAGCAGGCGGCGTGTTGTAGAGGGAATCCTTTTCGAGGAAGGTGCTGTAGCGGAACATGGTCGGTAGAGTTTTGGGGCTCTTGGCGAGCAGTTCTTTTTTGGCAACGACGAGCACGACACCAGCGGGGCCTAAGTTCTTCTGCACGCCGGCGTAGATGAAGTCAAACTTCTTAAAGTCGAGCGGACGGGAGAGCATATCCGAGGACATATCGGCAAAGAGGGGCACGCCGTTTGTTTCAGGAATGTAGTGGTATTCCGTGCCATAAATGGTGTTGTTGTAGCAAAGGTGTACATAGGCAGCATTCGGATTGATTTTGAGTTCTTCCTGAATGGGAATGTGCTTGAAATCTCTATCCTTGCTGGAAGCGGCGATTTCACCCACGCCTAAGAGTTCCGCCTCTTTGTAGGCTTTGGAGGCAAAACTGCCGGACAGGACATAGCTGCCGGGATGGTCTGGGCTGGCAAAGTTCAGCGGAATCATGGCGAATTGCTGGCTGGCACCGCCCTGGCAGAACAGGACTTCGTAATCGTCGCCGAGGCCCATGAGTTCCTTGATATCGGCTTTTGCCTGTGCATGTACGGCGGCATAGGGCTTAGCGCGGTGGCTGATTTCCAGAATGGACATGCCGCTGTCACCGAAGTTCAGAAATTCTGCCTGTGCTTCCTTGAGTACCGACAGGGGCAGGGTAGCCGGGCCGGGATTAAAGTTATATACGCGATTTGCTTCCATGGAGTACCTCCTAAAAGTAAAAAACTTACAATGTTACATATAGCGGATATTTTTCTCTATTTTACCCCTAATTTTTTATAAAAGCAAGGGCAAAAACAAATATTGTTCCTCTATAAAATACAGATGGCGAAACTGAAAAGATAAATTTTACAGATTTACGAAAAATATCTTGACATACCTGCGGAATAATGATAAGCTTACATCAATTTCAAAATTAAACAATAAGGAACTGCGATAAATAATATTGTAAGATTATTTTATCGCAGTGACCTAAACCGATGAAGCGGAGATAACGGCTTTTACGCCTTTACAGAGAGCCTGCGTTGCTGGAAGTCAGGCAAGAAACGGATGGTCAAATGGACCGCTGAGGGTGCAGTCAAATGATTTGACAGGTCAAATCAGAGTATTCTGCAACGTGAGGAACGCGTGAGTTTCCGGGGATATGGTTGTATCCTGCAAAGCGCATGGCTGAAAGCCATGAAAACAAGGTGGCACCGCGGATAGTGTGAAAACTTTTCGTCCTTGATAGAATGGATTGTTCTGTCAAGGGCGTTTTATTTTGCCTGGGTTATGGCAGAACCGTGCCGGAGTTTTTGTATCGAAGGAGGATTTACCATGATTGAGCAGGCTATTGTAAAGATTGTCAGCAAAGAAGATTTGACTTACGATGAAGCTTATGCCGTGATGAATGAGATTATGAGCGGCAAGACTAGTCCCACGCAGAATGCGGCGTTCCTGGCGGCACTCTCCACCAAGAGTGCGCGGGCGGAAACCACGGAGGAAATCGCCGGCTGTGCGGCGGCCATGCGTGACCATGCGACGAAGGTGGATACGGGAATGGATATCTGCGATATTGTCGGTACCGGCGGCGACCACTCCCAAAGCTTCAATATCTCTACCACGGCAAGTTTAGTGGCGGCTGCGGGCGGTGTAAAAGTCGCCAAGCATGGCAATCGGGCAGCCTCCTCCAAATGCGGCACGGCAGATTGTCTGGAGGCGCTGGGCGTTAATATCGAGCAAAGCCCGGAGATGTGCAAGAAACTTCTCGATGAAGTGGGCATGTGCTTCTTCTTTGCACAGAAGTATCACACTTCCATGAAATATGTCGGCGCTATCCGCAAGGAACTTGGGGTACGGACGGTGTTCAATATCTTGGGGCCGCTGACCAATCCCGGCAGTCCGACCCGCCAGCTCTTGGGGGTTTATGATGAATACCTCGTGGCGCCGCTCGCGCATGTGCTCAGCAGCCTTGGCGTCAAGCGGGGCATGGTGGTTTACGGCAGGGATAAATTGGATGAGATTTCCCTGTCAGCGCCCACGGCGGTCTGCGAAATCCGCGATGGCTGGGTCAAGGCTTATACCATTAAGCCGGAAGATTTCGGTATGGAACGCTGCACGAAGGATGATTTAGTGGGCGGTACGCCCGCGGAAAATGCTGCAATTACCCGCAGTATTTTGCAGGGCGAGCGCGGGCATAAGCGCAATGCAGTGCTCCTGAACGCAGGTGCGGCGCTCTATATCAACGACAAGGCACCGGCTTTGGTTGATGGTGTAAAACTTGCGGCAGAGCTTATTGACTCCGGCAAGGCCATGGAAACTTTGGAGAAGTTTGCCGCTATAAGTCAGAAAGTGCAGGCGGTAGCATGACGGTACTGGATAGGCTGGCAGGCTATGCCAGAGAACGAGTGAAGGCGGCTAAGGAACAGAAATCTTTGGCACAAATCCGTGAGGAAGCGTTGGCGCTGCCCAAGGGGGATTTTGCCTTTGAACAGGCCTTGCGGAAAAAGAAACTGTCCTTTATCTGCGAATGCAAGAAGGCTTCGCCTTCTAAAGGGCTTATTGCTCCGGACTTTCCCTATTTGCAGATTGCCAAGGAATACGAGGCTGCCGGCGCTGATGCAATTTCCGTGTTAACGGAGCCAAGCGAGTTTTTAGGCAGTGATGCTTACCTGCGGGAGATTGCGGCGGCGGTGAACATTCCCTGCCTGCGCAAGGATTTCACCGTGGATGAATATATGATTTATGAAGCCAAGCTTTTGGGCGCGGCGGCGGTGCTCTTGATTTGCTCCCTGCTTACGGAGGCGCAGATTCGGAAATACTTGGCCATCTGCGATAAGCTGGGGCTGTCAGCGTTGGTGGAAGCCCATGATGAAGCAGAAGTAAAGATGGCCTTAAATGCGGGGGCGCGGATAATCGGCGTCAATAACCGCAACCTCAAGGATTTTTCCGTAGACCTCAATAATAGTGCCAACTTGCGTGAACTGGTGCCTGCAGATATCATCTTTGTAGCCGAAAGCGGCATCAAAGATGCAGAAGATGTCAAAGCCGCTGTGAAGATGGGCGCCAGCGCTGTGCTGGTGGGAGAAGCCCTGATGCGGGCGGAAGATAAGAATGGAAAACTAGCGGAGTTTTATGCCGCTGCGGATAGAGTAAAGGAGCGTTTGCAATGACCAATCCTCAGGGAAGATTCGGCATTCATGGCGGGCAGTACATTCCCGAAACCTTGATGAATGCCGTTATCGAATTAGAAGAAGCCTATAACCACTATAAAAAAGACCCGCAGTTCCAAAAGGAACTCACGGAACTCTTAAATGACTATGCCGGCCGTCCATCACGGCTCTATTATGCGGAGAAAATGACCCGCGACTTGGGGGGAGCAAAAATTTACCTCAAGCGTGAGGACTTAAACCATACCGGCGCACATAAAATCAACAATGTGCTGGGGCAGGCACTACTGGCGAAAAAGATGGGCAAGACCCGCCTGATTGCCGAAACCGGCGCCGGCCAGCATGGTGTGGCTACGGCTACGGCGGCAGCACTTATGGGCATGGATTGCGTGGTCTTTATGGGCAAGGAGGACACGGAACGGCAGGCGCTCAATGTCTACCGCATGCGTTTGCTCGGTGCCAAGGTTGTAGCGGTTACTTCCGGCACGGCGACGCTTAAAGATGCCGTATCTGAAGCCATGCGCGAATGGACGACCCGTATCAGCGACACCCATTATTGCTTGGGTTCCGTTATGGGGCCGCATCCGTTCCCGACGATAGTCCGCGACTTTCAGGCGGTTATCTCACAGGAAATCAAAAGTCAGATGTTAGAGAAAGAAGGTCGCCTGCCGGATGCAGTATTGGCCTGTGTGGGCGGCGGCTCCAATGCCATCGGCAGTTTCTATCACTTCATTGAGGATGAGCAGGTACGACTGATTGGCTGTGAAGCTGCCGGCAGGGGCATTGACACCTTTGAGACGGCGGCGACCATCAATACGGGCCGCGTGGGGATTTTCCACGGCATGAAATCCTATTTCTGTCAGGATGAAAACGGTCAGATTGCACCGGTGTATTCCATTTCAGCGGGGCTTGACTATCCCGGCGTCGGCCCGGAACATGCCCACCTGCATGATATCGGGCGGGCAGAGTATGTGGCGATTACTGATGATGAAGCAGTGGAGGCGTTTGAATATCTCTCGCGGACGGAAGGCATTATCCCGGCGATTGAGTCTTCCCATGCCATCGCCCATGCCATGAAACTGGCACCGCAACTGGACAAGGACAAAATCATCGTTGTAACGGTATCTGGACGGGGCGACAAGGACTGTGCCGCCATTGCCCGCTATCGGGGGGAGGATATTCATGAGTAATATTGCAAATGCATTCAAGAACGGCAAAGCCTTTATACCCTTTTTTACTTGCGGTTTCCCCGATATGGAAACGAGCAAGGCCGCGATTAAGGCGGCTGTGGATAATGGCGCTGACCTTATCGAACTGGGGATTCCCTTCTCTGACCCTACAGCCGAAGGTCCGGTGATTCAGCGTTCCACATTGGGGGCGTTGAAAAACGGCGTCAATACCAACAAGATTTTCAAGATGGTCAAGGACCTGCGGCAGGAAGTTACGATTCCGCTGGTCTTTATGACCTATGCCAATGTGGTGTTCTCTTATGGCGGGGAGGATTTCTTCGCCAAATGTCAGGAGGTGGGGATTGATGGGCTTATCCTGCCGGATTTGCCTTATGAGGAAAAAGAAGAATTTGCGGCCCTCAGCGAAAAGTACGGTGTGGATTTGATTTCCATGATTGCGCCGACGTCCCATGAGCGCATCGCCATGATTGCCAAAGAAGCCACGGGCTTTATCTATGTGGTCAGCAGTTTGGGCGTTACTGGCGTGCGCAAGGAAATCACCACGAATCTGACGGAAATGGTGGAAGAAATCCGTAAGGTCACGGATGTGCCCTGTGCCATTGGCTTTGGCATCGCCAATCCCGACCAGTCCAAACGCATGGCCCAGATTGCCGACGGCGTGATTGTAGGGTCAGCCATTGTGAAACTGCTCGAAAAATATGGGAAGGATGCGCCGGAATATGTGGGGGCTTATGTGAAGTCTATGCATCCGAGAAATTTGCTATAAATGCGGCCCGAGGAAAAAGATATTTCCTCGGGCTGTTTCATGAAAAATTGCAGTTTGCCAGTACGTGCTAAAATTTTTTGTTACAGCTCAGTTTGGGCGGAGGTGGTAATACTTTTCGCCGTTGCACGAAATGACCCACAAGGAAATGTATGGGCTTTTAGCCACCTGCGCCGGGCAAGACCGACGGCGCGTATGTTCAGCGCAATATTTAGTTTATATCGTTTGTGGGCCAGTCCTCACTGTGTTCGGACAGTCGTTCCACGGCAAAAAGCATCACCACCTCCGCCCTAAGTGATGTTCGTATAAAACGGCATTTTCGCGGTGACAAGCAGCAAGTACATCGATGTTCTTGTTACGGGAGCAACGAGTTCGTAGCAATAGCCTAATCCGTAACTTGGGGCGAACGGGGAGTGCTTTTTCTGTCAGGAGCGACTGCCTGAACGCAGTGAAGGCCGGCCCCTGTAGGGCGTTGCTAAGTAAGTTCGCTGACAGAAGCGCCGTTGGCCCGCCCGGCGCAGGCGACTGGACAGCTATTTTTCCCGAGGGGGTCGTTTAGCGGGAAACAGAAAAAGTACTCCCTGTTTGCCCCTGACAACGTATAAACAGGCTACCTTTAGCACGAAACGAACTCCCCAACAAACTGCAATTTGTTACATAAAGCATGAATTAATAGCATAAAACTAAACTTAGAAATAAAATTTGTTTTTTGGTAAAATACACTTGCTACTGCGAAATGGATAAACTATAATGGAATAGTGTTATTTTGATTATAAGGAGCGATGGATATGAAGGTTTTGGCTGCTGATGGCATTTCGCCCAAGGGCATTGAGCTTTTGCAGAAGGAGTTTGAAGTAGATGTGCGGGACAAGATTTCCGCTGAGGAACTGCTGGAAATTATTCCGCAGTATGATGCATTGATGGTGCGTTCTGCCTCTAAGGTGACGGCTGAAGTCATTAACCGGGCAGAGAAGCTCAAGATAATCGGTCGTGCTGGTGTCGGCGTGGATAATATTGACATTCCGGCAGCTACGGCTAAGGGTATTATCGTCATCAACTCTCCCGGCGGCAATACCATCGCCGCTACGGAACATACCATGGCCATGATGCTGGCCATGTCCCGCAATATCCCCATTGCCAATGAAACCATGCAGAAGGGCGAGTGGAATCGCAAGCAGTATGTGGGCGTGGAATTGCGGAATAAGACGCTGGGCGTTATCGGCATGGGCCGTATTGGTTCCGGCGTAGCGAAACGGGCCATGGCTTTTGATATGAATGTCATCGCTTATGACCCCTATATCAACGAAGACCGTGCCAAAGATTTGGGCGTGACCGTGGGCACGCTCGAAGATGTTATCACCCAGTCGGACTTCATCACTGTGCATATGCCGCTGACGCCTGACACCAAGGGCATGATTGGCATGGAACAGATGAAGAAGATGAAAAAGGGCGTACGTCTGGTGAACTGTGCCCGCGGCGGCATTATCGTCGAAGAAGATTTGGCCGAAGCCGTGAAGCAGGGGATTGTGGCTGGCGCAGCCATCGACGTATTCACCAGCGAGCCTGTCGGTGCGGACCATCCGCTCGTCGGTGTGCCAGGCATTGTGCTGACGCCGCATCTGGGTGCATCCACGGTGGAAGCGCAGGTCGGCGTATCCCTGGATGTATCCGAAGGTATTCTGGCAGCCCTCAAGGGTGAACCAGTGGCAACGGCTGTAAACATGGCGCCGGTTTCTCCGCAGGTCATGAAGGTTATTGCGCCTTACCTTACGCTGGCTGAACGCTTGGGCGGCACGGTTGCCTCCTTGGCCGAAGCTCCCGTCAAGAAGGTGGAGGTTACCTACAACGGCGAGATTACGGAAGTCAACACGGGCATGCTGACCACGGCTGTAATCAAAGGCCTCTTGAACCCCATTATGGAAAACGATGTAAACTACGTCAACGCTCCTGGTTTGGCGAAAGAACGCGGCATCAAGGTGACGGAAGTCAAGAAGAAGGAAGCTGAAGACTTTGCTAACCTCATTACGGTCAAAGCCGATATTGGCGGCGGCAAGAACCTCACGGTGCAGGGCACGCTCTTTGGCAGCGAAGCCCGCATTGTGCGCATCAACAAATTCCGTGTGGACGTTGACCCACAGGCGCGTATCCTTGTTTGCCCGCACATCAATAAGCCCGGCGTTATCGGCACGATTGGTACTTTCCTGGGCGTGCATGGTATCAACATTTCCGGCATGCAGGTGGGCAAGACGGAAGTTGAAGGCACGAGCCTGATGGTGCTGACCGTTGACCATGACATTCCGGCAAGCGTGCTTAAAGATGTCAAGGGCATTGACGGTATCATTGATGCCAAACTGGTCAACTTCTACGCTATTTGACCGGTTTTTAAGTAAATATTGCTAAAACAAAGCTCTGTGTCAGACGGACATAGAGCTTTTTGTTTTGCTGTTGTTTGTATTATGTATACACATAATCAATATTCACATAATTCAGTAAACAGTTTATTAAGTATACATGCATACAATTTGCGATTACTGTAAACTTATGCTATTATATATCCACGGTAAGGAGTGTTGTGTATGTATACGAAAGAACTTTATATAACAAGAATTAAATTGATTGCCCTTAGCCGGATTCGTCAGATTGTGGATTCGGTGAAGGAAAGACCGGCGGAATATCGCAAGGATACGCGGGAGTATCTGGATGCCATGTATGAGGGGATTTCCTACATGCGTCCGGAACGTCTGGCGGAGGTAGTGAATACCGTCCATGAAAGCTATGTAGAAGCGAATATGGATGATGATGGCTGTGTAGCCGATTCTCTGATGATGATTGCACTGGCGGAATACCAGAATGAACTTGGCGAAGAGAATATTTACGACTTAGGCTGGAACAGCTGGGTGGAGGATTTCTTCCGTACGGCAATCGCTTAACTTTATAGAAAACGTGAGAAAACTTCTGCATTTGGCAGGAGTTTTTTTCTTGTGCGCGAAAGTAGGAATGTATAGTGATGGTGGATAATAGGTGGTGAATGTATTATGCCAATGTACAAGAAACAACTGTTTGTCTTAATGATTATTTTACTGGCGGCGGCAGGCGGCACTTATTACGGTTTGTACAGTGAGGAACAAGCTGTAGTATTGGATGCAGCTGCAACTGCTGAAAGCAGCCCGCCAAAGCAGGAAATAACGGTTTATGTAACCGGAGCAGTTAATAAGCCGGGGCTAGTGAAAGTGCCTGAAGGAGCGCGGGCGGCCGATGCCGTCAATGCCTGTGGCGGGTTGCTGCCAACTGCGGACGGCGAAAAAATCAATATGGCGCAAAGTCTCAAGGACGGCCAGCAGTTAAAGGTGCCGGAAAAGACCGGAACAAACAGCAAAACGGATTCGGGAAAAGCGGATAAATCCAAAGGAGCAGACAGCGGGGAAAAGGTCAATATCAATACTGCCGATGAAAAAGCGCTGGATACCTTGCCGGGAGTTGGCCCAGCTATGGCCAAACGGATTATCGAGTATCGGGAAAGCGAAGGGGCATTCCAGTCGATTGAAGATATCAAGAAGATTCGTGGCATTGGTGATGCCAAATTTGCCAAAATGAAAGATAAGATTTGCATATAAGCGGGATGTGAGGGCATGAAAATCGGTCAGCATCAGGAAGTATTTTTGGCAGGCTTGCTGTTGGCTCTAGGCGCAGGAATTGGCTGTGCCAGTTTGCTTACAATGCCTATGGGGATTGTGCTGTCCTTGCTGGTAATGGCACTGCTTTTGTCTGTTTATGGTTGTTATCGAGCACAGACGTGGACATGGCTCGCATTTGTGCTGGCATTCTTTTTCGTAGGCTTTTGGCGCTTTATGGTGGCGGATAATCTGCCGGAGCAGGATATATCCCATTGGGCTAAGGAGACGGTAAAAGTTGAGGGACCTTTGCGGGAAGCTCCGCGGCTGACAGAAGACAGTCAAGGACGGAAAAAACAGCGGTATTTGCTTGATGTGACCAAAGTTAAACAGCAGGAACATGAATGGCAGGCAGCCAGTGGCGGGCTGTATGTATATGCTTCAGAGCGTGAAGCACCGGAGGTGCGGATTGGCGACAAGGTGACGGCTACGGGAAAGGTGCGCTCACCCCATGGCTATCAGAATCCCGGCCAACTGGATACGAAAATGCTGTTAAAGAGCCAGGGAATCAGCGCTTCCTTATCGGCAGGCAAACAGGGAATAAAAGTCATGCCGGTGGACACGGCTGCTTTTGCCCGCAAATTGGCAGAGGTGCGACGCCACTATCGGGAAAGTATGGAACAGGTTATGCCCAAAACGGATGCAGCGGCTATATTTGCCATGCTTTTTGGCGGCTATGATGGCTTGAAGCCGGAACTGGTAGATTCGTTTACCATTACCGGGATAGTTCATATCCTTTCGGTGTCCGGCTCGCATATCAGTCTGTTGGCGGCGGTGATGGCAGGGCTGGGCGCATTGCTGCGCTTGCATAAAGTGGCTACGGCAGTGTTGGTGGTGGGGGTGATTGCAATCTACAGCCTGTTGGCTGGCGCGGTGCCGCCGGTTATCCGCTCGGCGATAATGGGCGGGCTGGCTTTTGTAGCGTTAGCATTGGACAGGGAGCGTGACGCACGAAGGATTTTACTGTTGACCGGGCTGCTTATGCTCTTAATCTCACCGTTGCTGTTCTTTCACATCAGCTTTCAGTTGTCCTTCCTGGCCACGGCAGGGCTGCTTTATTTGGCGCCTGTCTGGCAAAAATATTTCCGTGAACATGGCTGTAATGCGTATATTGCGGCAGGGCTTTCCATTACCCTGGCGGCACAGCTTGCCACCCTGCCGATACTTGCCTGGTATTTTAATCAGCTCTCGTTGTCTTCCTTGATAGCCAATCTTGTGGTAGTGCCTTTGGTGGAAATGATTATCGTGCTGGGGCTTTTGGCTGGAGTGGTGGCCTTTATTCTGCCTTTTGCAGGCAGTGTAGTCTTTGCCTGTGGCAGTCTGCTCTTGGGTGTGGTCACGGAAATGACAGTAAAAATTGCTGCCTTGCCGGCAAGTTCGATATGGATTCCGAGTATGAATTTTGCATGGGGGCTATTGTATTATTTGCTGTTAGGTATGTTCCTGCTGAATGTACAGCAGCGGGAAAAACTATGGGACGGCATAAAAAAACGGCGCAATGCTTTAAGCGTGGCGCTGTTGGTGGCCGTTGTATTTCTGGTTAGTGTTCAATTGGCAAAGCCAAAGGAAATGCAGGTGCATTTTATCGATGTAGGACAGGGCGATGCGGCACTTGTCATTACGCCAGGAGGACATGCCTTTATGTTTGATACCGGTGGTACCCGGGATGGCAATTTTGATATCGGTGCGAAAGTGGATGTGCCGTATTTGTTGCACTATGGCGTGTTGAAGTTGGATGGCGTTTTTCTTTCCCACGCCCATGAAGACCATGCGGCAGGCTGTGGCGGCATTTTGCGCAAAATGCCGATTGCGCAGGTGATAACCGCCGATGAAGGCATATTGGATTATGCCCGCAGTATGAAACTGGGGGATAATGACCCTTTACTGCACAAATTCCATACTGCCCGACAGGGGGAGCGTATGACTGTTGATGGTGTGACCATTGAAGTGTTGTTTGCTCCACCACTGCAGGAAGGCGATAATAAAACGGGCAACGAGGCATCAAATGTTTATCGCGTGTCCTATGGCAAGGCAAGTTTCTTGTTTACGGGGGATTTGACCAAAGAAAAAGAAGCACAGTTATTGGCTGAGGGGATAAATCCTGCCAGCAGTGTGCTGAAAATTGGCCATCATGGCAGCGATACTTCCAGTTCGTCGGAGTTCCTGCAGGCAGTCAAACCGCAATTTGGCGTATTTTGTGTGGGAGCCGACAACTCGTTTGGGCACCCAAAACCTGCGGTGGTGCAACGGTTTAAGGAGCAGGGGATTAAGACCCTGCGGACAGACGAAAATGGTGCAGTGGTTTTTTATACGGACGGGGAGCGCATGCGGGTAGAAACTTATCAATAAAAAGCAGGATTTTGCTGTTAAAAGTGGAAATAATATAATATCAGATAAATATGCAGAAGGGATGATTTTTATGACAGCAGAAGAATTCAAGAGTGCAGCAAAAAAATTAGGTATTACAGAAGTTGCCGCAAACCAGACTGTTGAGTTGCATGAAAAGTTTCTGCGCATGGGCATGACACCGGCCAGCTATGAGGAGATACTGGCAGCAAAACAGAAAAAATCCTGCGTAGAAGTATTCGAGGCAGCGTTGGCAACGCACTAAGAATAAAAGTACAATAAAATAGAGACATATTTTTAGCATGTTACAGGCGGTGCAGGCGATTTTATATACCTGCACCGTTTATTTTTTGTACTGGTTTCCGCGAAGGCGATGAGAAATTGTACATGAAATAGCAGGAATTTTGCGTTGAGCATGGAATTATTCAAAAGAGTGTATAGATATACGGAAGAAATATTCATGTTACACTTAGCTGCAATACAGTACTATGCTACACTGATTATAGAAGTCGATTTATTTGAGAAATAAGATGATTCACCAGTTACATGAAAAGGGTGGAAGTGTGGGTAATATTTTTCTGCGTATTTTTGCCAGCCTTATCCTGCTCTTAGCCTTAGGTGGGCGGATTGGGGACCTTGCACAGGTTTATCCGAAGGCGGCGGCATCCGAATATGTTGCGCCGATAATCAAGACCGTGCGGGTAGGCTATGTGGAAGCACCTTGTTTTATGCAGGGAATGCGTGATGATGCTGTGAAGTCAGGGCTGGCTTACGATTATCTGCAGCGCGTATCCTATTATACGAACTGGCGCTATGTTTATGTATATGGAGATTGGGCAACCATTCTGGATAAGCTCTACAAAGGGGAAGTCGATGTCATGGCGGGTGTCTCCAAGACACCGGAACGTGCTGGCAAAATGCTGTTCCCCGATTATGCTATGGGCACGGAAAATTATTATATCTATGTCCATAACGACCATCCTTTGGCCATGAAGGGGCTTGCCGGGCTGCAAGGGCATACTGTCAGCGTCAATAAAAATACCATTATGAGTGATTTGCTCCAGAGTTGGAATCAGGCGGGGAATTATCAGCTGAACATCCTCACTTATAGCGGCAATGATTCGCGTTACCGTGATTTCAAGGCCAATTTGGCAGATGCTACGGTAGATACGGATAATGCCGTTCAGGAGGATACGAACATGGTTCCCTTTGCCTGGATTGGCCAATCCGACTATTATCTGGCGGTCACGAAGAACCGTCCGGATTTGGTGAATGACCTTAACACAGCACTCAACAAAATCATTACGACAAATCCCCGGTTTGTTGATAAGCTTGCCAATACTTATTTTTCCAAACTGGCTGTGGTAGCGAATCTCTCCGGGGATGAAATGGATTGGATTAAGCATAATCCGATGATTACCATTGGCTATGTCGATGATTATCTGCCTTTATCCGACCGCGATGATAAGGGGCAGGTGGAGGGCATTTTCAAGGATATCTTTCAAGAAATTGTCCAAAAGCTAAACATTCAGGATAAAGTGCGTTTTTCCTTTGTCCCGTTTGACAGCTATGATGAGATGCTTCGTGCGTTAGCGGATGGCTCAATCTATGCAGCTTTTCCGGTGAATAGCGATGTACAGCAGGCGGAAAAACAGGGGATTTTCCTGAGCAGTGACGTCATCACGACACCGATGTATCTGATATACACGGGGGATTATGCGAACCTTAATCTGCGGCGCATCGGGGTAAAACGGGAGAATTCGATTGGTGATATCTATGTGAGAACGCATTATCCGCATATGGAAATGGTTTATTACGATGATATCCACGATATGCTTGATGCGGTTAAACGAGGAGCTGTGGACGGCTGTATCCTCAATCAATTCCGCAGGGATGCTTATTTGGCTCGGGCAGGTTATCGCGATTTGCAGTCGATTGCCTTAACGGATTATATTAGTCTGGGCTTTGCGGTAAGGAAGGGCCATAGTGAATTGTTATCCATTTTGAACCGTGGAATCACGAGACTGCCCAGTGATTTTGCCCTTACTTCGACTTATGCCTATACCGGCATGATGGCGCCGATGACTTTCCGGGATTATCTGTTGGAGAATCTGCTTACTGTCATGCTGGCAATCGGGATTATTATTGCCATTTTGAGCAGTCTGGTGGCGTATATCTTTCTGATTCATCGCAATAAACGGGAAATGCAGTATATCGCCCAGCATGACGGACTTACTGGTTTGTTGAATCGTCATTGCTATAATGACTTTTTGAATGCCAGGCAACAGGATTATCCCCAGGATAATTTGGTGGTGATATCGATGGACCTGAATGGTCTTAAAGGCGTCAATGATACTATGGGGCATGAGGCTGGTGATGAACTCATAATGGGGGCTGCCGGTTGTATGAAAGAGGCCTTGTCCGCTTATGGCTCCGTATACCGGACAGGCGGTGACGAATTCGTGGCGATTATCGAAACACCGCAGCAAGGCTTGCCCAAGATTATTCAATCGTTGAAAGAGCGTTTCGACAGCTGGCATGGCAAATGGAATAAGTCGATGTCGGTATCGCTGGGCACAGCGCATAACAGCGATTCATCGCGAAAGAAATTGCATGAATTGCTTGCCTTGGCTGATCAGGAGATGTATAAAGATAAGGCTGCGTATTACAGTCGTCTGGGGATTGACCGTAGACGGCATTAGTCATACTGCAAAGCGGAAAACTAAGGTGGCACAGGAACTATGGATTTGGCATTAAACAAAGAACAACAAGCAGCAGTAGAGGAACTGGAAAAAAATATTTTATTATTAGCACCGGCAGGCACAGGGAAAACCAATACCCTGGCCTGCCGTATTGCGCATATTGTTGAGGAAAATCGGGCATTGCCGGAGGAAATTCTCTGTCTGACCTTCACCAACAAGGCGTGCCGGGAAATGCGCGAGCGTGTGGAGGCGCGGGCAGGAGATAATGGCAGCCGGGTGATGGTCAAGACCTTTCATGGATTTTGCTATGAGGTCATTAAGACTGAGGCCAAGCGTCATTCGGATTTATTCACGGATTTTACGATTTTTGATGAAACAGATTGTCAGGGACTACTAAAGGAGATTATTGATGAGGAATGGCCGCTCAAGGCGGTGCAGAATCTGGTCAATCAGCTGAAGGAAAAGAAGGTCGAATATGCCATTGACAGCGGGGATTTAATCGCGGATTATCAGCAGACCTTGCAACGGCTTTTGCAAAAGGAAACCGCCGCTGTAAAAGCGTTAGCCGTGGATGATGCCTATAAATTCCACGGGCGGCTTTATGAGGGCTGGCAAGTCTGGGGCGCAGAGAAGACTGCGCTGTATGATGAGCGCCTTCATGAGCTGCATGGATTGGATTTTACGGATTTGCTGGTGCAGGTGGATACGCTTTTCCGGCAGGACAGCGTGGCAGGAAAATGGGCGCGGCGGTTTGTCTATATCAATATCGACGAGGTGCAGGATACGAGCCTGTTGGAGTACCGCATTATCTCCCAGATTTTTGGTGCCAGTCACCTGCTCCTTTGCGGGGATTATTTTCAGACCATTTATGAATGGCGCGGTTCGCATCCGGAACTGGTTTTGCGCAAGTTCCAGCAGGATTATAATCCCAGACGCATCGTGCTCCATGAAAATTATCGGGCTACGCAAGTGCTCTTAAATGCGTCCTTTGACTGGCTCAGAAATTCCTTCCCGGAGCGGGTGAATTTGCTTTATCCCGACGGCTTGCAGGCGGTGAGTCATGAGCATGGCGAGCCGATTGTATTGAAGGGGGCAGCGGATTTCAGCGAGGAAGCGCAATGGATTTACTATCAGATTCAGGAGCTGCCTGTTGCCGATTACAGCCGGGTCTGCATCTTGACCCGCAGCAATCGTTATAACAAGGAATTGTCCGCCCATTTTCGTTCACTGAGCCGTTTTGTATCGGAAAAGGAACGTCTGCCCTTTATGCTGATTGACGAGCAGAAGTTCTTTCGGCGGCAGGAGATAAAGGATGCATTGGCGGTACTTAAACTGGCAGTCAACAAGCATGACGTGGCAAGCCTGGTGCGGGTGCTGAACCGCTTTGCAACCGGAATTGGCCCGGCGACCATCAAGAAACTGTCCAGTGAGGAAATCCGCAGTGCAGGCATTCGGCTGACGGATTTTGTCGATGCCGATGCCCGTGAGAGCGGCGAACCTTATGCGAAACTACTGGCGGCTTTGGCGGCAGAGAACATCGTCGTGTTTGATGTGGAGTCTACCGGCGTGGATACGACCCGTGATGAAATCATCCAGATTGCGGGCATCCGCCTGGATAAGCATGGGGCGGTCAAGGAAAAGTTTGTACGCCTTTTGACGCCCTTGCGCAAGGTCGGCGATTCGGTGAAGGTGCATGGCCTTACGGATGATTTCCTGCGGGAGCAGGGCGAAGACCCCAAAAAGGTCTTGCAGGATTTCTGCACCTTTGCTCAAGGGGCGGTGCTCGTAGGGCATAATGTGTCCTACGATTTGCGGATTTTGGGCAGCGAGCTGTCCCGGCTGGATTTGCCGCCACTGGAATATCCCCTGTATTATGATACGCTGGATATCTTCCGGCGGTTTTATCCCAATCTGCCCAATCACAAGCTGGAATTTTTGGGGAAATACTGTGAGGTCAAGCATAAATCCAGTCACGATGCCTTTGATGATATCATGGCGACAGCGGAAATCCTCCTGTATGCTGTGGAGCGGGATTTGCGTCCTCATATAGAGGCGCGGCAGGAAATTATGGCCAAATATCAGGAGTTGTTTACCGAATGGGCAGACATGCTTACCGAAGTTCGCCAAAAGGCAAAGCACCTGCGTCCCTGGCAGCTCTTGGGGGAGATTGTGGTGAACTGGGGCATGGATAAGTATTATCTCAAGCACAAGGAACCGCAGCGCGTGGAACACTTGCGGGATTTATTCCGGCAGGCGCGGGATTTGGATGATGAAGCCATCCGGCCGCTCGATGCGGTGGAGCGTTTCCTGCGCTATACGACGCTTTCCAATACGGAGCTGGATGCATTGACGAAGCGTCCGCAGATACCCATTATCACCATCCATCAGGCCAAGGGCTCGGAATTTGACTATGTCTTCTTGGCAGGTTTGCAGGAGGGGACATTCCCCGGCTTTCAGGCAGAGAAAAGCGGGCGGCTGGCAGAGGAATCACGGCTCTTTTATGTGGCTATGACTCGGGCGAAAAAGCAGTTGTTCCTGTCGTGGTCGCAGACCATGTACGGTCACTACCGTCATATCAGCAGTTTTATCCGCAATATTCCGCGAAAGTATCTGCATAATGTATGATGTGCGTGTGTCTGAACATGCATACAGTATTTTTTATAAATTTTCGTCATTATAATAAAATTGTGTACATTCAGGCGGGATTGTAGTATACTATTTATTGGTGGACACAATTGTATGAGTTTTATAGACAAAGGAGCGATTACTTTGGCAGACATGAAACAGTATGTACAAGATACGTTAGACCTGATTGCAAAACGCGACCCGGATCAGCCGCAGTTCAAGAACACGGTATCCAAGGTTCTGGAAAGCGTTATTCCCGTGTTGGAAGCACATCCGGAATTCAAGGAACAGAAGATTCTGGAACGCATTATCGAGCCGGAACGCGTGATTACCTTCCGCGTGCCCTGGCAGGACGATAAGGGCGAAGTTCATGTAAACCGCGGTTTCCGTGTGCAGATGAGCAGCGCCATTGGCCCCTACAAAGGCGGTCTGCGCTTCCATCCCAGTGTAAATCTCGATATTTTGAAATTCCTGGCTTTTGAACAGGTGTTCAAGAATGCTCTCTCCGGCCTGCCCATCGGTGGTGCCAAGGGTGGTTCGGATTTTGACCCGCATGGCAAATCCGACAATGAAGTTATGCATTTCTGCCAGAGCTTTATGACGGAGCTCTATCGCCATATCGGCCCGGATGTGGACGTTCCGGCTGGTGATATCGGCGTAGGCGGCCGTGAAGTCGGCTATCTCTACGGCCAGTACAAGCGCATCCGTGACAGCTATGATGCAGGTGTCCTGACGGGGAAGCGCGTTGATTACTGGGGCAGTCTTGCCCGTACCGAAGCTACTGGTTACGGCCTGCTCTATTTTGTCAAGAATATGCTTGACGCTAAAGATATCAGCCTTAAGGACAAGACGGTTGTGGTTTCCGGTTCCGGCAATGTAGCAACCTATGCCATCGAAAAAGCGCAGGCTTTCGGTGCCAAGGTGGTTACCTGCTCCGATTCCAACGGCTATGTCTATGACCCCAATGGCATTGACCTCGATGCCGTTAAGGAAATCAAGCAGGTTCGCCGCGGCCGCATCAAAGAATATGTGGAAAATCATCCGCAGGCTGAATATCATGAAGGCTGCAAGGGCGTTTGGACGGTCAAATGCGATGTGGCTCTGCCGTGCGCAACGCAGGGCGAAATCGACCTGGAAAGCGCGAAAGCCCTTGTGGCTAACGGCGTAATCGCTGTTGGTGAAGGTGCCAATATGCCGTCCACGCTGGAGGCAATCGCTTACTTCCAGCAGAACAAGGTGCTCTTTGCTCCGGGCAAGGCAGCCAATGCCGGCGGCGTATCCGTTTCCGCTCTCGAAATGGCACAGAACTCTGAGCGCTTGCAGTGGACGTTTGAAGAAGTGGACGGCAAACTGCAGGATATCATGGCCAACATCTACAAGAATGCCAAGGCCAACGCTGAAAAATATGCTGACCCTGACGATTTGGTAGCCGGTGCCAACATCACCGCCTTTGTCAAGGTGGCCAATGTTATGCTGGCGCATGGTCTGGTGTAAGAGAATAAAGTTTTTAGGATTGACCAGTCAGATTGGCTGGTCAATTTTTAATGATATTTAATGCTTTTTTTCTCTTATGGAGCTATAATAAATAAATAATCTTTATAAGCAGAGGTATGAAGCGTGAAATTTGGCGAGTTTATGGCCAGTTTGCAAAAAAGTGAGTTAAAGCATGTTTATTTGTTGGCTGGTGAGGAACATTATTATATAGAAAAAGCGCGGGAAAAACTTTTCGCGCAGCTGTTTGCCAGCCCGCAGGAACAGGCTGGTGCCCTGCAAAAACTGACTGGTGTGTTGGATACAGATGATTTAGTGGGGCTTATCGAGACTGCGCCGTTTTTTGCCAGTAAAAATGTGCTGCTTTTGCAGGATACCAGTTTGTTTAAGGAGAACAAAGAGGACGGGGACAGTAAAAAGCCGGGCAAGGACAAGAAGATGGAACGGCTGTTGACAACGCTTGCGGATATGCCGGAATTCAGCTATGTGATTTTTGTGCAGAACGGCAAGGCAGACAAGCGGCGCAAGTTGTATAAGGTCATTGAAAAATGTGGGGCGGTGCTCGAGGCAGACGCTGTCCGGGCCTGGAATATCAATGACTGGCTGCAGGGAAAGCTGCAATCCATGAACAAGGATATGGACCGGGAGGCAATGGCGTATTTCAGCGGGGTAGTCAGCACCATGCAGATCATTTCCCTGGAATTTTTGGACAAGGAATTTGACAAACTGGCGCTGTTCACCAAAGAGCGGCAAATCACGAAAGATTTGTTGACCAAGGTTTTTGCGGGATTGCCGGAGGTATCGGTGTTTGCCATGCTGGATGCCATCAGTGAGCGGAAGGCGAAGAAAGCCATGCAGCTTCTGAGGCGCCAGTTAAATGATGGCACTTATTTTACGGTAATACTAGCGCTGTTGACTCGTCATGTACGGCAGCTTTGGCAGGCACAAACGCTGCAGAAACAAGGCATACGAGGCAAGGCACTGGCCAAGCCCTTGGAATTGAATCCTTTTATTGCTGAGAAATTGGGACGGGCTGCCATGCAATTTCCCGAAGCAGTACTGAAACGCAATATGCTTGAACTAATAGATGCAGACTACTTTTTGAAAACAGGACAGGCCGGAGAGGAAGTATTAGAACATGCCGTGATTGACCTGTGCCGTGGACAGGCATAGGCAAAGATTGGGAAATCAAAAAGCATGAGGCTGCAAATAATTAGCGCCTCATGCTTTTTGTTAGGATATATTTCCTGCCAAGGTGGTCAGATACCCATCTCGATATTGTGAATAATGGTGGTCAGTTTTTCCATTTCCTCACTGGTGCGTTCGTTGATGGCATCCAGTGCTTTGATGGACTGGGTGGATTTCTGGATGTGAGTGATGCCTTCGTTGAGGTTTTTATGCAGTTCCTTCATTTGCTTAGCAAAGTTGGCATCGAAATCGTTGATGCGTTCTTCAAAGTCCTTGTTATCGGCAAGAATCTTGTTGATTTCGTTGACGTCATGGATAAGGGAACTGATGGCGTCATCGGAAACATGAACGTTGGTCTGGGTGTTTTCAGCCAGTTTGCGTACTTCCTGAGCAACGACGGAGAAGCCGCGCCCGGCCTCGCCTGCACGGGCAGCCTCGATGGCGGCGTTGAGGGAGAGGAGGTTGGTCTGGGCAGCTATCTCGTTGATGAGCTTCATGACATCATTGATTTTCTGGGTGCTCTGAGAGAGCATATCCAGTTTCGGGGTGATTTCCCGGTTGCGGTCCGTCAGCTGGTTAAAGAGGCCGTTCTGTTCGTCAATGCCGCTGGACAGCTGTTTGATGGCATTTTGAATCTGGTCGACATCGGTAGACATACGCATGATGGTTTTGACAATGTCCGGCATTTTGGACTGATAGTCCTGGAACATATCAATAAGGTTGTCTTTCAGTTTTTCGGTGTGTTTTTGCCGTTCAATGATACGATTGAAGAAGAACGCATGACAGTTGGAGTAAATATGGGCAAAGTTGTCGATGTAGGAATCCGAGAAAGGGGTTCCTTCAGGCACATGATAGAAGACGATGGCCGTCAGGGTTTCGTTTACATGCAGCCCGGAAATTTCGCCGAAGCTGGAAAAACCAGCTACGGGAACATCTTTGAACTCGTCAATATGCGTGATTTCATCCGGATAACCTAAACGGCGGAGAATGCAGTCGTTTAAGATAGCGCCGATGGGGTGTGGTTTGTTTTTGTTGAATTCGCGCAAATCCCGGGAGAGAGTCTGTGACAGGGATACGCGCTTCATCAGGTGCAGGCGCTCGCCCGTGACCACATCGCAGAAGAAATTGATGCGGTTGTTGGCTTCATCGAAACCGGAAAGTGTACGAATGTAATCTTCACCATTTATGTCGGTAGCAAAGGTATAACCCTGCATACAATCCTGCACTTCGCTTACGGTCTGTACATGGAAATAATCTTTCAGGGCATCGATAATCGGAACTTCGCCATTAGGCCCTTCAACGGTTTCGATATAGCGCAGGGCACTGTTGGCACTGCCGACGGTCACCGATTTATCTGTCCGTTCAACAGCCTGAGATTTCAGGATGCCATAGCGGTATTCTTTGCTCAGGCGGCAGATAATGATGATGGCATGATTTTCCAGGCAGGTATTGTCATCGTAGATATAGGTATGGGCAAAATCCAGATTGCCGGCGGAACTGCCGCCGATAAAGGGAATGGGGAATTGTCCGGAGGCGTACAAAGCCTGTGATACGAAGGTTTCACAGCTGGATACGCCATCGATATAAACCATGGCAAAAGTATGGTTTACACTTAAACGGAAGGGCGGACGATGCTTGTCGATTTCCTTGCGAATAGCGTCTACGCGGTCGTTGACAGTCATGCTTACCGTGCCGCTGCGCAGGTCTTCATTGGGCAGCGGGATATGCATGGTAAAGGTTTGTTCAAGCATGCGCTTGGAGAAAGACTGCAATAATACTCTGCCACGACGTTCAGGTGCGTCACAGTATAGCGTATGACTGCCCTGTGGACGGCAAAGTTCACCGGAAGTCGTCATAAGCAGCAGCTTGGCAGAGGACGGAATTTCGGCCTTAATCAGGCGGGCAACTTCTGGAACATCCAAATCAGGGGAAACAAAGCCAATGACCATAGCCGGGCCGCCAGCCACATCAACCAGTTCTTTCAGGCGCAGGGCGGTCAGCTCACTTTTGGCCAGATAAGCCGTCTTGATATCGGGAAGTTCAGTCGCTGCCGGAACAGCAGCAGGTGTAACCGGCGTAGCAGCTTCGGCCCTTTTGGGCGTTTCGAATAGTTTGAACATGTATAAACACCTCTCAAATTTAATCAGTATCCCACATCCATAAATCCATTTGTTTGTTCTATTCGTGTTTTATAGCGAAATTCCTTCTTCTATAGAACATATTTTGGATAATAATAGTGAAAAGCTGAGGGCAGACTGTATTTTTCTGCTAATTCCTTTTGTGTAACCCAGATAACGGGCAGAGAATTTTCCTGCAGGATATGGTCAGAAGGTGGTGTAAGTTCTATTCGCCAGCCGGAAAGGTGCCATTCGATATGGGAAAAGACATGTTTGGCTGCCGGCAGTTTTTGTATATGCTTAGCAGACAGACTCTGTGTTTGCAGCCATTCGGTTACGGCTGCTTTGTCGAGTTTTCCCTCGATGTTGGGGAATTCCCAAAGGCCTGCCAAAAGTCCTTTGGGTGGGCGTTTATGCAGGGCCACGGTATCTCCCTGCATCAGCAGAAGAATTGTGCGGTTTTCGCGGCGGCGTTTTTGGGGAGAGCTTTTGCGGGGCAGCTCTTGCTCCAGTCCCTCGGCATGGGCAAGGCAGATTTTTTCCAAGGGACAGCGAGGGCAATGGGGCGTGCCTTTGGGCAGGCAGATGGTAGCGCCTAAATCCATAAAGGCCTGATTGATGTCTCCGGCGGTTTCGCCTTGCGGATAATGGGGGAGAAGGACCTGCTCGATGCTGTTTTTTGTCGCGGGCAGGGCGATGTCCGCAGTGGAGGCAAGGGCGCGGGAGATTACCCGCAGTACATTACCGTCGACGGCAGGCCAGGGCTGGCCAAAGGCAATCGAGCCGATGGCGCTGGCGGTATAGCGGCCAATGCCGGGGAGAGCCAGTAAGGTTTTGAAGTCCTGCGGAATTTTGCCGTTATGTTCCTGACAAATCATCGTGGCGGCTTTTTTGAGGTTGCGTGCGCGGGAGTAATAGCCAAGCCCCTGCCAGAGTTTCATAAGGGCGTCATCATCACAGGCGGCTAAAGCCGCGATATCCGGCAGGGCGGCGAGGAAGCGTTCGTAATAGGGAATCACGGCGCTGGCTCGGGTCTGCTGCAGCATGATTTCCGACAGCCAGGTGTGATAAGGCGTGGGGGACTTTCGCCAGGGAAGTTCCCGCAGGTCAGACTGGCTGCGGTACCAGCCGGGAAGTTTTTGCAGTATTTCCGGAATAAGTTCGGTATGCGGAATAGTGACTGTTTGGGACAAGATAAAATCCTTTCTGCGCTAAAAAATCTTTTTCATAGTGGGGAAATTGTATCATATGCGTTGTAAAGCATGCAAGGTGGCATTATGGATAAAATTTTCAAAAAAAAGTAACAAGAAAAACTTTTTAATTCTCCACGAAAGACAAACGTATAATATAATTGTCATGTAAAGCTGTGTATGTGTGCTTATGGTGGAAGAAAATCTCAAAAATACACAAATAAGATTAAAAAAGTTACATAATGGTGTTGACAAAAATATCTATTCGCGCAATAATGTATACATATTTACAACTTTACATATTGAATGGACAGCTTAAACGTGTTATGATGTTTTTGTGTGAAAAACAAGGGGGATTGCAGGATGAAACATGTCTTGTCTGTGTTTGTGGAAAATCAGACTGGTGTGCTGGTCCGGGTTGTAAGTATGTTTTCCAGACGCGAATTCAATATCGACAGTCTCGCAGTTGGCGTGACGGAGAAAGAAGGGTATTCCCGCATCACGGTTGTTGTACACGGCGATGAAAATCTCATTGAGCAGATGATCAAACAGCTGGAGAAAATGCCGGTGGTGCAAGCCGTACAGCGTCTGGACGAGAAAAATGCAGTCTGCCGGGGGATGACGCTGATTAAGGTCAGGGCAAATGACACAAATCGTCTGGATGTGCTGAAGATGGCGGAACTTTTCCGTGCCCATGTCGTGGATGTGGACAGTTCCATGGTTATCTTCGAGCTCACAGGCAGTGATGACAAGGTGACGGCGTTCTTGAATCTCATCAAGCCGTACGGCATCGCCGAGGTCATTCGCACAGGTCTTATCGCGCTGGAACGCGGTGAGCATACTATTTATGAACATTGTGAGGAGAGAGAGTATTATGGCAAAAACTTATTATGATCAGGATGCAAATTGGGAAGTTCTTAATGGCAAGAAAGTGGCAATCATTGGTTATGGCAGCCAGGGCCATGCACATGCTCTGAACCTCAAAGAGAGTGGCGTTGATGTTGTGGTCGGGCTCTATGAAGGTTCTAAGTCCAAGAAAGTTGCTGAAGAACATGGCCTGACGGTTAAAAATGTTGCTGATGCAGTAAAAGAAGCAGATATCACGATGGTTCTGATTCCGGATGAGAAGCAGTCCGATGTCTATAAAAATGAGATTGCGCCGAACCTGAAGGACGGCAGTGCTCTCGCTTTTGCACATGGCTTTAATATTCACTACCAGCAGATTGTTCCGCCCGCTAATGTGGATGTGTTCATGGTTGCGCCGAAAGGCCCCGGCCATCTCGTTCGCCGTACATATACGGAAGGTTCCGGCGTTCCGGCTGTATTCGCTGTTTATCAGGATGCTTCCGGCAAGTGCTTTGACCTCGCTCTGGCTTATGCCAAAGGCCTTGGCGCTACGCGTTCCGGTGTTCTGCAGACGACCTTCCGCGATGAAACGGAAGAAGACCTGTTTGGTGAACAGGCTGTCCTCTGCGGCGGTGTTTGCCAGCTGATGCAGACGGGCTTTGAAGTGCTCGTTGAAGCAGGTTATCCGCCCGAAATGGCATACTTTGAATGCTTCCATGAAATGAAGCTCATCGTTGACCTCTGCTATGAAGGCGGTTTCACGAAGATGCGCAAATCCATCTCCGATACGGCTGAATATGGCGATTACATGGTAGGCCCGCGCATCATCACGGAAGAAACCAAGAAAGAAATGAAGAAAGTCCTGAAAGAAATCCAGGATGGCACCTTTGCCCGCAACTGGCTGCTCGAAAACCGTGCAGCTGGCCGTGCAAACTTCATGGCTCAGCGTCGTCTGCATGCTGAACATCAGATTGAGAAGGTCGGCAAGGATCTCCGCAACATGATGCCGTGGCTCAAGGGTGCTGATGATTTAGCTAAAGACTAATATGAAACTCCTGAAAAGCAGGAATATGTCCATTTAAGTCGAATGTTTTAATTAAACAGTTGTGAGAAGCCTTCCCCTTCCACCTAACGGGAAGGCTTTTCTTGTAGATAACGGGTCGCCAAACATGCAGGGCTGGAGCGCGTGGAAGCGGGACAGCTCGTGACCTGTAAGCTGGATATGGTGTTGGCCAACGATATTACGGCCCCGCCGTCCATCAAAATCTTTGAAAGCATTGGTCGTCCGGTCTTTGATAATGAAAAAATCGCCTTGGTGCCCGACCATTTCCAGCCGGCCAAGGATATCAAATCCGCAGAACTGGCGAAAATCGTGCGGGATTTTGCGGTCAAGCATAAGATTGTGCATTACTTCGAGCAGGGGCGTGTGGGGATTGAACACGTTATCCTGCCGGAACAAGGTATTGTGGCGCCGGGCATGCTGACCATTGGCGCAGATTCCCATACCTGCACCTATGGTGCAGTCAATGGTTTTGCCACGGGCGTAGGCTCCACGGATTTGGGGGCGGCCATGGCCACGGGCGAAGCCTGGTTCAAGGTGCCGCAGGCCATTAAGGTTGAACTTACGGGCACGAAGCCTGCCGGCATCAGCGGTAAGGATGTTATCCTGACCCTGATTGGTCAGATCGGTGTGGATGGTGCGCTTTATAAATCGCTGGAATTTGCCGGCGAGGGCGTGAAGTCGCTGACTATGACGGACAGACTTACGATTTCCAATATGGCGATTGAAGCCGGCGGCAAGGCAGGCATCTTCCCCTATGATGAAATCACGGCCGCATACGTCAAAGACCGTGTAAAGAAGCCGTTTGAACCGGTGGCCGCTGATGATGATGCGGTTTATTGTCAGGTTGTGAAAATTGACTTGTCAACTTTGAAACCGGTTGTGGCCTTCCCGCATTTGCCGGGCAATACCAAGCGGGTCGAGGATATCAAAGAACCGATTGCCATTCAGCAGGTGATTATCGGTTCCTGTACCAATGGCCGTCTGGAAGATTTGCAGATTGCGGCTGAAGTGTTCAAGGGACATAAGGTTGCGGACGGCGTGCGCTGCATTGTGATTCCGGGCAGTCCGGCCGTTTACAAGGAAGCCATGAAGCGTGGCTATATTGATACCTTTATTGACGCTGACTGTGCGGTGTCCACGCCGACCTGCGGGCCGTGCCTGGGCGGTTATATGGGCATTATGGCGGCTGGCGAGAAATGCGTTTCCACGACCAACCGCAATTTCCGTGGCCGTATGGGTCATGTGGATAGTGAAGTTTACTTAGCTGGCCCTCATGTGGCGGCGGCAAGTGCAATCCTGGGCAGAATTGCCACGGCAGAGGAGGTACAGTGATGAAGTTAGAAGGAAAAGTTTGGCGTTATGGGGATAATATTGATACGGACGTCATTATTCCCGCAAGATACTTAAATACCTTTGACCCCAAGGAACTGGCCAGCCACTGCATGGTGGATATTGACGAAAGTTTTGCGGGTAACGTACAGGAAGGCGATATCATGGTGGGGGGCCGCAACTTTGGCTGTGGTTCTTCCCGTGAGCATGCACCGGTAGCCATTAAGGCTTCGGGGATTCCCGTGGTTATTGCGGCCAGCTTTGCGCGGATTTTCTATCGCAATGGCATCAATATCGGCCTGCCTTTGCTCGAAATCGGTGATGATGTGGAAAAAATCCATGCCGATGATAAGCTGCAGGTGGATGTGACGACGGGTGAAATCAAGAACCTCACCACGGGCGATGTGTTCCATGCGCATCCCCTGCCGGGCTTTGTGCAGGAGATTGCGGAAGCGGGCGGTCTGATTGAATACATTAAGAAGAAAGGGTAAGTGTGGTTACTTATGGCATATAATATTACGGTTATTCCCGGTGACGGCATTGGCAAGGAAATCACCGATGGTGCTGTAGAAGTACTGAAAGCTGCCGATAAGAAATTCGGTTTGGGACTTAGTTTTGCTTATCATGATGCCGGCGGAACGGCTTATGATAAGTTCGGCACGCCCTTGCCGCAGGAAACCATTGATGCCTGCAAGGCGTCAGACGGTGTACTGTTCGGTGCCGTGGGCGGCGATAAATGGGACAAGGTAGACCCGGCCAAGCGCCCCGAAAAGGCTATTTTGGGGCTGCGCAAGGAACTGGGGCTTTATGCCAACCTGCGTCCGGTCAAGGTGGCCGATGCTTTGATTGAGTATTCACCGTTAAAGCCGGAACTCGTGCGCGGGGCTGACCTCGTTATCGTCCGCGAGCTTATCGGCGGTATTTACTTCGGTGAAAAGTGTGAATCCGAACAGCATAATGGCGTGGAACGGGCCTGGGATTTGGAAAACTATTCCGTACCCGAAGTGGAACGCATTGCCAAACTCGCTTTTGAGACGGCAAAACTGCGCCGCGGCAAGGTGACGTCCGTTGACAAGTCAAATGTGCTGGCGACTTCCCGCCTCTGGCGCAGAACGGTCGAAAAAGTAGCCAAGGATTATCCGGAAGTGGAGTGCAACAATCTCTATGTGGATAACTGCGCTATGCAGATTGCCGTAAAGCCGACACAGTTTGACGTTATCGTGACGGGCAATCTCTTTGGTGATATCTTGTCGGATGAAGCGGCTGTAGTTGGCGGCTCCATCGGCATGCTGCCTTCGGCCTCCATCGGTGAATGCACGAGCCTTTATGAGCCGATTCATGGCAGTGCACCGGATATTGCGGGCAAGGGCATTGCCAATCCGATTGGCACGATTCTGTCGGCGGCGATGCTGCTCAGGTATTCCCTGCATGAGGAAGCCGCAGCCGATGCCATTGAAGCAGCTGTGGACAAGGCGCTTGCCGAAGGCTATCGCACGCCGGATTTGTGGAAGGACGGCTTTACCAAGGTCAATACCAGTGAAATGACCAAAATCATCAGCGAGAGGGTGTAATTATGAACGGAGCACAGGCAGTCGTAGCATGTTTACAAGAACAGGGCGTCGATACGGTGTTTGGCTATCCCGGGGGGATGATACTGCCTTTATACGACGCTTTATATGATAGCAAGGAGATAAAGCAGGTTCTCGTGACCCACGAGCAAAATGCCGCCCACGCCGCTGACGGCTATGCCCGTGCTTCGGGAAAAGTTGGCGTCTGTATCGCAACTTCCGGCCCGGGAGCCACGAACCTCGTGACGGGCCTGGCTACGGCCTTTATGGATTCCATTCCGGTGGTGGCGATTACCGGACAGGTGGATACGGCGCTGTTGGGCCGCGATGCCTTTCAGGAAACGGATATTCTTGATGTGACCATGCCAATTACCAAGCACAACTACAAGGTAAAAGACGCCAAGATTTTGGTGGACACGATAAGAGAAGCCTTTGCCCTGGCGAAAAAAGGCCGCCCCGGCCCGGTGCTCGTGGATGTGCCGCGGGATTTATTCTTCGAGGAAGTCGCTTGGAAAGACGCTGCAGAACAACCGAAAAAAACGGGCAAGCCGGATGCAGATTTCCTGATTTGTGCAGCCGAAGCTGCGCATGAAATCGTCAAGGCGCAGAAACCGGTGGTTATTGTCGGTGGCGGTGTCATTTCGGCAGGGGCTACGGCTGAAGTTAGGGCTTTTGTGGAAAAATACCATCTGCCGGTGGCCCATACCCTGATGGGCCTGGGGGCTATCCCCAGAGAACATCCGCAGTCCTTGGGCTTTGCCGGTATGCATGGCGAAAAGGCCGCCAATCATGCGGTGGCGGCGGCAGATTTAATCATCGCCATTGGCAGCCGTTTCGGTGACCGTCAGACGGGCAATGTCAAGAAGTATACGCAGGATACGAAATTTATCCATATCGATATTGACCCTGCTGAGATTGATAAGAATATCGGCAACAGCCTGGGACTGGCTGGCGATATGAAGGTTATTTTGAGCTTGCTGATGAAGCAGGAGGCTACGGGAAATCTGGACGAATGGTGGCAGCAGATTCAGGGCTGGCAGGAAACTTATGATTATGACTACCATGTGAACCGGCTGACGGTTCCCTGGGCGCTGCATCAGGTGGCGAAAAACACCAAGGGCAAGCCTTATGCCTTTGCGACCGATGTGGGCCAGCATCAGATGTGGGCAGCTTTGCACCTGCGCATCGAAGAACCGCGCACCTGGCTGACTTCGGGGGGCCTCGGCACGATGGGCTTTGGACTGCCGGCGGCAATGGGCGCACAGATGTATTATGGTGACAGCCACCGCGTTATCCATGTGGCTGGTGATGGCGGCATCAAGATGACGGGCAACGAGTTCTATACCATCGCCCGCCTGCAGCTGCCGGTGATTTCGCTGATTGTCAACAACACCAGTTTGGGCATGATTCGCCAGCTGCAGAAGGTCATGTATCAGGAACGTTATATCGCCTGCGAGTTTGACTATCAGATGGATTATGCCGCCTATGCGGGCAGCTTTGGCATCAAGGCCGAAACGGTTTCTACGCAGGAAGAATTTGCCGAAGCCTTGAAGCGGGCGTTGGAGGATAAAGACCATCCACGGGTTATTGTCCTCAATGTATGGCGCAGCTTTGTGGAACCCATGATTAAGGGCGGGGCACGCATTGATGAATTTGTCGAGTTTAAGTAATCTTGCGATGGCCCGGCAAATGGTATATACTTGTGGTAAGCAATACAGTTGCATATAAGCAAAGGGGCTGAAAAGCCCCTTTCTTTTTGCAGGATAACCATTGACGTGTAGGAAAGGGCAAGTTTATGGAACGGTTTATCAAAATCAAGGGGGCAAGAGCCCATAACTTAAAGAATATCAATGTGGACATTCCGCGGGATAAATTGGTCGTGGTTACGGGCCTGTCGGGGTCGGGGAAATCTTCGCTGGCCTTTGATACAGTCTATGCCGAGGGGCAGCGGCGTTATGTGGAGTCGCTGTCTTCCTATGCCCGGCAGTTCCTGGGGCAGATGGATAAACCGGATGTGGATAACATTGACGGTCTGTCGCCGGCAATCTCCATTGACCAGAAGACCACGAGCCATAATCCGCGCTCCACGGTGGGCACGGTCACGGAAATCTATGATTATCTGCGTCTGCTCTTTGCCCGGGCGGGTCGTCCGCACTGCCCCAAGTGCGGCAAGCCCATCACCCAGCAGACGGTTGACCAGATGGTCGACCAGATAAAGGAACTGCCGGAACGTACGAAGCTGCTCATCATGGCACAGGTCGTGCGGGGCAAGAAGGGCGAGCACCGCAAGATTCTCGACCATATTCGCCATGAAGGCTATGTGCGGGTGCGCATTGATGGGGAAATCTTCGATATCAACGATGATATCAATTTGGAGAAGAATAAGAAACATACCATTGAAGTCGTGATTGACCGTTTGGTCGTGCGGGAAGGTATGGACCAGCGGCTCGCTGATTCCCTCGAAACCGCGCTTAAACTCGGTGAAGGTGTGGTCTATGTGCAGGTGGTGGACGGTGAACTCTTGATGTTCAGCGAAAACTTTGCCTGCGTGGACTGCGGTATCAGCCTGCCGGAAATCACGCCGCGGATGTTTTCCTTCAATAATCCTTATGGCGCTTGTCCGGTGTGTATGGGGCTCGGCAGCCATATGGAGTTCGACGAGGAACTCGTGATTCCCGACCCGAAGCTTTCCGTGGGCGGCGGTGTCTTTGCACCCTTGTCGAAGAACGTTCATTCCTATGCCATGTGTGCGATGGCCGCGGTATTGAAAGATTATGGCTATGACCTCGAGACATCTTGGAAGGATATGGACAAAAAGACGCAGAAGGTGCTGCTCTATGGCTCGGCAGATGAAAAATTCCGCTTCCATTACACCAATATGTTTGGCGAAAACAAGGAATACAATGTGGAATTTGAGGGCGTTATGCCGCTTTTAGCCCGCCGTTACCGCGAAACGGATTCCGACGAAATGCGGGAGTCCTATGAAAATTACATGACCGAGATTCCCTGTTCGGCCTGTCATGGGGCGCGCTTAAAGCCCGAAACCTTGTCGGTTCTGGTCGGCGGCAAGAATATCCATGAAGTGACGGATATGAATATCCGGGAGGCAGAGAGCTTTTTCCAGAATTTGGAATTGACGCCGCGGGAAGCTAAGATTGCCAAGCAGATTTTGAAGGAAATCCATGCGCGGCTGAATTTCCTCTTAAATGTCGGTTTGGATTATCTGACGCTGTCGCGGGCGGCAGGTACGCTGTCCGGCGGAGAGGCGCAGCGCATTCGTTTGGCTACGCAGATTGGCTCCGGTCTGCAGGGCGTGCTCTATGTACTCGATGAGCCCAGCATTGGCCTGCATCAGCGGGATAACAACCGTCTGCTCGAAACGCTCAAAAATCTGCGGGATTTGGGCAATACCTTGCTTGTGGTCGAGCATGATGAAGATACGATGTATGCCGCTGACCATATCATTGATATCGGCCCGGGGGCCGGCGAGCATGGCGGTCAGGTGGTGGCGCAGGGAACGGCGCAGGAAATCATGCAGGTGCCGGAATCGGTGACGGGGCAGTATCTGTCACGCAAGAAGTTTATTCCTGTGCCATCCCGCCGTCGTCCGGGCAATGGCAAATGCTTGGAAGTTGTAGGGGCTGCGGAAAATAACCTCAAGGATATCAATGTGAAGTTCCCTTTGGGCACGCTGACGCTCGTAACCGGGGTGTCCGGTTCGGGCAAGAGTACACTCGTCAATGAGATTCTCTACAAGGGCATTGCCTCGCGGCTCTATCATGCCAAGGGTAAGCCGGGCAAACATAAGAAAATCAAGGGATTGGAGCATATCGACAAGATTATCGATATCGACCAGCAGCCCATTGGCCGTACACCGCGTTCCAATCCGGCTACTTATACCGGCGTCTTTGATGCAATCCGGGAGTTGTTCAGCCAGACCAGTGAGTCCAAGGTGCGTGGGTATAAGGCCGGGCGGTTCAGTTTTAACGTCAAGGGTGGCCGCTGTGAGGCCTGCAAGGGCGATGGTATTTTGAAGATTGAAATGCACTTCCTGCCGGATGTTTATGTGCCCTGCGAAGTCTGCAAGGGAGCGCGGTATAATCGCGAAACGCTTGAAGTCCGCTACAAGGGCAAGACCATTGCCGATGTACTCGATATGACGATTGATGAAGCCGTGGTGTTTTTTGCCAATGTGCCGAAGATTGCCCGCAAATTGCAGGTGATTCAGGATGTGGGACTAGGCTATATCAAGCTAGGACAGCCGGCGACTACGTTATCCGGCGGTGAGGCGCAGCGCGTGAAACTGGCAACGGAACTTTCGCGCCGCAGTACGGGCAAGACGCTTTATATTCTGGACGAACCGACTACAGGCCTGCATTCGGCGGATATCCATAAGCTGTTGGGCATTTTGCAGCGGCTGGTCGATGGCGGCGATACGGTCGTGGTCATTGAGCATAATCTCGATGTGATTAAGACGGCTGATTATATTATCGACTTGGGGCCGGAAGGCGGCGATAAGGGCGGTACCATTGTGGCCACTGGCAGGCCTGAAGATATTGTGAAGGCTCCGGCTTCTTATACAGGGAAGTTCCTGAAGCCTTTGCTTGAAGAAAAGAACGAATAATTGATTTGCACCATTGGATTCGTGGCAATTGACGCGGAGCCGGGGCATTGGCTGTTCTTCGCTATGGTGCTTAGCTAAAACCGATTTTTGCCTTTTAATTAAGTATCTGTAAAAGTCAAAACTCGCTGCGCTCAGACTGATATGCTCCCTCTATGAGAGACAGTAAAAAATAAAACTGTCATTATAGGGGGAGTTTTTCATGCCACATAAACAGAAAGCAACAGCAGATGAGAA
>CACZIV010000020.1 GCA_902781305.1 Pseudoselenomonas ruminantium
TTTTTCTTCTATTGCTACTTTCTGTTTGTTTGGCATAGAAAAATCCCCCTATGATGACAGTTTTATTTTTTACTGTCTCTCATAGGGGGAGCATATCAGATTGGCCAGCCTTTCCTTATTTTTTTTCCCGCCGGAAGTTCATGCGGTATTTTTGCGGGGAACAGTTATAGTATTGTTTGAAGGTGCGGGAGAAGTGGTCAGCGGAACTGTAGCCTACGGCTTCGCTGATTTCTTGTACGCTCATATTGCTGGTTTCGAGATAGGTTTTAGCGCGGCCGGTTTTGAGTTTATTGAGCAGGGTGGAAAAGTTCATGCCGGCGTTCTTGCTGATTAAGGTGGACAGGTAGGCTTCATTGTAGTGGAAGACCTGGGACAGTTCCCGCAGGGTCACGGTCTGGTAGTGGGTCTGAATATAGCGCATGATTAAGGGAGCGCGGGTGGAGAGGAAGTCGTAGCTGTAGAACTGAATGGTATCACTATAATGGCGCAGCATATAGCACATGAGGAGGTTGACGATGCTGATGCCGCAGAGGTTATGGTAGTTGTCGCCTAAATAACTTTCCATCATCAAGGTCTTCAGCAGGCGGCGGAGATTGTCTTCATTTTTCGTGGTGAAGATGATGTAATTGGGATAGTCGGGGCGGGCGAGAATGGATTGGAAGAAGTAGGAGAGCAAATCTTCGCCGGCCATTAGATTGAAAAAGGCGTTTTCAAAGGTGCTTTTGCGGATATCAATGCAGATGAGTACGGAATCATCATCATCCATCTGAATGCTGTGCCGGGCGTTAGGGCCGATGATGTAGAATTGTCCGGGCTGCAGGTCGATGGTTTCCTGTTCGACCGTCAGCAGGCAATGACCGCGCAGGATATAGCCCATTTCAAAGAAATTATGTTTATGGATATCAATGTTGATGTAATTAAAAGCCTTAAAGACAATGAGGTCATTGCCTAAGGAGAACAACAGATCTTCACCGATGGGGTTGCCCTTGTTGCTGTTGTTTTCCGTTTCGTTTTGAATGATAAGGTCAAGGCCAATGGGCAGTTGATTGACATGGTGCAGGAATTCATCATCGTCCATGGTGTCCCAAATCTTGTCCACGGTCAGCGGCGGAAACTGTTCCAAATATTTGCCGGAATTATAGATATTGTGCAGGGCTTGGGGCACGCTGGCCCTAATGCCGGTGGCGTGAAAATATCGGCTGATTTCCGCTTGAACATTAGCAATTGTGGTGAAATAACGCATAATAACAGGATGAACCTCCTTATATTACGAGGAAAAACAAAAGAAAAACGCATAAATGATATGCAGTCCAATTATAACAGAAAAAATAACGATTGAAAACGATTGATACAAAAATATGTCGGATGTATATAAGTCATCTACATGGAACACGTATTTTTCCTTTGTTATAATATAAACTGTGAGGAGGAAAGAAAATCGACAGACAATTCGCAAGAGTGGTAATCGGTTTTCTTTTGGCATTATAGGTGCGTTGTCCGCGGCGATGTGCCTTGCTGTAAAAGTAAAATGAATCACCTGTTTAGGGGGAAAGCTTTATGGATACGATTAAGTGGAATAAGACGCCGTTTTATCGCCTGATGGCTGCTATGGTGCTCGGGGCCGGTACGGCGATTGCACCATTGGTTCTGCTGATGTTTGGACTTATACAGTTTAAGATTATGAGCGTGGTTGGCGCAGAGGCAACGACCAGTGCTTTTGGTATCGCCTCTGGTATCGCCAGTCTGGCCATTGTGGTCCTGACTCCGCTGGGCGGCGTGATTGCTGATAGGACACATGTGAAGATGGGGCGGCGCCGTTTTTGGCTGGTGGCCGGTTCTGTGGGCGGCTTTATCTTTATGATGGCACTGGCCTATGCACAGAGCATGCCTATGGTGGTGGCTTCCTGGTGTATTGCCCAATTCTTCTACGGTATGGTATCCCTGTCCTGCTTTGCCATGATTCCTGAGCAGGTAGAGGAGGCCCGCTTTGGCCGGGCTTCGGGGATTATGAGTTCGGCAGCACCGATTTTTGTCATGAGCGGTTCCATTATTATCGGTATCTATGCGGCAACGCCTGTGGAATTAAAAATCGCTGTGGTCAGTGCTGTACAGCTGCTTGCCGGTATTGTTACGGCCCTGTTGGTCAAGGATACCTATATTCCTGCTGCACAGCGGAAAGAACATGGTGGCGCTGTCAATCCCTTCAAAACGGGCTTTAAGAACTTCTATCCGTCCTTCAAGAAATATCCTGAATACACCTGGGCACTCTTGACGAAACTCTTTATCAATTTTTCCAATGCCGGTCTTACCATGCTGACGCTTTTCTATGTGGCCAGATTCCATCTGTCTGAAGCTGAAGTCTTCGAGATTGGTTCTTATACGGGCGCTTCCATTTTGTTGATGGTGCTGGCCGGTCTTTTCGGCGGCTGGCTGTCGGATAAATTCCGCAAGCAGAAACCCTTTGTTATGGGCGCGTCGCTGATTACCGGTGTATGTTTGATTCTCTTTGCCTTTGCTACGGATTTGTGGACGGTAATCGCGGGCTTCTTTGTCTTCAATTTTGGTTTTGGTCTCTATAATGCGGTGGATAATGCACTGGTCAATCGCATTCTGCCCAGCAAGGAAAATGCGGGTAAAGATATTGCCATCATGAATATCACGACCAATCTGGCTTCTTCGCTGGTGAACTTTGTAGCTCCGCTGCTTATCGCTGTCGGCGTTAATCTGCTGGGCGATGATGGTTATACCTTCTTCTTTATACTGCTGTCTGTCTGCTCCATTATCTCCTTCCTGGCCGTAATCCCCATCCCTGAGGTAGATGCGGAAAAAAAGGAGACTGAGGTGCAGGCCGCACCTGTAAAAGCATAACCTTAACCTCCTTGATGAGGAGGTAGTTTTGAAAAGATTATCACATGAACATATAAAGGGATGAAGTCTATGAAGAAGGCAGCACTTTTTGGTATCTCCTTATTGATGTTATCGCAGTTAAATGGCACAGCCGATGCCGAAATCCTAAACGAGAAAGCCTTGCAGCTCGCGGCGGAAAATAATGCGTTGGCGCAGGCTGATATAAAGGATAAAAAGCAAGAAACTTCCCATAAGACCTTTGCCGATGTCAAGGCCAGCCATTGGTCTTATCAGGCCGTAAAGCAGCTCACGGAAGCCGGTCTGGTGGACGGTTTTGACGATGGCATGTTCCACGGGGACAGGAATTTGTCCCGCTATGAAATGGCGGTTATCATCTCCCGCGCTATGGATAAGGCCGAGCAGGCCGATGCCCAGCAGAAAATCATCATTCAGGCCTTGCAGGACGAATACAGCAAGGAATTAAAAAATATCGGGGCGCAGATTGAGGAATTAAAGCAAAAAGTAGACCGCGTGCAGTTCCACGGCTACTTTGGCACCCGTTATGATAATGTGCATGGTATGGCGGTAGCCAGTGATGCGGTGATGAAGAAGACCACCCAGTTGTCTGTGGACACGCAATATCATTTTGATAAACATACCGTGATTACGGTCAGCACCACCTTTAATCGCAGCTTTAAGTCGGAGCAGGCGGATTATACCAATCTAGGTGCCTTGCAGTGGGTGGACTATAACAATCGCGGTTATTGGTTAAAATTTGGCCGCTATGCAACCACTATGGGCTATGGCCTGATGTTTAACGATGAAAAGATACAGGGCGTGGAACTGGGATTTGGCAGGGGCAAACGGCTCAGTGGCCGTTTTACGCTTGCCCATTACAAACCGGTGACTTCGATTGAGGCGGATACGGATAACGAATTTACCAATAATCTTAGTTCGCATAATCTGCACCCGGGGTTGGTCAATAAGAACTTCTGGTCTCTGGAACTGGATTATAAACTGACACCCAAGACCAATGTGAAGGCGGTCTATCAGACCAAGCCCAACACTCGCAATGTAGCTTTCCCTTATAATAATTGGGAAAGTACGGGCACGAAGTTTGTAGAGATGGGCTTTGACCATCAGATTTGGAAGGATACTACGCTGATTGCGGATTGGGTACATGCCAACTCGGATGTGAGCAAGAATGCCTACAAAATACAGCTGCAATTCGGCAATCCCTGGCCGCCAGTCAAAGGCAAGCATGCGCATACGCTGGCTTGGTACAATGCTCCGGCTGATGCCATGATTATCGGCGGCTCCGGCGGGCTTATCGGTGATTATATCAGCACATTGGGTGAAGGTTTCCGTGGCTGGGTGGCCGGTTATCAATGGTCGCCGCTTAACAATACGATTTTTGATGTGTTCTATATGTATGGCAGAACGGTGGATGCCTCGAATCCTTATGGCACACCTCTTGCTGGCGGTGTACGCAAGAAAATCTTCCGCCTTGATTTCTCCTTGTTATTCTAATATTAATAAGAAAGATGGAATCCCTTATGACGAACAAAATTGATTTACATGCAAATCCCTTTTACCTTACGGATGAGGATATACGTTGGGTAGAAGAAACCAAAGAGAACATGAGCACCGAGGAAAAAGTCGGCCAGCTCTTTTGCCCCATTGCGCCGGGGCCGGATAAAGCGGCTTTGCAGGATGTCTTAGACACCCTGCATCCCGGCGGCATGATGTTCCGCGCTCTGCCGAGCAAGGAAATACAAGGGGCGCAGAGATATTTGCAGGAAAAATCAGCGGTGCCTTTGCTGCTGGCGGCGAATCTCGAAGCGGGCGGCAATGGCGTGATGTCAGAGGGGACATACTTTGGCTATCCGATGGAGATGGCGGCTACCGGCGATACCGTCCATGCCTATCACTTAGGCAAGGTATCGGCAGCCGAGGGCAATGCTACGGGCTGCAACTGGGCTTTTTCGCCCATCGTGGACCGAAATGTAAATTATCTTAATCCGATTACCAATGTACGCACCTATGGGGATGATACGGATACGGTTATCGCCATGAGCAAGGCGTTTTCTAAGGGCGTGCAGGAGGAAGGCATGGCGGTAGCCATCAAGCACTTCCCCGGTGATGGTATGGACTATCGCGACCAGCATCTGCATCCGACGATTAATTCCTGCTCTGCTGAAGAATGGGATGAAACTTATGGGGAAATCTATCGCCAGTTGATTGCCGCCGGCGCAGAATCGGTCATGGTCGGCCATATCCTGCAGCCGGCCTGGCAGCAGAAAATCAATCCGGATTTAGCGCTGGAAGATTTACTGCCAGCAACTCTGGCGCCGGAACTGTTGCAGGGACTTTTGCGGGAGCATTTGGGCTTTAACGGCCTGATTATCACGGATGCTACGCCCATGGGCGGTTTCACCAATGCGATGAGCCGCCGGGAGTCCGTGCCTCATGCCATAGCCGCCGGCTGTGATATGTTCCTCTTTAACCGCAATATGGCAGAGGATTTCCAGTTTATGCTGGACGGGCTGAACAAGGGCCTTTTGACGGAGGAACGCTTAGATGAAGCTGTTACCCGGATTTTGGCCTTGAAAGCCCATTTAAAACTGCACCTGCGGCAGAAGAATGGCACGCTGGTACCGGAGGAATCTGCCTTGCAGGAGGTACTGGGCAGGAATGAGTTTACGGAATGGGCTGAAGATGCCGCAGACAAAGCGGCAACATTGGTCAAGGATACGCAAAATGCCCTGCCGCTGAATCCTGCCACGCAAAAGCGCTTGCTCCTGTATGTATTCGGTGATGAATGGGGCTATTTTGGCAACGGCAGTGCCAAGCTGTTCAAATCGCTGTTGGAGGATGCCGGCTTTACGGTGGATGTATTCGATAAAGAGGCTATGCGCTTTGCCTATATTGATATCAAACGTGCTGATATTGTGAAACAGTACGATGCCGTTATCTACTATGCCAATATTGAGCCGGCCAGCAATAAGAGCACCTTGCGCATGGAATGGAACTGGCCGATGGCTTCCAATATGCCCTGGTTTATCCATGACCTGCCGGTTATCGGCGTGGCAACAGGCTCACCGTATCTCTTGCAGGATATGCCTGCCCTAAAGACGCTGGTTAACGGCTATACGGCGGCACCGGCCATGCTTAAAGCCATTGTCAATAAACTGGTCGGCAAGAGTGAATTTGTGGGCAAAAGCCCGATAGATCCCTTCTGCGGCATGTGGCAGACGAAATTTTGAGGTGAGATTATGCGGTATGAAAATGTGATTTTTGATTTAGATGGTGTGCTGGTATCTACAGATGAATACCATTATCAGGCATGGAAGAAAATTGCCGATGAAGAGGGCATTTATTTCGATAGAGCGATTAATAATCGCCTGCGGGGTGTATCACGCATGGCGAGCCTGGAAATCATCCTGGAGCGGGCGGAAAAAAACTATACGCAGGCGGAAAAAGAGGAACTTGCCCAGCGGAAAAACCGTTATTATCAGGAACTGTTGGGAAACCTGACCACAGAGGATACCTTGAACGGCGTGCGGGAAACTTTGGCTGACCTGCGCAAAAACTCCGTGCATATCGCTGTGGGGTCATCGAGCAAAAACACCATGCGCATCTTAAAACAGGTTGGTTTAGAAAATGCTTTCGATGCCATTGCTGACGGTACGGAAATCACCCATAGCAAGCCCAACCCGGAAGTTTTTCTGCTGGCGGCACAAAAGCTGGGAGCAAAACCGGCAAACTGTCTGGTGGTGGAAGATGCACTGGCCGGGGTCAATGCCGGCTGCCGGGCAGGGATGTCTGTAGCCGGTATCGGTGAGGCGGCCAAGTCGCCGCGGATTACTTATGCTATCCGCAGTGTAGCTGATTTACTAAGCATTGTAGACTGATTAGCGTTTTATATTCAAAGGAAGTATCATAGATGAAAGTAACTGTCGATAAGGCGCGTGGCAAGCTTTTAAGGGATGGCAACGATTTTTTCTGGCTGGCCGACACTGTATGGAGTGCCTTTACCAATATAAGTATGACGGAGTGGGAAAATTATTTGCGTTTGCGCAAACGGCAAGGAATGAATGTTTTGCAGATAAATATTCTGCCCCAATGGGACCGCTGTCTGGTAACAAATGATTGCTGGCCCTTTCCTACTGCGGATGGGCAGGTGTTTAATTATACAGCCTTGCAGGATGCGTATTTTCAGCGGGCTGCGAAAATGCTGGAAATGGCGTTGAAGTTGAATTTTACGCCGGCATTGGTTGTTCTGTGGGGAAACTTTGTGCCGGGCACATGGGAAACAACGCTTATTACGGACTGTAATGTTATGCCCAAAAGTTTTTTACGTCCTTATGCGGAAAAAGTCTGTCAGACCTTTGACCGCTTTGAGCCGGTTTACATCATAAGCGGAGATACTGATTTTGATACGCCGGAAGCGGCTGCTTATTATGAGGAAATGCTTGACCTGCTGCAAGAGCTTAGTCCGGAAACCTTGAAAACCGCCCATATCAAGGGGCGGTACAGCAAACTTCCGCCTAAACTGGCGAAGGAACTGGATTTTTACTTGTATCAGTCGGGGCATAATCCGGCGGCAGAGGGGTGCCCATATCAATTGGCAGAGGAATTCCGGCGGCAGTATCCCCATAAGCCCCTGATAAACAGCGAACCCTGCTACGAGGGTATGGGCTATGGTAAAAATGCCGTGGAACGTTTTTCCGAGCGGGAGGTGCGCCGGGCGGCATGGCAAAGCGTACTGTCCGGCGCAGATGCCGGGATAACCTATGGTGCTAATGGTATTTGGAATTGGTACAAAACCGGCATGCCGGTTAATCCGACCACCGGCGAGGCTTTTTTTGGCACGCCGGCAGATGCTGGCCTTGCCCTGCACCTGCCCGGTGCAGAGGATTATGGTTATCTGGCGCAATTTCTGTTGGCAGAGGGAAATCCGCAGCTTACGCCCTGTCAGGAAATCATGGAAGACGAATCACCGGAGATTCGGGCAGCACGCTGTGCAGACGGCAAAGTGCTTATTTACCTGCCGTCTATGCATATGCTGAGTGTTAAACTGGTTAAGGAGCCGGACAGGATTTTGGTCATTGATTTAGCCACGCGCTATATCTATCAGCCGGAACATACCTATAAGGATAATATATTGCGGCTGGATTTACGGGGCTATCGGGAAGATTTGCTGGTTGTGCTGGCGTAATGGAGGTTAGTGAAATGAAGAACTTAATTTTTCCACAGCATTTTCTTTGGGGCAGTGCAACGGCTGCCCACCAGGTAGAGAGCATGAATATCCATTCTGATATTTGGGCGGAGGAACATGTGGAAGGTTCCATTTACAAGGATAAATCGGACCATACCTGTGACCATTACCGGCACTATCGGGAAGATATTGCGCTGATGGCGGGGGCAGGGTTGAAGGCTTATCGCTTCTCGATTGAATGGGCACGGATTGAGCCGCGGGAAGGTGAATTCCCTGCTGAGGCTATTGCGCATTATGCTGATGTGCTGGCCGCCTGTGAAGAAAATGGAATCACGCCTGTGGTAACGCTGCATCATTTCACCAGCCCGCAGTGGCTGATGAAATACGGCGGCTGGAAGGGCGAGAAAACGCCGTATTATTTTGGCCGTTATGCCCGCTATGTGCTGAAAGCCTTGGGAAAACATATTCCCTATATCATCACGATGAATGAAATCAATATCGCCACCATGCTCAAACAGCTGTTTGCAGAATGGAACTTTGTACCGCCTATCGGCATGGCCGCTGAAGGCTGGACGGCACCGGAGTGGCGTGAGCAGGCGGCCAAGGCCTGTGGCACGGATATTGACCATTATTTTACCATTCATATGGCCTCCGAGCCGGAACATATTGAAATCATCCGGCAGGCGCATAATGAAGCGGTCAAAGCCGCGCGGGAATTTGCGCCGCAGGCCAAAGTCGGCGTAAGCCTGGCCCTTTCGGATGTCTGTGCTGCACCAGGTGGTGAACAGGTGGCAGAAAAGGTTTGGCAGAGCTATTTTGGCCAGTACAAGGATATCTATATGAATGCTGATTTTGCAGCTGTGCAGAATTATGAGCGGGAAATCTATGATGCAAATGGGCGTGTGCCGCATGGCGCCGAGGAAGAACTGACGGAATGCGGTTATCCGTATTGTCCGGAGGCTGTAAGTTCCGTGGTGCGCCGTGTGTATAAGGAAACAGGCTTGCCGGTCATGGTTACGGAAAACGGCATTGCCACGCAGGATGACAGTCGCCGCATTGACTTTATCCGTGAGGCGGTGACGGGGCTGCATGCGGCGGTAGAAGACGGCGTACCTCTGCTGGGCTATATCTATTGGAGTTCTTTGGACAATCTGGAATGGGCCATGGGCTTTGACAAGCATTTCGGCCTGATTGCCGTGGACAGAGAGACCATGCACCGCAGAGTAAAGCCCAGCTGCCGGTATTTAGGCACGATTGCCCAAAATAACGGTTTGTTCCAGTAATCACAGCTTGCCTTATTTGATACTCTGTTATATGATTTAAAAAGAGTATCGAAGGGGTGTGATACAGATGAAACGAAGTGAGCGGATTTATCTCTATATAAAGGAACGTTCAGGGACGTTCAAGGGGCAGAAATTATCCGGTCAGATTGGTTTTGATGCGCAGGAAATCGCCGATGAGCTGGATATCCTGCGCAATAATGTGTCCAAGGAACTAAACGAACTGCATCGGCAGGACAAGATTGTAAAATTTACCGGGCGGCCGGTGCGGTATTTTGACCGGGAAATGCTGGCTGAGCTGTTGGAGACGGAATTGGGGCAGGGGCCGTTGCAATTCCGCGATGTGGAGGAGTGTAAGCGTCTGTTTGTCCGCAATGCGGAGGAAGAGGCTAATCCCTTTGCCCGCCTGATTGGCGCGGATAAGAGCCTGAAACGGCAGGTGGAACAGGGCAAGGCGGCGATTTTGTATCCGCCGGATGGGCTGCATACCTTGATTGTCGGGCAGACCGGTGTTGGTAAGACGCTCTTTGCCCATATGATGTTTGCCTATGGCAAGGCGATGCACCGTTTTGCCGAAGATGCGCCGTTTATCACGTTTAACTGTGCGGATTACTACAACAATCCGCAACTCCTGATATCCCATGTGTTTGGCCATATCAAAGGGGCTTTTACGGGAGCGGACACGGCCAAGGCCGGCCTGGTGGAAGAAGCCGACGGCGGCGTACTGTTCCTCGATGAAATTCACCGCCTGCCACCAGAAGGGCAGGAAATGATTTTCTACTTTATGGATACGGGGACGTTTAACCGCTTGGGCGAAACCACCCGCAGCCGCAGGGCCAAAGTGCTGATTATCGGCGCGACAACGGAAGACCCGAAATCGGCTTTGACCAAGACCTTTGTACGGCGTATCCCGAACATCATCACCATCAAGCCGCTCTCAGAGCGTACCTTGGAGGAAAAGCTGGACATCTTGAAACTATTGTTTATGGAAGAAGCCCAGCGGGTGAAAAAACCGGTACGCATCAGCGTGGAAGCGGTGAAGGCCTTGATTGGCAGTATTGGCAGCGGTAACGTGGGGCAGTTGAAATCCAATATCAAATTGCTTTGCGCACAGGCATTTTTGAATGGCATCGATAATCCAAGCTTTATTGAGGCGGATTTTCGGATGCTGCCGCCCGGCGTACGGGACGGCCTGTTAACCTTGTCGGCCAACCGGCAGGCACTTGCCGAGCTTACCCAATATGTCAGCGAACCTTTGCTGGTATCTCCTCCGGGAGGAAAGTTTAAGCTTGATGATGAGGGCAGCCGCGAGGGCTTTAATCTCTATCAGGTGGTCGAAAATAAGGTGGCTTTGCTGAAAGGCGAAGGTATCAGTGATGACCTGATTAAACAGATTGTGGCCACAGACGTAAATGTTTATGTCAAAGACCTATATAATAAGAAGCATTCGGTCAATATGACCACGCGGGAACGACTCTTGAAAATCGTCGATGAAGCTTTGGTGGATTTTTCCGAGCAGATTTCCCTTTATGTGCAGAAACGATTAAATCGCAGCTATCGTGACCGA
The DNA here is from genome assembly GCA_902781305.1 of Pseudoselenomonas ruminantium. GTDB lineage: Bacteria > Bacillota > Negativicutes > Selenomonadales > Selenomonadaceae > Selenomonas_A > Selenomonas_A ruminantium_K. Next base: position 10,916 of record CACZIV010000020.1, read on the forward strand.
TTCCTCTATGCGTTTAGCCTGCACCTGTCGGCTTTCCTGAAACGCGTCAAGGCGCATGAAGCCATTCCTTATACGGAAATCGAGGGAGCTATTCCCCAGGATTCTGACTATATGCGCATGGCAGAGGAAATCGGCGTGCTGATTGAACAGCACTACCATGTGACGGTGCCGCGGGCGGAAATTGAGTATATTGCCCTGCTGCTGGAGTCGGCTGAGGATGATGAACTGGAAGAAAAAATCATCATTCTGGTGGCGACGCATGGCAAGAACACGGCCAGTTCCATGGTGGAGGTGGCGAAAAGGCTGTTCAGCTCTACGGATACCAATATCATTGCCATTGACATGCCGTTGGAGGTCAATCCGCAGGAAGTGTTGGAGCAAACGGCGGCCATGCTCAAGGGGATGGAGTGCCAAAAGGGCGTTCTTATCCTGGCGGATATGGGCTCGTTATGCAATATTGGGGCGCTTCTGGCTGAGCAGTTGAAAATTCCTGTGCGCACCCTGGATATGGTATCGACGCCATTGATACTCGAAGCCATGCGCAAGGTGGATATTGCCGGGATGGATTTGGAGAGTATCTATGAATCTCTGCTGAACTTCAAAGGCTATGAGGCGGTTGATACGCATGAAGGTCCTGCTAATACACAGGAAGCGATTGTGACGATATGCTCATCCGGACATGGTGCTGCCATGAAGATCAAAGCACTGGTTGAGGATGTATTGCGCCATGCCGGACGGATAATCGAAGTCATTCCCGTAGGCGTGCTGCATTTGGATGACCGGTTAGAAGAAATTGCCAGGGAATACCGCATAGTAGCAGCGGTAGGCATGAAAAAGCCGGCCATGAATGTGCCGTTTATTCCCCTGGAACAACTCATCGATGGGGAAGGGGAGCGTCTGCTGACGGAACTGGTCTTTAACAGTGAAACTGCTCTGGAAGCGCGAATCCCACAGGGAGACGGCAAGGGCAATATGGTTGTTCAGCGCCTTTGCGAGGAGTCTTTGCAGCGTTTTCTTACCTATTTAAATCCCGCCAAAATCATGAGCGTACTATTGGAATTTGATAAGTCGCTGGAAAAAGATTTACAGTTAAAGCTTTCCAATCCCTTGCGGGTGCGGCTGTTGGTACACTGTGGCTGCGCCCTGGAGCGGGTGGTAACCCGCAGTCCGCTGGTCTACAAGGAAGATAAGTCGCTGGTCGATAAAAAGAAACTGATGGCTTTGCAAAAGGCCGCACAAATCTTTGACGAAACCTTAAAATTACGTTTTGACGAAGATGAATATTATTTTATGGCGAATATGCTGTGATACAGTTCATACACTATGACAATGACAAATGTCATAGTGTATTTTTTTTATCGTGATGGAGGTCATTTTATATGATAGAGTATCGGAAAGTGTATTAAAGTGTATCAAAATAATACTTATAGTATCATAAAGCAAAAAGTTTTATGAAAAATAAGTGAAAAACACGGGTAAAACAAACGAAAAGATAAAGTTTCGTTTTTTGATACACAAAGTTGGCACGCGACTTGCATTATATAGGGGCGTAAGGCAAAAAAAGCCAAAAAAGTTCAAATTCAACCATAAATGTTAATTTTGGGGAAATTTTTTAGGAGGTAGAGAGAATGTTTGGTATTGTTGTTGGTACGCACGGTATCTTCGCTGAAGAACTGGTTCGTTCCTGCGAAATGATCTGCGGTGAGCAGAAAAATGTAGCTGCGGTTACACTGGTTCCTGGTGAAGGCCCGGATGATGTGGTGGCTAAGTATGAAGAAGTCATCAAAGGTCTTGATTGCAAGGATGGCGTGCTGTTCCTGAATGACCTGTTTGGTGGCAGCCCCTACAACGCAGCTTGCCGTCTGGTTATCAGCAATGAAAACTATGGCATTGTTACCGGCGTAAACCTGCCCATGCTCATCGAGATGTGCAGTGCCCAGCTCGCTGATGATGGTTCGGATATCAAAGCACTGATGGAACGTGCCGTAGAAGCAGGACGCAGCGGTTTGCAGACATTCCATGCCAGCCAGATTGCCGATGATGATGAGGAGGATTTATAATGAATATCGTACTTGCAAGAATTGATGACCGTCTTATCCATGGTCAGGTAGCTACTGTTTGGTCCAAGGTTACGGGCTGCACCCGCATCATCGTCTGCGATGATGATGTGGCAAAAGACACCATCCGCGCAACGCTCCTGAAGCAGGTTGCTCCGGCTGGTATCAAATCCCACGTTGTTGACCTCGAAAAGGCTGTTCGCGTATACAACAACCCGAAATACGAAAACGAAAAATGCCTGCTCCTGTTCACGAATCCGACCAGCGTGCTCTACATGGTAGAACATGGCGTGGATATCAAGAGCGTCAACATCGGCGGCATGAGCTTCCATGAAGGCAAGCATCAGATTACCGGTGCTGTTTCCGTAGACGACCAGGATATCGAATCCTTCAAGAAACTGAATGAAAAAGGCATTGAACTGGAAATCCGCAAAGTTGATACGGATAAGAAAGTTATGCTGATGGATGTCCTCAAATAATTGGCCGTATTTTTGCGACGGCGGGTTGGGGTGTATGACAGCCCGCCAACGCAGGATTTTCATAATGGAGGGAATATATAATGGGCACTATGCAAGTTTTGCTAATCTTTATCTTTGCCACGATTGCGGGTATGGGCTCCTGCCTCGATGAATTTCAGACTCATCGTCCCCTGATTGCGTGCACCGTTACCGGACTTATCTTAGGCGATATGACCACTGGTATTATCATTGGCGGTACGTTGGAAATGATGGCTTTGGGCTGGATGAACATCGGTGCAGCTATCGCACCGGATGCTGCGCTTGCTTCCGTAATTTCCACGATTCTCGTTGTTGCCAGCCATCAGGATGTGGCAACGGGTATTGCTATCGCAATGCCGCTGGCAGCAGCTGGTCAGGTTCTGGCTATCATTTGTAAGACGATTTCCGTAGTATTCCAGCACAAAGCTGATGATTATGCTGAAGAAGGCAACCTCTTTGGTATCGACCTCTGTAACTATGGCGCCCTCATTCTGCAGGGCCTGCGTGTTGGTATCCCCGCACTGCTCGTTGCCATGACGGTTGGTACGGGCGCTGTACAGGATATGCTCAATGCTATTCCGCCTGTTATCTCCGGTGGTTTGCAGGTTGCCGGCGGTTTCATCGTAGTTGTTGGTTATGCAATGGTTATCAACATGATGGGCGCACAGTATCTCATGCCGTTCTTTTTCCTCGGTTTCGTTGTAGCTGCTTTCACGAACTTCAACCTGGTTGCTCTGGGCGTTATCGGCCTCGTTTGCGCTGTAGTTTACATCCAGCTTAACCCGAAATATCAGGAAGTTGCTGCTGCTCCGGCTGCTGCCGCTGCAAGCTCCAGCGATCTTGATGACGAACTGGACTAATCTCGTGTTAATCAGCAACTAGAGGAGGATAATATAATGGAAAAGAAGATTACTTCTAGCGACTTTTTCTGGACTTTCGTCCGTTCTAATTTCCTGCAGGCTTCCTGGAACATGGAACGTATGCAGGGCCTGGGCTACTGCTTCGGCATGGTTCCCATTCTGCGCCGTCTTTATGAAGGTGAAGAACTCAAAAAGGCAATTAAACGTCATCTGGAATTCTATAACACGCAGCCGTTCGTAACTGCTCCGATTATCGGTATCACGGCCGCTCTCGAGGAAAAGAAGGCCAATGGTGCAGACATTCCCGACGGTGTTATCAACGGTATCAAAGTTGGTATGATGGGCCCTTTGGCTGGTGTTGGTGACCCGATTTTCTGGGGCACGCTCCGTCCGATCACCGCTGCTCTCGGTGCTTCCTTCGCACTGACCGGCAGCATCATCGGTCCTATCCTGTTCTTCGTTCTCTTCAACCTCATCCGTATTGGTGTTCGTTGGTACGGCATTAAGTACGGCTATGCAAAAGGTACGGACATCGTACAGGACATCGCTGGCAACAAGCTCCAGAAAATTACGGAAGGTGCTTCCATCCTCGGTCTGTTCGTCATGGGTGCGCTCGTTAACAAATGGACTTCGGTCAACATCCCTGTGGTGGTTTCGGAAATTACCAACGCTAAGGGCGAACATGTGGTAACGACGGTTCAGGGTATCCTCGACCAGCTTATGCCGGGCCTTGTACCTCTGCTCATGACCTTTGCCTGCATGGCTCTGCTGCGCCGCAAGGTCAACGCAATCTGGATTATCTTCGGCCTCTTTGCTCTCGGTATCGTTTGCTATGCTCTGGGCATCATGAGTGTGAAATAAGCTTTCATAAGGTTAGTCATCAAAAGTAATAAAAGTGACCAAGATTCTATGGCACTAAACAGAAAGCCCCCCGCAGAAGTAGGAATTTGCTGGGGCTTTCTGTGTTGTGGATTAAGTTTTATATAATTGATTAGCATCCAAAAGTAAAGCAATTTGGAGGAATAAAAGCCGATAAAACATTGAATTTGCGTCTATTTATGCTATAATTACAATGAAAAGTGTCTAATAGATGTGAAAAAATGTTGCATTACGGAGGCGAAAATATGTACACCGCGACACAGTTGGCGGAAAAATTAGATATATCACGTGCATATCTGTATCATCTTAAAAAAACAGGTGCAGTCTATGTGCCACAAAATCATCAGGGCAAAAGTGAATGGACAGATGAAGTATATATAAAGCTGGCTCAATACTTGCAAAAGAAGCGGTCGATTGCTAATCAGGAAGTGCCTAAACACGATAAAATAAAGACTTTTTCCATCAATAATCGCAGATATTTGGGGAATAAGTATAAGCTGTTGCCATTTATCCGAAGGGTTGTGGCTGAGGAGTGCCATGATATTGATGTAGTGGCTGATATTTTTGCTGGCACGGGGGTTGTCGCGTCAGCATTTTTGGATAAAAAAATCATTACTAATGATATCTTATACAGCAACTACATTTGTCATATCGCTTGGTTTAGTGATGAACAATATTCAGAGGAAAAAATAATTAATTACATAAATATTTATAATGCAATGGATGTTGCAGAAGATAATTATATGAGTGAAAACTATGCGGATACATACTTTTCAGTAGCTGACTGCCGTAAGATAGGCTATATACGTGAGGATATAGAGAAAAATTATCAGTCAGGAAATTTGAATGGTCGAGAGAGAGCACTCCTAATTACTTCTCTGTTGTATGCTATGGATAAGATTGCAAATACTTGCGGGCATTATGATGCCTATCGCAAAAATGCTGCCTTTGACAGACATTTGGTCTTGCTGTTGCCAAAAACAGAAAAGGCTACAAGTCAAAATAATATGTTCTTTAATGCGGATATCAATGAAGTCATCGAAAATATAGAAGCTGATTTAGTCTATATAGATCCGCCGTATAATTCTCGTCAGTACAGTGATACTTATCATTTACTGGAAAATGTCGCTCGCTGGGAGAAACCTCCAGTTTTTGGAGTGGCTAAAAAAATGGATCGGTCGCACATTAAAAGTGCGTACTGTACGCGGAAGGCCAATGAAGCATTTGAAGATTTAGTGGATAAGATTAAGGCAAAATATATTTTGCTTTCGTATAATAATATGGGGAAAAAAGGAGATGATCGATCTAATGCGCGTATTTCTGATGCGGAAATAATGCGTATTTTGTCTAAGAAGGGAAAGGTAAAAGTATTTGCAGAAGATTATAAGCTGTTTTCAGCAGGCAGTACAGAAATAGATGACAATAAGGAACGGCTGTTTTTGTGCATTTGTAATAACGAAAGAAAATGTATTGCTTCCCCATTGAATTATACAGGTGGGAAATATAAACTTCTACCACAAATAATTCCTTATTTTCCATCCAGTATGGACAAGGCGGTGGATTTGTTTTGTGGAGGCTGCAATGTAGGCATAAATTTACCTTGCACAAAAGTGACGTTCAATGACTGTAATGATAAACTGATAGGCATATTTCGCATGCTAAAATCTCTACCAAAAGAGGAGATAATGACGGGAATACACAGGTTTATTAATGAATACGGCTTATCACGGGTATGTGATTATGGTTATGATTATTATGGTTGTGATAGTTCACAGGGGTTGGGGAAATACAATAAGGAAGGTTTTTTGCGTTTGCGTAGGGATTTTAATGCACTATCCGCGTTTGATGAAACATATTATCTTATGCTCTATGTACTGATTGTCTATTCTTTTAACAACCAATTACGTTTCAACAGCAAAGGAAAATTCAATCTGCCGGTAGGTAAACGTGATTTTAATGAAAAGATGCAAAGCAAATTAAGCGACTTTATTGTGCGTATACAGTCAAATGATTATGTCTTTACGGATAATGATTTTCGGGAAGTTTCATTGGATGAGTACACGGAACAGAGTTTCTTTTATATCGATCCTCCTTATTTGATAACCTGTGCTGGATATAATGAGGGGAATGGCTGGACGAATAAAGATGAATACGATTTGCTGGCTTTTATGGATGAATTGCACAGACGGCACATAAAATTTGCTTTGTCGAATGTGCTGGAAAGTAACGGCAGGACTAATTCAATACTGGGGAAATGGTTGACTGAGCGTCCTTACAGGGTTATAGATTTGCAATACAGCTATGCAAATTCCAATTATCACAAAAAAAGTCGTAAAGATACAACAAGGGAAATTCTTGTTGTGAACTATTGAGGTGTAATTATGGGAAGGCTAGGTTATGTGAGTTACTGTTGGTCCATCGGGACAACTAGTTTTCGAACTAAGGAATTTAATAGAAAAATCGAAGCTCAGTTGGCAATTATGCAGAGATTTCGTGCTTTGCCGGAAAATGTAGGCAAGAACTGGAAGGCAAATAAGCCATTGCAAAAAGCTTATTATGAATATATGCAGGAATGTGGCTTTGTGGAGGGGCAAGCACAGCGACCCGATAAAGATGCTCGTGAAAAGACTTCAGGACTATGCGATATAGGTGTTTTGGACACAGCTAGAAATATAACGCCTGTCGGGGAGCGTTTGCTGTCTGTAGCGGCTGATAATGATTTTTCTACCGACAATGATTTGGAAATTGAAAAGGACAGCTATATCTACTTTAAGCAATTGCTGAAAATGTATACCGATATAGGTGGAAACATAGTCAGGCCATTTGTCGTTACGCTTTATGTCCTTCATGAACTAGAATATTTATCCTATGAAGAATTCACGTATCTGTTGCCATTGTGCATAAACAGTCAGACTATGGAATTGGTAATGGTAGGAATAAAAAAGTGCCGTCAGGGTAAAATGACCATTGATGATATGATTGGCAATGTTTTACAGGTCAAGGATAATTATCAGACGGCCCTGGCTTATTTTCAGACGCAGCGGGTGACTGAACAGGTAATTTGTGAAATTGGTCTTAATAGAAAGAGTGCAGCTTATGATAAATCGTACTATCCTGTATATAAGGAATTGCATGATATTGTCTTTGATGGTAAAGAGGACTGTTTGCCGTTATACGAAGCCCTAGGCAAAGTGAAAACAAAATCATGGTGGCGCAAGCTGCTTTTTGAGACAAATAGTACTAGTGTTATCAAAAAGCAAGGGCGAGCAGCATTACAGGATGTGCCTATATTGCAAGTTAAAAGTGAGAATGCTTTTAGAAAAGCATTTTTTGCGTTACTTCATTTGTATAAGGCTAAGGCTACACTCGGCGATTACTTTGATTTGAATCGCCGTTATATGAAGGCCACAGATACGATTATTTTCCATGACGGTAAGGTGGAGCTGGATGTTTTGCCTACCGGCTATGTGGCCGATGTAAGAGATTCCTTGCAAAGAATCATGTTCCAAAAATCATATAATCTGTATCAGGACTTGCCGCTGGCACAAATCGAAAATGGACTGGCTTTCGTGCAGGAGAATGTATATCATAATTTAAGTGTAAAATTTGGTTATGAGTTACAGGATACTGCGGCTGTTAAGCAGGTGGTGGAAGCTAAGCGGTATGAGCGCTTTAACAGACTTATTGATAAGCGCTTTACGCCCGTTAAACTGATTGAACTCTTTGATTATTTTGAATCCAGAAATGATGAAAAGCTACGAGAGCTTATTACGGATAATGCTGATGTGCCGACAATGTTTGAGTATTGTTTGGGGATTGCTTGGTACCTGATAAGCGGGCGGCAAGGGCAGGTTTTGGAGTATATGAATTTGTCCTTGGAATCGGATTTATTGCCAAAAACTCATGCTGGTGGAGGGGAGGCCGATATTGTCTGGAAATATGCCGCAACAGATGACTATCCTTGTCATACGCTGTTATTAGAAGCGACATTGGCAGATGGCACTAATCAGAGGCGTATGGAGATGGAGCCGGTATCTAGACACTTAGGTGAATATTTGTTGGCTCATGAAGAGGAAGAGGCCTATTGTGTTTTTGTGACAACTTCACTGGCTTTACAGGTAATAGCAGATTTTAGGGGACGTAAGCACATTGGCTATTGGAAGCGTGAGGGTGACGAGGAAAGAAGTGTTGACAATATGAAAATTATACCCTTGAAAACGGAGGCTATTAAAACTTTTTTGCACTTAGGTTTTCAATATGCACAACTGTATGATATTTTTAGCAAGGCGTATGCTTCGGATGTAAAATCGCCAAGCCAATGGTATGAAACACATATTGTCAAGGAAACAGAGCTTAGAAATAGATATTCTTAACGAGGCCTCGTAGGTGTTTTACGTAATTTTAACATTATCCGAACAAATTACGCGTAAATACTTTACATTTACAGGCTGCTTGCGTAAAATAATAGATAGGTATGCTATGGATTGATAGTGTTAGTTATGGATTTTTATATAGGAGAGATGTTTGCATGATTAAAAAAGCAATTGCCGTAATGACCTCTGGCGGCGACAGCCCCGGAATGAATGCGGCTGCCCGCGCTGTAGTCCGCACTGCCCTGCATGAAGGGGTAAAGGTCTATGGTATCTACGATGGTTACGCTGGCATGATTGACGACAATATCGTAGAACTCACCAGCCGCAGCGTAGCGGATATGATTCAGCGCGGCGGTACGTTCCTGGGGACGGCCCGCAGCATGGAGTTCAAGACGCCCGAAGGCCGTAAGAAGGGCTTTGACAATCTGGTGAAGCGGGGCATTGAGGGGCTGGTCATCATCGGTGGTGACGGTTCTCTGACCGGCGGCTCTCTCCTGTCCAAGGAAACGGGTATGCCTATCGTAGGCCTGCCGGGTACGATTGATAATGATGTATGGGGCATGGATTACACTATCGGCTGTGATACGGCTGCCAACACCATTGTGGACGCCATCAACAAGCTGCGCGATACGGCTTCTGCCCATCGCCGCATCATGCTCGTAGAAGTTATGGGCCGCAACTCCGGCTGGCTCGCGATGATGGCTGGTATCGCCGGCGGTGCAGAATACGTGCTCGTACCGGAAGTAAAATATGACCTCGATGAAATCTGCCATGAACTCAAGGCTATGTATGATGCCGGCAAACGTTACAGCATCATTGTAGTTGCTGAAGGTGCAGGTTCTGCTGTAGGCCTGGGCAAAGTAGTAGAGGACAAGACGGGCATTGATACCCGTGTATCCGTACTCGGTCATATTCAGCGCGGCGGTTCGCCGACCATTGAAGACCGTATCAAGGCATCCATGCTAGGTGAAAAGGCAGCTCTTGCCATTATATCCGGTGCTACTAATGTGGTCTTCGGCTTCAATGAAGGCAAGGTTGTCGGCGTAAATCTCTTTGACGCAGTAAACAACACCAAAACGTTGAATCCGGAATTGGTGAGACTTGCCCGCGTACTGGCTTAAATCCATATAAAAGAAAAATAAAGCTCTATCGGTGTTCCGGTGGAGCTTTTTGTCGAAGAGGGGGGATATGCTTGCAAGCTAAGTCGGCAGAATGGTATACGGCTGTTGCTTTGCGGAACATGTTCGCCCTCTTTTTCTTCATGGCCTTATGGCTGCTGCCGGTTTCGGGGATGGCTGCAGAACTCGAGGGACAATGGTATTGGCAGGCAGAAGCGGGCACGGAGTGGCAGCCATTTGATTTTCCCCACACACCGCCTTTGGACAATCATGATGACAAAGTCTGGCTGAAGACGACTTTGCCGGATATGCTGCCAAAGGATGCCTCCTTGCTGATGCAGAGCCGGGATCAGGCCTTCGAGGTATGGGTGGGCGATGAATGCATTTATCGGTATGGTGAGCTGCGGCCTGCATTTATGGCCTATGGACAGCGTTGGCATATTGTCAATCTTCCAGAAGGGAGTGCAGGGCAGGATTTGCGGATTCATGCCTATTCTCCCTCGGATCATAATCTGGGCTATTTTGGCAAGATATGGTTAGACAGTGATGTGGATCAGGTGCTGCGCATTTTCCGGCAGGACATTCCTTATCTGATGAATATTCCTTTGGCGGCGTTTTTGCTGGTATTGATGCTGATTTATGCCGGCAGTCCTGCGGCGCCGAAACGACTTTATAAATCCTTTATAGCCTTTATGTCAGCCTTTTTGGTTTGGATGGTCTGTGCGACTAATTCCAGGCAGTACCTGTTTGATGCCCCGCTTTTTTGGCGGTTCTTTATGCAATTATCGGAATATCTTTTACCGCTTTTGGCTAATATCGTCATTTTTCAGGTGGTGGACCGCAAAGGCAAGTGGCTCATGCGCTGGACGGTACTGGCTTATGCGCTGCTGCTGGTTGGTGTATTGGCGGCAGAATTTATGGGCTTTAATGGCATGAGCCGGGGGCTGGTGCTGTTCTATATCCTGCTGCCTTTGTTGGAACTGGTGGCGTTGTATGCGATTGTTCGTTCTGTACATTATGGCAATATGTATGCCAAAGCAGTGTCTGTGCCTTTGGTGTTTATGGCCGGGGCAGGGACGATTGACGGCCTTTCGATGTATCGCCACTGGTATGTGATGGAAGGGTATATACTTCCATATACGACCTTGTCCCTGTGCGTTTTCGCAGCCTTTATCGTACGCAATCAGATAAAGCGGGAGCGCATGCTGATGACACGGGAGAAAGGCCTCAAGCAGGAAGTTACGCAGGCCATCGAAAAGGCGACAACGGATAATCTCACGAAATGCTATAACCGCAATAAATTGGAAGTGGTGCTGGCAACGGAAATCCTGCAGCACAAAAATGAGGAAGAACCTTTTTCCCTCGTCATGATGGACATTGATTTCTTTAAACGGATTAATGATAATTACGGGCATGAGGTCGGTGATGTGGTGCTGGCCGGGTTTGCCCAGACCATCCGTCAGAATATCAAGAGGAAGGATTTATTCGTGCGCTGGGGCGGTGAGGAATTCCTGATTCTTTTCCGCCATTGTACCGGTGAGGAGGCAATGATGATTGCGGAACGCCTGCGTTCCAAAGTGGAAGAAACGCCTTTGTATGACGGACGTATCCACATTACGAGCAGTTTGGGCGTAGCCTCCTGGCATGGGGCTGAAGATTCGGAGGCAAAGCTGTTAAAGCGTGTGGATGAAGCGCTCTATATGGCCAAGCGGACGGGGCGCAACCGGGTTTGCCGGGAACCTAAGAATAATATGCACTGGTTTAAGAATCTTTATAGTGATGATGAAACGGAATAAAGATATGCAATACCTTGCTGAGTTGGCAGGAAAAAAGCATCTGCATGCCTAATATATTTATATGAAGCAAGTTGGCTATAGCAAGGAAGGAGGCATAGACTATGAAACGGATATTCGCGGTAATGGTACTATGCCTTTTTAGTATGCTTTTGCCGGAACTGCGCTGTGAGGCTGTGGTTATCGGCAATGACTGGCAATACCTTACGGCAGATAGCCAGGGAAAGTGGAAGTATTTTGACTTTGGCAAGTTCCAGTCGCCTATTCCGGGAAATAATCACGAAGCCTGGCTGGAAGTTTCCATGATGCCTACGGAGCCTTGGGAAAATACGCTGCTCTTTTCCATAGACGGGCAGGCGGTAGAGGTTTTTGTGGACGGCAGCAAGATTTATGCCGATGGTGAATTCGGCCCCCAATTTTTAGGGCATGGGAAAAAATGGCATATGGTGGAAATTCCTTATGTGCCTCATGAAACGATGCTGCTGTTTCATCTATATGCTGACCATCCGCATCAGTTGGGCGTGTTTAAGAATTTTATCGTAGATACGCAGCAGGAGCAGGCAAGACGCATTTTTGCCGTGGATTTTCCGTATATCGTGGCTTTGCCCGTGGCGGTGTTGTTGAGCATGGTTACGTTGATGTATCTATTTAACCGGCCGGAACATCGGCGGCTGAACATCAGATTGCTGCTCCTTATGCTGCTTATGACGTTGTGGACGGTCAGCTTGTCCAATGTCAAACAGTTCCTGTGGAATGCGCCGGTAGTATGGCGTTTTTTGGAAAATTTTCTTTGTTATATCATGCCGGTGATTGCCAATTCCGTCATCGTAGAAATTCTGGAAGAAGATTTGCAGCTAACGGTAAAACGTGCAGTGAAGGCTTATGGCTTTTTGGCAGCGTTTGCGCTATTGCTGGAACTGGCCGGCTATGATGGATTGGTGGTGTGCCGCCAGATTCTTTATGCAACGGTGCTTTGTCTGCAGGTGTTTGTCTTCCGCAATATGTGGGAGTCGATTAAACGGGGAAATATCTATGCCCGTTTTGCGTTGATTCCGATGATTATCATGGGGGTATTGGGCATAGCTGACGGTGTGCTGTTATATCTGCATTTTTGGCAATGGCATGTTTATCTGCTGCCGTTAGGCATTTATGCCTGCATCAGCTTTGTGGTCTGCATGGTGCGTGAACAGGTTATCCGTGAACGTGATTTGGAGGCACATGCAGAGGAACTTACGGCTGAGATTGCTACGGCTATGGCCAAGGCTGAGATGGATGAGTTGACAGGCTGCCGCAATCGCGGTGCGTTTGAAGAGTTTATTCGACAGAAAATCCTTAAGGGGAAGGCTTTTGCGCTTATCATGCTGGATATTGATTATTTCAAGAATATCAATGATACGTATGGGCATGAAGCGGGTGACCGGGTATTGTATCATTTTAGTGAACTGGTGCGTTCGCAGTTGGAACAGCCGCAGGAGTTTTTCCGTTGGGGCGGTGAGGAATTCGTCATCTATTGTCCGGGCTATAGTCAGGAACAGGCCTGTGCTTTGGCTGAAAAAATCCGTCATCAGGTAGAAATACATCAATTTTTCCGCAATCAGCAGATTACGGTTAGTGCCGGTGTGGCCAAATGGTATGAAGGCAATGACAGTCAGGTCGGTATTTTCCGGCGGATGGATGATGCCCTGTATGCGGCAAAATGCAATGGCCGTAATCAGGTGGTTATGGAGTAGAACGAGGAGGCAGAGTGCATGGGAAAAATCATATATAGCCTGTTGCTCTGCCTGACTTTGTGCCTGGGTTGGACAGTAGGCGGTGAAGCTGCGCAGCTGGGCGGTCCCTGGCGATATTATGAGCTTAGCCAGCCTTTGCCGCATGGGCAGAGAGTGCCTGAGTTTGTCCGGCAGAATATTCAGGATTGGCCGGTGTTCGATAAGGATAACCGCCCGGTGTTCAAGCAGGGAACGGAACGGTTGCTGCTGGCGATGCCCGTACGGGATTTGGACCCGCAAAAAAGAGTCCTGCTCATGATGACGGCTAAGCAGTCAATGCGCATGTGGTTGGGAGATGAGTTCTTTTTTGCTGTGGGGCATTTTCAGGCGCAGCGTTTTGATGAAGGCTCGCAGCCATATATGCTTTCGTTGCCGGAGTTTCAGGGAGAACAATTGCTGATATTGGAGTTGTTTGCCAATTCGCCGCAGGATTTGGGTTGGTTCAGTATGTTTTCCGTGGATACGGAACAGGCGCAGATGGCACGACTCTTTTTTTCGGATGTTCCGTTGGTGCTGGCATTTCCTGTGGGTATGGCCATTATCCTTATCATGTTTCTCTATTATTACTTTAATCATCAGGGATGGAAAAGGCTTTATGGCTATATCATCCTCTTTATGCTGGTGTTTGAACTTTGGGTGGTGTGTGCATCCAATGTGAAATGCCTGTTTTGGGGCTGGCCTGTTTTCTGGTGGTACGGCCTGAGCATATTGGCTTATCTGTTGCCCATTTCGGCTAATCTGATTTTGGCGAATCTTTTACGGGATAAGCCCTACGCACGAATGAATTATGTGTTAGCGCTGAATATTGGCCTGTTTGTGGCCGCCATGGGAGGCGAACTGCTGGGGTTCCATACCATGAACCGGTTGATGGGAATTTTCTATTTGCTGCTGCCTATAGGCGAAGGGTTGGCAATTTATTGGTGTATAACGGCTGCTCATAAGGGAGATGTATTGTGCCGGGCGGTCATGCTGCCGACAGGCGCATTTACCGTTTTAGGTGTTTTTGATGGCATAGCAGGACATTACCATCTGTTGCCCTGGCATACGTATTTGACTCCGTTGGGCGTATATGCTTTTTTGTATTTTGTCATTATCATTTTGCGGGAGCAGGTGCGGCATGAGGAACATCTTTTACAGCATACAGCAGGGTTGGAGAAAAAAGCGGCGTTCATTCAGCGTAAATCGGAAACCGATGCGCTTACCGGCTGTTGGAATCGCAATAAACTGAAAGCGTTGCTGGCCTCTTCGGTGGCCAAAGCGCGCAAGACGGGGCAGCCTTTCGGGGTGCTGATGATGGATATTGATTTTTTCAAAAAAATCAATGACAATTATGGACACGATACCGGGGACGCGGTGTTGCGGGGCTTTGCCATGGTCGTGCGGCAGCTGCTTGACCGGGATACATACTGTATACGTTGGGGCGGCGAGGAATTTATGGTGCTGACCAGTATACAGACTTTGCCGGAACTCAAAGCGTTTGCGGAAAAAATCCGCCTGCAGGTGGAAAAGACGCCGATGGCCGGACATAAGATAACCTGCAGTCTGGGCATTACCCTTTGGCAGACGGAAACAGATACGACGGATAAGCTGTTTAAGCGGGTGGATGATGCGCTTTATCAGGCGAAAAAGACCGGTCGGAATTGTGTAATGGTACAACTGCAATAAAACAGGCTCCCTGCCTCTTTGAACTGCTCCCCGTCAAGAGGACAATAAAAAAATATAAGATTTCTTTGGTCGACAGATTTGTCTGTCGGCCTTTTTTTATGCGGCTAAATACAAGGTGTGTTTCTCTATAGGTGTTAAGATACCAAGGTTACGTTGCACACGTTTATGGTTGTAATAATGAATGTATGCTT
>CACZIV010000021.1 GCA_902781305.1 Pseudoselenomonas ruminantium
TATAATAGGGATATGCTATTTTAGGAGGAAGATTGAATAATGGCAAGAAAAGCAAATTATGAAGAAAAAATCAGCGCTCTGGAAGCAAAAATTGAAAAGAAGCAGAGCGAAATCAAAGCACTGAAGGCTAAGGCTGCTGAGCTGAAAGCCCAGAAGGCTAAATACGACTATCAGGAACTGACTGAATACATGCAGGCTAATGCTCTGACCGCTGCTGAAGTCCTGGCTTGCATTAAGGACTAAATTTAATCATGAAGAATAGCAGGGCTGATATGGCCCTGTTTTTTTGATGAAAAACGCCTCGGAGAACCTCCGGGGCGTTTGGCTATATGTGAATTTTTAACAGAAAACCAAGAAGGCTTTAACCATATGTTAAGAATATCGTGATATAATCTCTCAGTGTTTGTGTGGATACAGCTATTATAAACACATGGCTATTTCTGTAAGCAGTAAAGAATCGATTTGACTGTGATGAGAAAAACTATGCAGGTTTAACGGAGGAATGGAAGATGAAAAAAATCGTAATGGCAGTTATAACCATACTGTTAATGAGCAATGTGGTATTTGCTATGCAACAGCGGGGTTCGGATGGGATTGTCTACTGGAATGGTGACAGAAATTATCCGATTTGGGATGCTGGCAACCATGGAGGTTCCTGCATAGACGTAAGTTCTGCCGTGATGAAGGTAAACAGTAAGAGTGAGTGCCTGATTGCGGTACTGGATTACTCCGTAAATTTTGATACGGACAGCATGGCTTCCAAGGGCGTTGTGCAATTCAAAGAGGATAAGAAAACCGGCCAGATTTACTTTTATGTACAAGGAAGCAAATGGGGCTGGCAGAAATTCGGTTCCAGCTACCATCCGGAAGTATACTATCTTGTGAAGTCCCATTTGAATCAAAGATAGGATTAAGGACTGTGTAGGCAGGTATCCGCAGGTAAGACCGCGAATAAATGACGCAGAGCCAGCAGAACATTCATTGGGAGGCGTCATTTATGATAGCGGATAAGCATACCATACAGGTCAAAGGTATTGGCCGAGTAAGTAGAACACCGGATACCATCATCGTTTGGATGCATGTGGAATCCTGCGATACTGACTATAAGCAGGCAGTAGATAGTGCAGCACAGCAGCTGAATCTTATCCGGGCTAACCTTGGGACGATTGGTTTCACGAAAGAAGACCTGAAAACCACAAGCTTTGATATTCATGCAAGATATGATAACATCCACCGGGAAGACAATACCTACAAAGAGGTGTTTATAGGCTACGAAGTCAGACATGACCTCAGCCTGTCCTTCTCTAAGGATATGGCGAAGCTGGATGAGGTGATTTCTGTTTTGTCGATGTGTCTGGCAGACCCTGATGTCAGAATAGGCTTTGCCCTTTCGGATATTGATGGGGCTAAAAAGGAAATTTTGGAAAAGGCAACAAAAGATGCCTTGGAAAAAGCCAATATACTGTGCAATGCAGCTAATGTGAAACTGGGGCAGTTGTTGTCTATAGATTACAGCTGGGACGAAATAAGCTTTGAAGCACATGATAAGTTCAGGATGAGTGACCTGAGCATCGGTTGCGAGGAGGTGAGTTTCGATTTTGAGCCGGATGACATAAAGGCCAGCGATACCGTGGAGTTTACATGGGAAATTAAGTGAGTGTGCGTTTGTATAGGAGGCGTCTATGAATACTTTTATAAAAAAACATATTCATCAAGAGCCTTTACAAGGCGATTATTTATTATATAGATATGTATATATACCTACGCAAGAAACGGTTTATGTAGGTATGACTATCGATCTCAGAATTGATGGGAATAGTAGGGATGCATGTCATCGTTGTTTATCGAAAGATTATGCTCCAATGGATAAGGCTCTAAACGAAGAGCCGGATAACTACAAATTTGTTGCTATTGGTTATTTTGATAAAGAACATATAGAAACAGCCGAAATTTATTACATTGCAAGATTCAAAACGTATTATTACTGGTACAAAGATGAACGAGAACGTGCATTTAATAGGCATATAGGAGGCCCGTTGCGCAAGAAACTGAGCGTAAAGGTTGTAACACAAGAGTTTTTAGATGATATGCACAAAAAATCTGTGGAAGTAAAAAAGAGTAGAGGTTCTTATAAAAGTGCAGGGCAGAAAGCATTGGAAACGAAAAAGAGAAAGGGTATATTAAAGAGTATTGCGCAAAAAGCTGCAAAGACGCGCAGAGAAAAAGGAATAGATAAAATTGCTGCAGAGAAAGCAAAGAAAACAAAAGAAGAAAAGGGAATAAATATTATAGTTGGACAGAAAATATCAGCAGCCAAAAAGGGGAGTCAAAAGGCTAAGGAGGCTTCTGCAAAAGCACATCAAACTAAACTAGCTAAAAACCTTTACGTAGTTGCTGCAAAAAAAATGTTAGCGACCAGAGCGAGGAATGGCACTGATAAAGTTATAGGGCCCAAGATGGCTGCCACACGAAGAGCGAACAATTCCTTTATAACTGGTGCTCGTAAGGCTGCAGCTACAAAAATAGCTAATGGACAAACAAAAGCTGATGCAGCAAAAGGAATTAAAACTCGACAAGCAAGACCTGATTGCCCCGAAATAGTAGCCAAAATGGTCGAAGCACATAAAAAAAATGGTACATATGAGTTGATGGCTAGTATTCGGAGACAAAGAACAATTATTATTTTTTCGTCAGGTGAAAAAATAGAATTTTCGTCTAGAAATGAAGCAGCACGTTTTATTGGTATGGCAGAGTCATATATAAGCAGTATAATAACTAAAAAGCGTCAAATAGGGGCAAGATTGAGGAAAAAACTTATAGAAAAAGGGATTGTTGATATAAAATCAGATACTTAACCTTGTACTTGTTCATTGCAGCTCTGGTCAAAGCGTATGTTCTGCTTGCTATCGTTATTTGCTTAATTTTCGTAGCATTACTTGCTGATTGTGGGGGAGGGGCTGGGAAATAGGGGAAGGTCTGTATTAGCAGAGATTGAAAATACCAATAAGGATTTTGGCATCCCGGACTGGCTTGATGGAGATAATTATTTTGTGGGTTACAGCAGCAAGTGGCTGAGAACCGGCTATGACAGCAATGATAAGTATGGCTGGATGGCCAAGATATTTGCCAAAGGGATTGAAAATGCCCGGAAAAACCAAGGGGATTTGGATGAGCGGATGGGAACACTCAATGATATCCTCCAAAACTCACGGGAGGCAGAGGGAAATATGGAAGTTATGCAGTCCGAAATACAAATGCAGGGCCTTATGGATAGTGAAATCACAAGGCGTAGCAGGCTGCTTGCTAACCATGCTCAGGTACAGGCCGCAGGCGACCAACTGCGGCTGGATAAAGAGCGGCGGGCAATGCTCGCGGAAGACTGGGTGATGACATTCAAAATCATGGACAGGAACAATATGACGGAGCAGGATAACGCGGTAGGCGTAAAAGAAAGCAGTGGCTTTAAGAATTTTTAAGGGGAGCTGAAATGCTGCCGGGGATATTCTTGAAAATATTTTTCCAATATGCAGGATTCAGGCATAGAAGGTAGAAACTTCAATCGAAGAGGTAGTATGCGTGATTGGAGGAAAAACGTATGGATAAAGCCACGATTAAGGAAAAAGTCGAAGCGATGATTTCAGCTCCCAGCTGTTGTGCTGAGCTGAAGACGGCAGGCGAACGGTATCTAAAAGCCATCGGTACGCCCGAGGAGAAAGATGAGGCCAAGAAGCTATTAGACGAGATAAAAATGGATGTATGCACCATTGACCAAGTAATTGAGCTTTTTACATCGGCCAAGGGAGAAGAGCTGTTTGGCAAAGAACAAGCTGCAGCGATTGCTTCCCATGCTAAAGAAGTAAAAGCAAATGGCGGAGTGTATTGTGATTGCCCGGCCTGTGCTCCAGGCGTAGAACTAATGGACGCAGCCGCAGATATACTAAAGTAAATTACCCAGCAAATATGTCAGGAAATTGAGGATGGGAGGAATTACGTTGAAACGAATAGTAGTAACTGTTTTTAGTTTGCTGTTGTTGTCCTTGGCATCTATAGCGAATGCAAACTATCCGACTTACCTTAATGGTGATAGAAATCTAATATTATGTGATGGTCACATGGGCGTAGCATGGTATGTTGACCGCACAACGCTAAATGTAGAAAAATATGCGCCACCGCAGTATATTATCAGCGTAAATATCGTAACAGCAACGAGTGCCTATGGTAACGAACAGGATTTTTACAGTGGGGGTAAAGGCAAAATAACAGAGGTACGCAGAGCAAGGTTCTTTTATAATTGGGATTTAAGGGAAATGTATGTTGATTCTACCGGCAAAGATGGTTGGCGATTCTTGCCACCGCTGGGAAGCTGGGCTGAAACCGGCGTATCTATGCCAGCTGGTGAAACCGCATTTTATCTTGCCTATAAGATGAAATTCTACGGGAGTAAAAAATTCTATGATTCTTTCCTAAAGAAATCGATTTGTCCATATGGTGATGAGTTCTATGCAAGAATCTAAATAAGCGTAATATAGGGGACTGCGTATAAGGCAGTCCTTTTTGCTGTTATATCTAAAAAAGTTCCTTGAGAAAATGTGATATCTCACGAAAACTCGTTATGAAAAATGTAATAGTACATTAAAAGTCGCTTGAAAAAATGTATTTTAATGATAATATATAGACAGGAGGTGGTATCAGTGCTGAAACGAAAAATTACAGATAAGCTGCTGCAATGGAAGCAGCTGGAAGATAGATTGCCCCTGATTATCAAGGGGTGCAGGCAGTGTGGCAAGACACGTGCAGTGCTGGATTTTGCCGGTAATAACTACGAGCACGTTGTTTACCTGAATTTTTTTGAGAACTCCAGCTATGGAGCTATCTTCAAGGATAACCTGGAGGTAGACTTCCTGACGATGATGATGACAGCCCAGGTAAAGGACGCTGTTTTTGAGGCAGGTAAAACGGTAATAATTCTGGATGAGATACAGGAGTGTCCTGAGGCACGCACAGCCTTGAAGTTTTTCAAACTGGACGGACGCTATGACGTAATTGCCACAGGTTCACTTTTAGGCGTTAAAGGTTACGGGGAGCCCAAATCTGTTCCAGTTGGCTACGAAACGATGCTGACCATGGTACCGATGGATTTTGAGGAATTTCTCTGGGCCAATGGCATTGACGAAAAGCTGATAGCTTTACTGAAGGACTGTGTGGCTGAAGAAAAGCCGGTACCTGAAGCATTACACGCAAAGATGCGAATGCTCCTTCTCCAGTATGTGGTAGTTGGAGGGATGCCAGCGGTGGTACAAAATTTTGTTGACCACCACAATATGGCTCAGGTGCTTCAGATGCAAAGAGACATCACCATGTCATATGAGGATGATATGATGAAATATGCTCCTGACCGTGACAAGGTTCGTATCAGGAAGTGCTACCGCTCGATTCCTAAGCAGTTGGCCAAGGAAAACAAGAAGTTCCAGTATTCTGTGGTGGAGCGAGGCGCAAGAAGCAAGGATTATGATAGCTGCTTGTCCTGGATAGAGGATGCGGGGATTCTGCACCACTGCTATAACCTTTCTATTCCGGAACTGCCGTTGGACGGCAATTCAGAGGAGGATATATTCAAAGTTTACATGGCAGATACCGGGCTTTTCATCAGTATGCTGGAAGATGGTACTCAGGCAGATATTCTGCAGGGGAACCTGCTGGGCTACAAAGGGGCCATATTTGAAAATCTTGTGGCAGACTTCTTTGGCAAGATGGGACGCAAGTTGTATTATTTCCGTAAAGACTCGGGGCTGGAGATCGATTTTGTCATCAAATACAAGGGAAAGGCAACATTGGTAGAAGTAAAGGCCACTAATGGGAATGCTAAGAGCATGAAGCAAGTCTTGGCCAATCCTGACAGATACCATGTGGAGCAGGCTATAAAACTGGCAGACGCGCAAGTAGGAAGAAATGGGCAAGTGTTGACGCTGCCATTATATATGGGAGCTTTTATCACGAGGGTGTGAGCATGATTAAAATCCCGGATTCTAAAGCGGTTCAGCCATTCACGCTTTATCAATGCGTGAAATGACTCGATACAGGCATTATCCCATGGATAAGCTTTCTTGGAATAGCTCCGCTGCATTCGTGCGGTGGCCTTCTTATATTCTTTAGCTACGTATTGGCTGCCTCGGTCTGAGTGGATAATCAGTGGTAAATCGAGGTTGCGGCGTAATTTCGCTTTTTGAATTGTTTCCGTTACGCAGCTTACTTCTAAGCTGTCAGAAAGCGTCCATGCGATGATTTTGCGAGAGTACAAGTCCATAATGCTGGTCAAGTATACAAATCCGTCAATTGTCCATACATAAGTGATGTCTGAGCACCAAACCGCATTAGGCCGTTCCGGATTAAATTGTTCATCCAATATGTTCTGCAGACTGTCACTGAAGTCTGGAGCAACGGTAGTTGGAACCCAGGGCTTAACCCATTGAGCACAAAGCCCCATCTGGCGCATATATTGACCTACAGTCCTTTCAGAGATGATTTCTCCGGCTTTACGCAGTTCTGATGTGATTTTAGGCGCACCATAATTTTGATGAGACTCATCGTAGATTCGCTGGATTTGTTCTTTTACTTCCTGGCATCTTATTGATGTGTCTGATGGCAGACGATGGCGCCAAGCGTTATAGCCCGAGCGTGAAACGCCAAGTTTTCGCAGCATTCCGGAGACGGAAATAGGGCGTCCTTCTTCTTTTGCAATTTCCGCCTGTTCAGAGACCTGAAGATAAATGGCCTCTGTTATTTTCCCAGAATGCTGATGGCTTTTTTTTACACGTCAAGTGCGTCTTTCGTATCGCGCAATTCACGGCGTAATCTGGCAATTTCTTTCTGTTCATCGGATTCGTAGTTGCCGGAACCTCTTACAACGATATCGCCGGAATCACGAAGTTCTTTGCGCCACTTGGTCAAAGTGCTGTAACCGATGCCAAGGTTATTGGCGCAACCACGCAAGCCAAGCTCCTTTCATACAGCATTATCCTTTCTGGAAACAAGCGAAGCAAGTTAATCTTTTATCAGTTAAGCATGAATAGTAATGATGCAGGTGTTAATATTGGTCAACGTTAAGTTTCTGCCCAGTGTTTTTTGTATGATAAGAAATACACGAATTCCGGCAGAGGTGATGTATTCCAGTTTTGCGCAGTCAATTTCTGCTCCCATAGGCATACTGGTAGTTTTTATTTTTTCCCAAGCCGTTAAAAGTTGTGGCGCTGTAAGGCTGTCAAGTCTGCCGACTATGGATACTTTGAACATATTGTTTTCCAGAGTGTAGTTCATCTCAAAGGGAGTGGATTGTTGTTCGGTGTCGTCAGCCTGCTGTCTTTGCTCATCGAGGGTTATAACCCAATAATGGCAATCGTTCATAGCGGTTTTAAAGTTTCTGATTTGTTCCTGCGTCAGCTGCTGGTATATGCTTAAGTTGGGGATGTGCTCAGCTAATGTTATTTTTTCGACCTTCATTCCGTGGCTGTTTATAAAATTCTCAGCTGTTTTTGCTGAGCGGATAATATCATCGGGGTTAATTATCAAAGGATTAGACAGGTTGGTTACATTAGCCTGCTGTTGGGCACTTTCTTTGGAAGTGGCCAGTTTGGCCAGTGAATCCTTGCCAAATATAGAATGGAAGCTATAAAAAAATTGCAGTATAAATTCTGGGTCAGGCGTTATCCATAAACCGCCATGCAGTTCAAGCATTGCACGGATATTGGAAACTACAGCGTCTGCCTCATGTGCGTCAAAATACATCATCATTCCCTCGGTGGTAATGCACAGCGGCCCGGTCACATTTTGCAGCGCAGTACGGATAGACTCATAGTTGGTGGCATCTATACCGTGAAAGGTGATTTCGTCAGAGCTTGTAGTAAGCGAGCGAATGATAGGCTCAATTTCCTGAACTACAATGGGCAAATCAAGCCCGATGAAACGCATGCCTGCCTTGGACAGATGCAAAGCTTTCGGGGTATACCCGCATGGTAGGTCAACACATACATGACAGCCGGAATCTTTTATCAAAGAGCACATGGCGCGATATTTTGTTTCAACTACCAGAGCATTGCCAAGTATAACATCAGGGTCAATCATATTTTGCAGAGGGTCATGATTTTCAAGTTCTAAGCAACGGACGATTGTGGAAGCATCAGGAATATTAGCGGCAGCCATAAGGCAGATGGCAGTTTTTGCCGTCATGAATACAGGGTTAGCTTGTGCTTGTGAATTTCGTTCCGTTTCAATGGTCATAAGGCAGACTTCCCTAATCATATAGTTATATCTGTGTGAAATTAAGTCTTTATTCGTCATCAGAACGTTTTTTTCCTGTTTTCAGACAGGCGGGGAAGGTCGTGCCGCTTTTTTTATGGTAAAATAGTTGTAGCTTGAGGTCGGAGGTGCTGGCATGGAACAGAAACTTTTTACCGAAATCATTCCCCTTTATCGTTCACGTAAGGATAATCCATATACAATTAGAATCCGTATACGGCTGCAAGATGCTGTTGCCCCTGTGGTACTACGCAGGGCAGTGGATACCACGATGGAGCGGTATCCGTATTTCTGTGTGAAATTGCAGACTCGTGGTGCTGGTTTTATCTTTACAGAGAATCGGGAGCCGGTAGTTATTTCCAATTCAAAGCAGGGCGTAACATTAAATTCGGCAGACTCGAATGATCATTTGCTTTCGTTTTCGTACCATGATGACTGGCTGTTCATGGATATTTTTCATGGCTTGACCGATGGTGCAGGGGCTTATGAAGTGATACGTACTTTGTTGTATTATTATTGCTGTCAGCGCTACAATGTGACGCTATCGACAGCAGGCATCCATATTGTGGGCGATAAAATCTCTCCGGAAGAATGGGAATGTCCGGTAACGAAAGCACGAAATCTGCCAACTCCGCGGCGTCATGAGTGGACAAAGGCGCTGCTCCCTGGTATAGCTGCAAAACTGCAGATGGAAAGCCCGGACTATGTTTATAGCCTATTGCTGGCTGAAGTCGATTTTATGCGCTTTTGCAAAGAAAATGGCGGCAGTCCGGGAACCATGGTGTCCTTGCTTCTGAGCCGCAGTCTGGCTAGACTGTATCCCCATGCCGCGGAAAGCATACGAATTGTTTTGTGCGTTAATCAGCGCCAGGCCCTGCATGCCCCCCAGGCTCATCAAAGTCTGGTCGGAGGTGCTTTTCTGGAATATGATGAACAGCTGCGTAAATTGCCACGCCCTGAGCAGGTGAAGGCATATAGGAATAGGACTGCGGCACAGGCAAATGAGGAGACTGTACTATCCGGCGTGGCGCATATGGCCGGCTTGACCAAAATGCTTTTGGCAAAGGGAACGCATAGGGAAAGACTGGAGATGATGGCAAAGGTTGATGAGGCTGCCAATCGCTTTGCTGCGGCCAACGTGAGCTATGTGGGAAAAGCGAATTTCGGAGAAGCGGAAAAATACGTAAAAGAGTTCCATGCCTGGAGTGCCACTGTTATGGACATCACCATTCAAATTTCAGCGGTAAATGGCAGGTTTACACTGGACTTCATGCAGAAGTTTCAAAGCCCCATTTACCTAAAGGCTTTTTTGCAGGAACTGGCGGATAACGGCATAGTTTATGAACTGCAGGATAAACAGATAAGGTCATTACCTGCGTTCAGAGTGTCGTGGCAGGGCTTATAGCTTCATTTAGTTGAAAGGACAAATTGAAGGTATTATAAGCATGGATGACAAGGATGTTAATAATTAACATCTGCATTGACTAGATAGCTGCCAAAGATGTTTTTATGGATGAAGAATCGCAAATGCATCTTTGCTTGAATCTGTGGTGATAGTATGGTGACTTATAGTTTAACAAGTCAGCTTAGTCATTTGATATGTTAGAATGTAAGTTTATCAAGAATTAAGTTGGTTTTCTGGTTTACAAGTTTACAAAAACATGTTGACAAAAGATATCAATTAAGTTAATATGTAAAAAAAGCATAGGACATATGTAGATAATGTATAGTAAATGTACAAAGGGGTACATCGCATTGAGGAACACAAATTCCTGAGTGAGGTGTGCCTTTTTTGCGTGAAAGGATGGATGTAAATGAGAAAAAAGATAGGTTTGCCGTTAGGATTATTTACGCTGTTGGTGATACTTTTGTTGCCTACACCACCAGATTTGTCAACAGCAGGACATAGAATGCTGGCGATATTGGTGTTCTCTGTCGTAATTTGGATGTTTGAAACGGTTTCTTATCCGGTATCTGCTGCAATAATCATCTCGCTTATGGCATTCCTGCTTGGCACGGCACCGAATATGATGAATCCTGATAAGGTTTTAGGAACTTCCGGAGCACTAAAAATGGCAATGTCGGGATTTTCTAGTCCTGCTCTTGCCTTGGTAGGGGCAGCGTTATTTATCTCAGCCGCGATGATGAAGACTGGTCTTGATAAACGCTTGGCCTTGTTTATTCTGTCTAAGATTGGTGCCAAGACTAAAAATGTGCTAGCCGGAGTAATTCTGGTAGGTTTTATCCTAAGTTTTTTTGTCCCCAGCACTACAGCCAGAGTGTCATGTATGGTGCCGATTGTTATGGGCATCATTGCCGCTTTTGGTGTGCCACTTAAAAGCCGTTTTTCAGCGGTGATGATGATTGCCATCGCTCAGGCTGACAGCATTTGGAATGTTGGGATAAAGACGGCAGCGGCGCAGAACATGATTGCGTTGGAATTTATCGAGAAACAGTTGGGGACAACTGTTAGCTGGCTGGATTGGTTTATAACAGCGGCTCCTTTTGCTGCAATTATGAGCGTGATTTTGTATTTCTTGTTGTTGAAACTTGTACCTCCTGAAATGGATGAGATAGAAGGTGGGCAGGAAACCGTGGCACGGGAATTGAAAGCGTTAGGCCCGATGACGCTGAGTGAAAAGAAACTGCTGGGAATATCCCTGTTGCTGTTATTTCTATGGTCTACGGAAAAGATATTGCATAACTTTGATACATCTTCCACGACAATGGCGGCGATAACGGCCATGATGCTTCCAGGGATAGGGATTATGACGTGGAAAGAAGCACAGGCCAAAATTGGTTGGGGAACACTGGTGCTGTTTGGTGTAGGAATAAGTCTTGGTTCTGCAGTCCTATCTACCAAGGCTGCAACTTGGATAGCGCATATGATTGTGAATGTATTTGGTCTGTATCATACGTCTGCTTTTATGATTATAGCTATTCTGGCTATGTTCCTGATTGTGATTCATCTGGGATTTGCTAGTGCAACTGCATTAGCGGCAGCGATGATTCCGATTATTATTTCGGTGCTTCAAGGAGCAGCAGAATATTCACATCTTAACGTTGTAGGGATGACACTGATTTTGCAATATGTCATTTGCTTTGGATTTATCCTGCCGGTAAATGCTCCACAGAATATGGTGGCTTTCGGTACGGAAACATTTGAGGCAAAGACATTTATAAAGACAGGTATTCCGCTGACCGTAATAGCTTATAGCCTCATTATGCTGATGGCGGCAACATATTGGAAGTGGCTTGGAATTATCATTTAGGTCTCATAGCTGACTGCAACTGAAGATATCATCCAAATGGCTATCAAAATTGTGGGATGATAAGTTTTAATGGCTTGGCACATAGTTTATTGGACAATGTGTCAAGCTTTTTGTGTTGTTGCAGAGCTCCGGTGGTGTGTGGATTAAAATAAGTCGCATAATTTTTTCGAGTAGAAGAAATTATGCTTCATGGAATAGTATTCAACCCATAGAGGCCTTGTTTTACAAATATCTTTTCTGGGACACTCCCGATTTCCATCTGCCAGACAAGCAACAGGAGCCAAAGTTCCTTCTATAAGTTCGATAATTTCTCCGACCGTATAGTCCTCTGGTGGACGAGACAGTTTATAGCCGCCGCCTTTACCGCTTGTGCCAATAATCAGATGGCTGCGAACTAAATCTTTCACAATTTATTCTGTTTGTAGGGATAGTCGTTTGGGCCAATTCCATGCGGAACAGTCTCGTTGACCGGACCTACGGCGTTGCCGCCTGTTACGCTGTTCAATTCCTCGGAATAATTATCGCTTCATGTTCACCTTATATCTTTACATCCAGGGCTGAGTATCGACTGATTGCTAGGCTTTATCGAATTCGGAGTTTCACCGAACTATGATTCACTTTAAGTATAAAGCGTTGCTTGCCAGTTAAACAAATAATAATATAGATTTCTACACCTATTGACACAATGGGTGTAAAGTTGTAATATAGACACATCGCTAGATGTGGGAACTGACTGGACAACCAGAGGTTTTGCAGTGGGAGTAGTATTTCCTATGCAAAGCCTCTTTTGTTTTAGGATTCCGCAAAGGCGCATGGCTAACGATTTAACTGTATACAAGGGAGGTTTGATTGGTGAAAAAAATCATCGGCATTGGGGGAAATTTGATGTTTGATGCAGCGGGTATGTTCCCAGGATATCCCCGAGCCTATGTGAACCATGATTATGTGGCCGCCGTAAAAGCTGCTGGAGCTGTACCACTGGTTTTGCCGGTTTTGTCTGATGCTGAATGTGTTGAACGACAGCTGTCTGTGGTTGATGGCCTGATAATTACCGGCGGCTATGATGTAAATCCGTTGCTGTTTGCGGAGGAGCCACATAAGTTATTGGGAGAAACACTCAAGGAAAGGGATGATTTTGACCTGCTATTAATAAAAACAGCAAGACGCTTGGGACTGCCGGTACTGGGCATTTGCCGTGGCCTGCAAATACTGAATGTAGAAGCGGGGGGAAACTTATATCAGGATTGCAGCGAAGATGATAAATGTTATGTCAGACACTGGCAGGGCAGTAATCCTGCGCAGGCTACCCATACGGTTTCGATTTTGGAGGACTCATGGCTGTATTCTATATTTGGAACTAAAACTGAAACCAATTCCTTTCATCACATGTCCATAAAGAAAATTGCTGACAGGTATAAAGCAGTTGCTTGGGCGGCTGATGGGACTGTCGAGGGCATTGAGTCAGTGGAGGGCCCGTTTGCAGCAGGCGTGCAATGGCACCCGGAGATGATGCATCGGCAGGAAAAGATGCTTGCTTTGTTCAAATCGTTTGTGTCTAAGACATAATATTTGCTTGTAGAGGGGGATTTTTATGGTAAGAGAGAAATTTGGCTTTTGGAGTATAGTTTTGTTGGGGATTAACGCTATCATCGGTTCAGGCATTTTCCTGCTTCCCAACAAGGCGTACGCGCTGTCCGGCAGTTATTCTTTGCTGGTTATTCTGTTTGATGCTTTTCTGGCGATTTCACTGGCTTTGTGCTTTGCAGAACTAAGCGGTTTATTCACGCGTAATGGTGGCCCTTATATTTATGCCAAGGCAGCTTTTGGCAACTTCATCGGTTTTGAGGTTGGCTTTATGAAGGCTGCTATCAGTATTATTGCCTGGGCGGCGATGTCCAATGGTTTTGCTACGGCATTAGCCGCTATATATCCAGAGGCTGGGATACCTTTGGTGAAAAACTTCATCATTGTGCTCCTTATGGGCTCTTTAGGACTTATGAATATTTTTGGCGTAAAATTGTCTAAAGCTGTGAACAATCTGGTAACAGTGGGGAAATTGTTGCCGTTGGTTCTGTTTATTGCGGCAGGATTGTTCTGCCTTCAGGGCAATAATCTCGAATTTGGCACGGCGGCTGCGGCAACTGAAGATTTTTCCTTTGGTGCAGCTGCGTTGTTGATATTCTACGCATTCACGGGTTTTGAGGCCATTGCTGAAGCGGCAGAGGATATGGAAAATCCCAAGAAAAATCTGCCACGCGCAATCGTTATGGTCATGTTGGTCGTATCGGTATTTTATTTCTTGATACAGACGGTTTCCATTGGTGTTTTGGGGGCAGGATTAAGTGAGACTAAGACGCCGATTGCGACGGCAGCAGCTTATATTTTTGGCCCGGTTGGTTTGGCATTGGTAACTGCTGGCACGTTAGTATCCATCGGCGGCATCAACATGGCTTCATCTTTTTTGACCCCCAGGGTAATTGTCGCTATTGCTGATGATAAAATGCTGCCGCCGGTTTTATCGCGTTATAGCCGTTGGGGGACACCGTATGTGGCGATTATATTTTCTACGGTTGTGGGCATACTGATTGCGCTGTCCGGCTCGTTCACGACCTTGGCCGCTATCAGCGTGGTTTCCCGTTTTGCCCAGTATCTACCCAGCTGCCTGGCTGTTTTGGTTCTGCGCCGCCGTCACCCGGAAGCGCCAAGCTCTTTGCAAGCGCCATTTGGGCCGCTGTTCCCTGTAGTTTCCATTGCTGTTAGTATTTGGCTGCTTTTGCAGGCAGATATAGATAAGATCATCTTTGGCCTTGGGGGACTGGCAGTAGGTATACCTTTTTACTTTTTGATGAAAAAACAATACCTGTCCAAGCAGGGGGAAAATGAACAAGATAATGATGAAGGCGTTCCCGTAGAGAGCACAGCAGGTAGATAAAGAACTGTATTGGAGCTTGGGCAAGAGACAAAGCATCTAAGAAATAGACGGTTGGCTGACATATAGACGTGCTTCGATGGTATAATTTGCATCTATAGCTATTGTCTGTGTATTGAGGTTTTTTTAATAGGGAGTCCTATAAAAGGCTAATACAGGGGATGTTGCACGATTTTCTTACGTGCAACATCCCTTTTGTCGTTGGTGAGGCAGGTATTTGTTAGTTGAAAATTGAATTATACAGAAGTAATTAGGATGTGTTCATCGTGAGTATTTTTAGTGGATTGATTGTCCATACATTTGAGATCGATGTTAAGGAGGCGAAAAAGGAATGATGATGACGTGGAAAAAAATTAAAAGAATATTGTGTATCGTTTCTTTGGTGCTAGGTTTGATGATGTTGCCCAACGGCCAGCAGATCGAAGCTGCGGATGTTTGGGTAGCCCATTGGAACAGTGAAGGAATCGATGTTTATGTCATGGATGATACATTGTCACATGGAACGAGCTCAACTGGACGCTGGTTCTCAATCTCTACCAAAATGGTGAAAAATGGCCGTTTGAAAGAGGTCATCACCTGGAATTACAGCAAATACCAGACGGATATGTGGCGTTACCAGACAAATACCATGGATCGGAGCCATGATACCGTTGTTTCGCCTGGGGACAAAGTGTTTGCTTATGGCATGAACAGGATTGGCTGGCCTTATGAGGTTCGTGAATTCTGGGTATACTAAACGAGTTACGAGGGAAAATGCATAAAGCTGCTTGACGCTGGCTGACACGCATTATCGTCATTCGCACCGCAAACCGTGCCGTTCACTCCCTAGCCATTGAAACTTCCGTCTTATAATCGCTATAATGTATCATGGTGACTAATAGACAAGGGAGACTTGAACTGTGAGAATAAAAATCGCTGTTTGCGATGGTGATAAAGAAGTATGTCGCTATATTGCCGAAATCATCGCCAGGCAAAAGCCTGAGGTGTTGGTGAAGACGTTTTACACAGCGGAATCACTGTTGCAGGATAGGGATGACTATGATATTTACTTTCTGGACATCAAGGATGTCAACGGCATGGAGACTGCCCGCATCCTTCGTTCCCGTGAACAGGGCCTGCATAGCATCATCATCTTTGTGACAGGCTATCGGGAGTATATGCCTGCCGCCTTTGATGTGCAAGCTTTTCATTATTTGCTCAAGCCCATCGACAAGCTGAAATTTGCCAAGGTGCTCGAAAATGCCTGTCTGGAAGCCAGCTATCTGCAAGCACAAAAGGAAGATTATGTGCTGCTGAAGCTCAACGGTTCGGTCGGAGATTTGCGCAGCCGCCGCAAGGTGTCCCTGCAGGATATTTACTTCATTGAGAGCAACAACAAGAATGTCATTGTCCATACCACTGAAGGCACTTATGAAGTGCAGGGGAAAATGGACGAATTTGAAAAGTCTTTGGGCACAGGCTTTTATCGGTGTCATCGGTGCTACCTGGTGAATCTAGCCCAAATTTCGGCTTACAGCCCGGAAGGAATTCAGGTGACCAATGGCGAAAGGGTTATGTTGGCAAATAAGAAATATGCGGCTTTTGTTAAAGCATATTTACATTATGCCAAGAGAGGCGGCATTGTAAATGTTTGAGCAGTATTTGATGGATGTTTTTGTTTACGGAGCTTTGGGATACTTGAGTTTCCGCTATGCAGAAACAATTTTGACCGGTCAATTTTCCCGGCGCGGTTTGGTTCTGACAAGCTGGATTATTCTTTATACGGCCGGCAGTCTTGTTGGGCGTTTCGGGCTGGATTACGCCCCTATGGGCGAAAACAGCGTTTACGGAGGATTTCTCCATATTTTGCCCGGTGCATTGCTTCTGCTTTGTTTGCAAAAAAAATATTTCCCTACCAACTGGCCGAGGCAGTTATTTGCCTTGGCTAGTTTTATTGCCGGCTGGGCGGTGTTGCGCTTTACGGTAAGCCCGCTGTCCTATGTGCTCTTTGATTATTGGAATCCCTTTTGGACATGGCTGGTGGACTACAGCCTGGCGCAGGGATGGATGACAGCAGAACAGCTGCTGGGGGTTATGGGGATTATCAATGATGCAGCCCTTATGGCGGTGTTGGCTTTTTGCCGTCTGGTGCAGCTGGGGATTCTGACGCTGTATCTTTGGCTTATCCAAAAGTTTTTCTGTGGGCGGGATTATGAATTATCATGGACGGAAAGTCTGTTCCTGCTGGCCCCCTGCGTAACGGTGCTGGCTATAGATGCAACCCTGCGGGCAATGGCATACTCTGTGGATAACAGCGCGCTGATGTTGGTTTACTATCGGGTGCCTGAAACACTGCTGCTTTTGCCATTGGTCAGTCTGCTTCTGCTGGGCATGATGATTACGGCAGTCCGGTTGTTTCACGGCATAGTACAGTTCAAAGAGTCTGAAGCGAAACGGCTGCTATTGGAAAACGGCATAAACGATATTCATCGACAGGTGGAGGAAATGCAGGATATTTATGGCGATATGCGTGGCTTGCGGCACGATTTGCGGGGACATATTGAGAGTTTGACCGCATATGTGCATAATCATCTGCAAGGGAAACATACGCAAATAGAAGATTATCTGGCACAAATGACCAAGACAACACAGCGATTGGACTTTGCGGATAAGACGGGTAATCCCATCACAGACATCATTCTGCACCAGATTCGCCAGCAGGCGAAAAGACAGGGAATTGTCCTTACGGCTGACTTCCATTATCCTGCGCAGGCGCCTTTTGACCTATACGATATCAGCGTTATCCTCAATAACGGCCTGAAAAATGCCCTGGAGGCTTGTGGCAAAATGCCGCCGCCCGCAGAGGTAGAAGTTCGTTCTTATAGCAAGGGAAATCTATACTTTATCGAAATCGTCAATGATTTTGCAGGAGACTTAATCTGGAATAAGGAGAACGACCTTCCGTGTACCACCAAGGAAGATAAACAGCGACATGGCATAGGCCTTATGAATATTGCCCGCTGTGCGGAAAAATATCGAGGCAGTATGGAAGTCGAAGTGGTACAAAAAGAAAACCGCCAGCGCTTTTGTCTGACGGTCATGCTATTATTGAGATAGTTTTTTCATAATAAGGGATTTATTTATAGCGGAGGGGGAGTCTGCGGCCATCAGGCGGCGGGTTTCTTTTTTTATCAGGTCGGTTTCGTAACCGGTCACAGGCTGGCCAATGAGCTGACCGTATGGATTTACAAAGCAGATTGTCGGGGCGGCTTTGATGGTGGTAAGAAAAGCAGCCATATCGTCATTGACCAGTAGCTGAGGGATGGGGATATCTTGGGCAATGTTTTGGGCCAAGGCGATTTTATCATCATTATCCGTGGTTTTCACATCGCCTATAAGACCGATGATTTGCATATCGACACCTTCATGCACTTGCCAATCCGTCAACTCCTGTAACAACTGGCGGCTATTCGTATCCTTGATAACCCAAAGCACAAGAATCGTAAATTTGCCGGCAAAGACTTCATTGGTTACAACATGGCCTGCTAAGTCACGGGTTTGAAACTGGGGAAATGCGGCAGGCGTTTGTTTGGTGTTTGAAGGAGCGTGCAGCACATTTATTGCCAAAATGGCAAATAGAAGGGTCAGCGGCAGCAGAACGTAACGGAGATTTTTCTTCATCATGGTCACCTCATATCGTTTCACACCGATAATCGAGCTGTTCACGCCATGGCTATTAGGCGCTAAAAAGTTTTGACGATATAGTTGTAAAGAGGAGTAAAAGACGATAACGCATTATCTTGGTGTACAGGGAGGTAGAGGATTATGCCGGTAAAGATTGGCGGAAGCTATGTGTCAGAAGCAGCTTACAGCTTTGCCCAGGCACAGGTTAAAGACAAAGAGGAAAATAATGGTGTTATGAAAAGTCTAGCAGAAAAATTCCCGAATCTCAAGTTCAGCGTGGGAACAAAGCCTTTTTCCGGGATGGGGATGAATAATGTGTCCATTTCGCCGAAAATCCTCAAACAGATGGAACAGGACCCGGAAAAACGTATGGAGTATGAAGCGTTAATCTACGATATTGCCCATACAGATGTACAAAGTGGCCGCGCACCAGAGCATAAGCTAAAATCCCATGGCTTTATTATCGAAGATGATGGCGGTTTGCGCAGCTGGGGCATATCCGAAAGCAATGAGGGCAACCGCCGTCAGCAGTCGAAGGTAAAACGCTCACAGAAAAGGAATTGGTGGCAGGAGCTTTTGGATAAACTGTCCAGCCCGGACAAGAAGTTCAACAATACCAATGAACTGACCAACTACTTGCGGGAGAATTTCAATATAGTAGGGGCGGGTATGGCAAAGATTTCCGGCAAATTTTTACAGAAATGCCTGACGGATGAGGAGAGCCGCCAAAAGCTATTCGATAATCTGCGGGCGGCAGAGGACTCCTATGCCAGCCGCAAGGATGAAGTGGGCTTTCAGGGCATGCAGGTCATGATTGACGAAGATGGCGAAATGACGATGGAATCGTCCAAACGTACCGTAAGCATCAACGAAGATAAACGTCGCCGCCAGATTGCCGCCGCGGCAACACAAGGCGATATGCAAGCGGTGCTCGCTATTTTGCAGCAGGACTTGCAGGAACTCGAAGATGGATACAAGCAAAATGCCTGTGATGCCGCCGAGGTGGAGAAGGCCAAGAAACTCATCGAACAAGCCAAACAGCAAATGGGCAGGCTGCCTGACCGAGCGCCTACAATGGCTGAGGCAAGTGCCATGACCATTAACATGCTGATATGAACAAAGCAAAGGCCACGCGATAATTGCGTGGTTTTTTCATTGCCTACGTAAATGCAGCAGGTATTTTTTTATTCACCAAGAATTTCTAAAGAGAAGATATAACTATGTGCTCCTATACGGAGGTGTTTGCTGGTGGTAGTGGATGATATAGACGCTTTTTTTCGGGAACAAGGCTTGCGGGCAGAACTTTTGACAGAGGCTGCAGCATTTCGTAGACAATATAATGGGCAGGGCGTGCGTAAAATCAGTAAACCACACTTTCCCTACTTTGGCCGTCAGATCGTGGAAGCTGCGCTAAGTGCCCTGCTTACTGGCGCCAATCTGTTGCTGGTCGGACCGAAGGCTGTGGGGAAGAATATTTTGGCAGAAAATCTGGCATTTCTGCTGGGGCGGCCGATATGGAATGTATCCTTTCACATTGATGTTGATGCTGCTTATTTAATTGGGATGGACACGTTTCGGGATGGTGCCGTTTGCTTTCGTCCGGGACCAGTATATGAATGCGTCACAGCGGGCGGCATCTGTATTTTGGATGAAATAAACATGGCCAGAAATGAAGCTCTGGCAGTGCTTCATTCCCTGCTTGACCATAGACGGCAAATGGAAGTACCGGGATATGACCGATTGGTTTTGCATCCTGCTGCACGCTTTATCGGAACCATGAATTATGGCTACGAGGGTACACGTAATCTCAACGAAGCTCTGCTGTCCCGTTTCGTGGTGCTGCATCTGCCCGTGCCAGGAGAACAGGAGCTGCAGGAACTATTGACGTATGAATTTGCAGATTTGCGTAAGGGAGTAGCGAGCACATTGTCTGCGTTATTCCTGGATATCCGTAAAAAATATGAAGCCAAAGAAATATCTGGGCGAGCCTTGGATTTACGCGGTCTGCTGGATGCTGTGCGGCTTGTTCGGCAGGGACTTACGGCAGAACAGGCTTTGGATATGGGCTTAACTGGAAAATGTTTTGACGCTCAGGAGAGAGCCTTGGTGAAGGATTTACTTGCCTTGCGTATA
This sequence comes from Pseudoselenomonas ruminantium, assembly GCA_902781305.1. GTDB lineage: Bacteria > Bacillota > Negativicutes > Selenomonadales > Selenomonadaceae > Selenomonas_A > Selenomonas_A ruminantium_K. The sequence goes on from CACZIV010000021.1 coordinate 20,290, forward strand.
CCACCAGATTGGGGACGGGAAGATTTTTTTGCGAAGTGAGTCATGATGACATACCAATCATTATCCGATCAAAGACAAAAACGAGCTTTGAATATTGTCTGGGCAGCTGCCGGTCAGTATGGGATATGGCCGGATTTTTTGGCTTTTTGTCAAAATGGTGAGCCGGATATTTACTTGAATTCTATCGTGGGGCTGGTATATCGGCACTACGATAGTGAAATGCTTATGCGCTATATAAGAGAACAACTGTATAAATCCCTGTTTGCTGAACTCTTTACCGAACTATTTTGGCTAGGGCTGGAAAATGCCGCTTATGAGAAGGAAATATCCTGCCGTCCCGCGCTAAAAGACCTGCGCTATCGCCATGCAAAACGATTTTTAGCAGAAGATGCATCCGTAGATATTTCCCTGCAACAGTTGATGCTGCGCCAGGAACTGGCGCATACGCTAAAATGTAACCGCTGCCGGGAAATATTAGGAGACCCTGCTATTATATTAAATCCATGGGACAAACGTCTCTACCAGGCACTTGCTTTTTCGGGCAATATGAATACAGCGGAACTCATCGCAGCCATGGAGAATATTATCCGTTCTTTTTTCCGCTTTCATTGGCATAATAAGCCTCGCGAGGTTATACATTTTACCAGTCATGCTTTTTTGCTGAATTTGCTCAAAAAAATATGGCCATTTCACCAGGGCCATCGAGAAGAACAAATCCAGCAGCTAACCTTTATTGCATCTGCCGCGGACAAAGGCAATAGTCTAAAGACCATATTTAACCGCCAAGATAAAATACCGACGGATAAAGAACTATCTGCCTGCTATGGCAGGTCACTTTTTTCACAAGACCGTCTGGCAGAGATTACGCGTAGATATTGTCAGGGAATTCACCGCCAGGTATGCTTGTGGTTCAGTGCGGAAAAAGGAGCAGTCCGTAAGGAAAATACGGCTTATTTTCATCAGCATCATGCCCGCTTTACCACAGAATTGCACGCGTTGACCAATCGTTTGCAAAATGCGTTGCTGCTTGGTCGGCAAGCGGTGCAACTCCCCGCCCGCAATGGCAGACTGACAGCAGACAGAGTTTGGCGAGGCCTTATCCTGCATGATGGACGAGTCTTTTCCGCGATAGAACCAACCAAACGGGAAGATATTTCGGTCATGCTGCTTTTGGATGGTTCAGCTTCACGGCAGGGGCGTCAAAGCATTATTGCCAGTCAAGCCTATCTGCTGACTGAAGCTTTGCGGCAGGTGGGGATTCCCTTATCCGTAGTATCCTTTTTTAGCCAGGATGGTTGTACGGTCTTGAAAAGACTAAAAGCTTTTCAGGAAAAATCTGCGCAAGGCATCTTTGCCTATAAGACGCAGGGCTGGAATAGAGATGGGCTGGCCCTGCGGGCTTTGCCTGAGCTTTGGCGCGATATGTACGGACAAAAGCTGCTCTTTATATTGACGGATGCTGATCCGAGTGACGAACGCAGTATTCCAGCGCAAGGTATCGCCTTGGAGAAATTCTATGGTGGAGAGCCTGCCTGTAAAGATACGAAAGAGGCCGTAAAGGAACTTCGTCAACAGGGGATTCAGATAATGGCCTTGATTAACAGCGTGGTTGCCACAGAGCTGGTCACCAAAGCAGCACAGCATATTTATGGCGAAGATTATATTATCTTACAAAGTCTTTCCAATATGGCGCAAAAAGTTGGGGATGTGCTTGAACAGGCAATTTTTTACGTTCATAATCAAAAAATGTAAATATACTACTTTAGTAGTAGCAGGTTAAAAAGTTTCTACTTTCGGATGATTTTCTTTTACAGCAGATAAGGTATAATGAGTCATGTCACTTGGGGAAGTGATCACACACAAAATAACCTTCAATAGTGGGGAAGCTTTACAGGTAAAGGAATTTTATACGGAAAACGCAGGTCGCAGGACCTGCGTTTTTGGCGTTTATGCGCTTACATCATGCAGGAAATAGGTGTAAATTGGAGAATTATTAAAATCAATAGTATACTTATTTGCCTGTGGAGAGGTGATTTTTATGACAATGCATGAATTGATTTACTGGTATTTAGCGATAATCAATATTGTTGTTCTGGTTGTCTATGGCGGAGATAAGCTCTTTGCCAAGCTGGGCAGCTGGCGCGTGCCGGAAAAAATATTGCTGCTGTTTGCCTTGCTCGGCGGCAGTGTTGGTGCGTTGCTGGCCATGCAGATTTTCCGGCATAAGACACGCCATCTGAAATTCCGTTATGGCGTGCCATTGATTTTACTGTTGCAGATAGCAGGCGTTGTATACCTGCATTGGCAATAGACGGTTATTGTGTTAGGCAGCTGGAATCAGAATGTTGGTGCTGCTTTAATGTTTGGGCAGTTAAGGCTGGACGAATGGATGAATCTGCGGTTGAATTTTAAAGACATCAACAATTAATTCACGCTCGTTGCGTTCATTAATGTAGGCAAGAACATGCTTTTTGCTGATTACAGCGGTTAAGAGCTGACCTTGGCTGCCGCTTTCGTAGCGTTTTTTGAACCATGTAGCGATGGTTTGGTCTGCAGTCCAGGATAGTCCGAACTTTGCCCTGTGCGGGCTGACACCACGATAAATCGTCAGCGTATCGGGAAGTTTCTGGTAATGGGCAAGGTCCTCAGGTGTCATCAGGAATTGCTTATCTGCCTGCCGGAAATAGTGGATAACTTCCTCGCGGCTGACTTGTGGGTCTTGATTGGGGTCTTCCTCATCCAGCCAGCTGTGCTTGAGATAATAGGCAAAGTCCTCAGGGCTCATATAATCTTTGCATAGCTGAAACCAGGTGAGTTTATAGTCGTCGAGAATCAGGTCATAGATAAACGGCAGGCTAAGGCTGTTTATCCTGTTCAGGATAAAACGGCGATAAAAAGTATAGCTGTTCGGTGTAGAAATATCCAGCCATTTTTTCTGCTCATGATGATAGAAGAAAATCGACTTGGCAAAGGGATGACAGACGGCACCCATATTTTCGATAGCTTTGACCGGAATGAGGGGCGCTGTATCAAAGAGCTTTATGGTCTGTTCCCGGATTTTGGTGAGATTTGTCTGCATGATGTTGTCCTTCCTTATAATTAAGCGGATAATAATAGATTTTCCATTTTTCCCTGGATAATCCTGCTGATTTACAGAAGATAATCGGTGAGCATAACATTTTTATGGTATAATAATGACAAATTCGTGTATTCGTTAGGGGAGGTCTATAACGTATGAAAAAAATTATTGTTGTAGTAGACATGCAGAATGATTTTATTGACGGCAGTTTGGGGACGGCGGAAGCACAGGAAATGCTGCCGCGGCTGAAAGAGAAGCTGAAGCAGGTGACGGACAATGGTTCGGCTGAGCTTATTTTTACCATGGATACGCATGGTGAAAATTATCTGCAGACGCAGGAGGGGAAAAATCTGCCTGTGGAGCATTGCCTAAAGGGCAGTCATGGTTGGGAGATTACACCGGAACTGCAGGAATTTGTTAAACAGGCTAAGGCTGTAGTGGAAAAGCCGACGTTTGGTTCGCTGGATTTGCCTAAACTGCTTGGCGAGACAGATGAAGTGGAACTGGTAGGGCTTTGCACAGATATTTGTGTCATCAGCAACGCGATGGTGATTAAGGCGGCTTATCCGGAAGTGCAAGTAAGCGTGGATGCAAGCTGCTGTGCCGGAGTTACGCCCGAAAGCCATAAAAATGCTCTGGCCGCCATGAAGATGTGTCAGATTAAGGTGCTTGAATAAAAAAGGCCACACAGTAATGCGGCCTATGGATGTACCTTATAGATGAGTAGTTTTTCGCGGGAATCTTTGCCGTTGCTGATACCGCAGCAATCGAGACTGTCAACCAGTGTTAGCTGGGATATAGTCGTCAAATAATCAGTGTATGCTTTAGACGGATAGTAGAAAAATAGGAGAATCTCCCGCGGAAATTCTCGGCAGGATGCCAGCAAATTCATCATGACTGTCCGTAAAATATCCGTAGAAAACGGATTAAAGAAAAATGCTCGGTCAGCATATTGGGGGACGGCAAAATCCGTTGCATCCTGTTGTACAATAGTGACTAAATGCCCACGGCAAGCCCTGTCCTTATTGGTCAGGGCTTTTTCGTATAAGCGGGGATTGTATTCCACCCCGATAGAGCGGCACTTGGTCTGGCTGGAAAGGAAGAAACTCACACGTCCTTTGCCGCAGCCATAATCAATCAAGGTATTATTCTTGCGTATCAAGCCGGTATTGGCAACCTGCTCCAATACGCTGTAATCTGTTGGCTCGTAAGGGTAGCGGGTAAAATCGGAAATGGTATCGTCACGTCCGGTGGTTTTGATATTCAGCAGGCGGTCCCATTCCTGTTCGTAATCGGTCATGTTTTTGGTGTTCCTCTCTTGTTGGGATGGTCGCCACGGTTGACGACAATGTTATAGCCGGTTGATTCCACGCGGGCGGCTAAACAGCGGATACACTCTGCCGCCTCTTCGCCAGTGCAGATTTTATTGTCATAGAGCGCGTATTTTTTGCGGACTGCAGTCGGTGAAAGATTAGGCATGAGTACATTGGCGCCGGCAAGCAGCCCCTTTTCCCGTCCTTTCGTATCAATTGTGCCCAAAGCAGTAGTGGCAGGCAGCAGCACATTCGGCAAAAGCAGGCGGATAATGGAGAGCAGGCGCAAGGTCATAGCGACTGTGCCGCCCGCCTCCTGCGCAAAGGGCGTATCATGTTGGGGAATAAACGGGCCGATTCCGACCATTTCCGGCTGGAGCTCCTGTAAAAGACGCAAATCCTGGATTAAATGTTCTGTCGTTTGTCCCGGCGAACCAACCATCATGCCACAGCCGACCTGATAGCCGATGGCTTTTAAGTCGTGCAGGCATTGTAGACGATGGTTATAGGACATTTCAGCAGGGTGCAGCTGCTCATAATGGGCTTTATTGGCCGTTTCATGGCGGAGTAAGTAGCGGTCAGCACCGGCGTGGAATAAGCGCTGATAACTTTCCTTGCTTCGCTCGCCAATAGACAAGGTTATGGCACAATCCGGATGGCGCTGTTTGATTTCCTGCAGCAGCGCACAGAGCCGTTCGTCTGTAAAGTATGCATCCTCACCGCCCTGCAGGACAAAGGTGCGAAAGCCCAGCTGATAGCCTGTGTCACAGCAAGCTAAAATCTGCTCGGCGGTCAAACGGTAACGCTGTGCATTTGGATTGTCACGGCGTATGCCGCAGTAATAGCAGTTATTGCGGCAGTAATTGGTAAATTCGATTAATCCCCGGATGTATACGTCTTTACCGTAATAACGTTCGCGAAGTTTGCGGGCACGCTGAGCAAGTTCGGCATCATCTGCAGGCGATGCCGATTTCAGTAGTGCCATAAATTCTTCATCCGAAAGATTGTGTGTAAGTTCTAGTTTGTCCATTATTGCCCGCATATGGAAACCTCCCCTGTGGGTTAAGCGGTTGTGAAAAGGATTATGGTCAGCAGCGTAGAATATGGTAGAATATATTAGAGGAGCATATTGTTTGCGGCATCACTGAGGGCAATAAGCACCAACAGCACCGTAATGCCGCCGATTAAATATTCTGCACAGCCTAAAAGATTTTTGGACTGCCAGTGACTTTTTACATTAGCCCAGACGACTTCCAAAGTGATAAACAGAGCGATAAAGCAAACGATGTTGATGATGTAACGTAAAATTTCCATAATGGATAAAGCTCCTTTGAATGCTAATGGTTTGGAGATGATTTGATAACATGATTCACGAAATACAGCCACATAAACTGAACAACGTATTTGTTGCAGGCCGAAAACCCGCAGCTGGTGATATCGTAATCTGCGTAAAAGAAGATAGTTTAATGGTAAGCGAGCTTGAGGGGAATGTCAAGTTTCCGACCTGGCAGGAACTGCTGGAAACACTGGATTATCAATATTTATTCAGCTTAGATACGCAAGGCGTGTTTTATCTTCTGCAAGAGGGCAGAGAACCATTGCCCGGATTTACCTATAAGACTTTACGCGAAATCCGCTATGAAATTGGAGCTCCGTTGCAGCTTATGTATATGATGTATACGGCGTGGCATCTTATCTGCTGGTATCGGGATAATCGTTTTTGCGGGCGGTGCGGCAGTCATACCAGGCATTCAACACGGGAGCGGGCACTCATCTGTGATAAATGCGGCAACAGGATTTATCCGCGCATTGTTCCTGCGGTAATTGCCGGTGTAATCTGGGAGGATAAGATTTTGCTGACCAAATATGCCCATCGCAAAATGTCCTTTTACGCATTGATTGCGGGTTTTACGGAAATCGGTGAAACCTTGGAGGAATGCGTTGCCCGCGAAGTTATGGAGGAAACCGGGCTGAAGGTCAAAAATATCCGCTATTACAAATCCCAGCCCTGGGGCAGTGTGCAGGACTTAATTGTGGGCTTTTACTGTGATGTAGATGGTGATACCCATATTCATATTGACAAAAGTGAGCTGAAAGAAGGCGTATGGGTTTCGCGAGCGGAAATCGAAGGTCAGCGGGATGACTGGAGTCTGACCAATCATATGATGATGGCCTTCAAAGCCGGTAAAGAACCACATTGATGGATGAGGAGTGAATAGTCATGCGTAAAAAATTTTGGTCAAAAACAATCGCCGCCTGCTTGCTGACCAGTGCGCTGAGTATGGGGACGACGGCTGCTGCCGATACGGATGAGGTTCGTGTAATTCCCTACCCGGCCGAATTGGATACCAAAACCGAAGGCGCATCTTCGGCACCGGCAGAGATAAATCATGCCGATTCGCCTTACTTCAAGCATTTGGATATCTATGAACTGGAAACCATTATCGGCCGTCGCATTGTACTGCCGCATTATCCGACCTACCAACAGTCCCGGGAATATACCTGTGGGCCAGCAGCTGCCCTTACGGTGCTTTATTGGTATGGCAATAAGGATTATGATGAACTGTCCCTGGCTAAAGCAATGAAAACACAGGGCTATCCCATTGGCACAAGTATGAAGAACATGGTGAACTTCTTCAAAGGTATCGGCTGGACGGTAAAAAGCGGCTTGAACGCAGATAAATTCAGCCGTTTTGATGACTTTCGTACTTTTTTGATGGAGCCGCTGGCCCACGGACGGCCGATTTTGGTGGAAAATGTAGAGTGGGGCGGCCACTGGCGGGTGATTATCGGCTATGACAACATGGGCACAGAATCGCCTTTGGATGATATGCTCATCTTTGTTGACCCCTACGATACCTGTGACCATTATCAGGATGGCTATACTGTAGGAAATGCCACAAAATTCTTCTCCATGTGGTTTGACCATTCCATGCTGCCCAAGAAAGAACGTTATCAGCCGTGGATTATTGCCTATCCGAAATGAGGGTGTCATCATTATTTGACCATACTTGCCAGGCTTTTTTATTGGAGGATTTTTATTGCAAGTACTTTTTACGTTAGTTGTTGGAATATGCGGCGGATTTATTCTATCCATTGTCAATGCGCCGCTGCCATGGACATTAGGGCCGGTATTAGCCGTCTCGCTCACTTCATTATTGCTTAAACGACAGTTAATATGGCCTTTGTTTCTGCGTAATATCGCGTTGATTCCATTGGGGTACTCTATGGGACGCCCGTTTACCGTTGAAACAGGGCATGCTATACTAAGCCAACTGCCATTTATGTTAATGGCTACATTCGTCACAATTTGTGCAGGGCTTTTCTCTGCGTGGCTGATGTATCGCCGGACGGACATTGATTTGAGCAGTTGTCTTTTAGGATGCGTCCCTGGGGGGCTTTCGCAAATGGTTATTTTAGCAGCGGAACTGAAGGAAACGGACCTGACTGCCGTTACAATCATGCAAACCTTACGAATGTTGTCCGTAGTGTTTGTTATCCCTTTTCTAGCGATTCATGTTCTCCCTGCTGAAGGAGCATCTGCGCATCTCATAGAAAATGAACCTACAGGTGATATCCTGATGTATGCTATTGTAGCAGTAGCCGGTGCTGTAATAGGCAGGCTGATAAAACTGCCCACAGCAAATTTGCTGGGGCCATTGCTTGCTACGGCTCTTTACATTGTAAGTTTTGGTCATACGGCACCAATTATTCCTCAGCATTATCTCTATGCGGCACAAGTCTGTGTTGGAAGTTATATTGGCAGTAGTATAGACCTAAGAAAGATTCGTGAGTATAACGGTATGGGACCAGTGCTGCTTGGAAGCGTCCTGCTGGTTCTGGCAGTCTCTATGGTGATGGGCTGTGTGATAGCTTTTTGTACGCCGTCCTCGATTACGACGAGCTTCTTGTCAACAGCACCAGGCGGCTTGGCAGAGATGGGGATAACCGCGTTAACGGTAGGAGCCGACAGCTCAACAATGACGGCTTATCAGCTGACAAGATTGTTATTTATCATGCTGATATTTCCTTATGTGGCACGCTTTATTCGACGTAGATTTGGCAAATAGTGTGCAATTTTTATTACTTGACACTGGATTGGCAATATGCTATTGTAAATTTATCAATAGTGGCAAAGGAGCCCAGGCGAAATATAGGTTCGTCTGGGCTTTTTTATACCCTTGGATAGCTGCTGTTGGTAATATATTGGTATTGCAGGACAAAGGTGTCCTAAATCATTGTTTTATGGTTTAGGACGCCTTTTCTTGCATTTTTACGAGGGGGAAGAATAATTATGATTACATTTCCGTTGTTTACTGAATTAGAAAAACACCGTGATGAGGCCAATGAAAATTTCCATCGCAATATTAGGCCGCAGCTGGTTGAACGTCTCAAAGCCTTTGGGTTTGAAAGCATTAGCGAGGATGTTACGGGGATTATGCAGCTACAGGAACAGTCGACCCAGAATAAATATGTTCTGGCTATCCGCAAATATGAAATTACAATTCATTTCCAGCATGTAAAAACAGGGGAGCAGTTACTGATTTGTTCCATAAGCAATTTTGAACTGAGTGCGCATGTGATTCTGGATATCATTATTGACTCCATAGATAGCTGGCTGCAGTATGGGGAGCTTTATGATTACAAGGCTGCACAGAATCTGACGGAAAGAGCAAAGAAAAGACGGTAAGCAGGAATAATCGTTGCTCGGAAAAAGGACAGGTGATAAAATAGGCTGGACGATAAGCAAATGGTAAGGGGATACCTATTTAGACCTTTGCCGGGGAAGGAAGCGTATTGGTGTGAATTATTCATTGGCTCATTTGGTAATAATGGCCATGACGATTGGTGTGGTTTTAGCAGGTGGGCTTTATGCTGCAAGGTCAGTAAAATCAGCCGAAGGGTTTAGCCTGGGCGGCCGTTCGGCAGGTATACCGATGATAGCTGGCAGTATTGCTGGAACTTGCGTTGGCGGCGGGGCAACGGTAGGAACAGCCCAGTTGGCAGGTTCAATCGGTTTGTCAGCAGTCTGGTTTACTATTGGCGTCGGCCTGTCGCTATTGATTATGGGGATTATTTACGCGCGACCGCTAAGATATACAGGCCTTGAAACGATATCGCAATATCTGGTCGAAAACTACGGTAAATGGGCTGGACGTTTTACCAGTTTTGCTACATCTTTGGGGATTTTGTTCAGTGCTGTTGCCAGTACCTTGCCGGGAATTGGCTTGCTGGCAGCCTTGACAGGATTTTCTTATGCAATATCAGCAGGTATATTACTGTTGTTAGTGATTTTGTATGCTTTTTTCGGCGGGATGAAAACCGCCTCTGTCGGTGGCATTTTGAAGATGCTCATCCTGTTCGTGACTTTGTTTGCATTGGGAATTGTAGCTTGGCAAGGCCTTATGGGGACGCCAGAAATGCTCGTCAATAAGCCAGCAGGTTTTCTAAGTATCTGGGGCATCAGTACTGGTTCCATTCTGAATAATCTTGCCTCTATAATTGTGGGGATGATTTGTACACAGACCTATATACAGGCGATATTTTCAGCGGCAACACCACGAACTGCTGCTGTTGGCCTTATATTGGCGGCGATGGTGGCTATTCCTGTTGGCTTGCCGTGTGCAGTTATGGGAATTTATATGCAAGCGTTACATCCGGAAATCCCAGCTATGCTTGCATTACCTGCTTATTTGCTGCAATATACGTCTCCGCTTATGGGCGGTGCAGCACTGGGAGGAATTGTGCTGGGGATAATCGGTTCTATTGCTGGCTTATCCTTGGGCGTAGGAACGATGGTGGCAAGAGATATGTTGGAGCCACTCCTAAAAATACAATCCGAACAAGGAAAATTAACCTTGATGCGCTTATCTGTTGTAGCTGCGATAATAATCGCAATGCTGATTGCCATAACCCATAAAGATTCCCAAATCCTGTTTTGGAATTATCTGTCTATGGCACTTAGAGGCTGTGGCATATTTATACCGCTAACACTGGCTATCTTTAGGCCGAGGGCAATTTCGCCACGTTGGGCGCTTGCATCTATGGTGCTGTCGCTTGGTACGGCGATACTTGCAGGATTGGTTCATACGGCTATATCACCAATCTTTGTTGGCTTAGGAGTAAGCCTGGTTGTGGTGGTTATGGGGATGTGCTGGAAAAAGATAATGTCTGAAGCATTATCTGTACATGCGTAGTAAGGCATAAAGCAATTGTATTTTTAGCAAACTAAAAAAAGCTCCGGAACTCGATAACAAATCGTTACTGAGTTTCGGGGCTTTTTTCATGTCTAACGAATATGACGCCGTTAATAGATGTGATAATCTTGTATTTTTCTCGTCAGCCCTTTATTTACAAGGGGTTCTGATTTTTTTTTCTCGTCTATGACCACGTTTTGACCACAAATAAATGCTTTTTCGAGCATGACCGCAACATCACCGGCAGATTCCTCGTACATATGGGAATATACCGATAGGGTAACACTGGCATTGGCATGTCCTAGACGGCGGCTTATGGTGGTAACGGGAACATTGTTATGGATGAGGTAGCTGACATGGGAATGCCGCAGGTCATGAACGTGGATGGGCGGCACGCCTGCTTTGATGGCATATCGTTTCAGATAGTCACGATATACTCTCTGCGAGTATATGAAAATCCGTTCGGGCGGCTCCATAAAGCAATTTATAAAGTCCTGTACCTCTTTCATCAGGGCGGGCGGCATAGGCACCATACGGACGCTGTACGGCGTTTTGGGCGTGGTCACCTTACCTGTTGAAAGCATAACGCTTTTGCTGATATGGATAGTGTTGGCTGTAAAATCGAAATCGGCAGGGGAGAGCGCCAGTAGTTCGCCGATACGCATTCCACTGTAAAAGAGCAGCAGATAGGCAAGTTTCAGCTCCAGATTGTCAACCTGGGCGATAACCTGGGAAAATTCTTCCAAGGACCAAAAAGCCTGCCGCTTTTGTCTTTTGCCAATGGTATCCACGGCCTTGGTGGGATTCTTGGCAAGGTCATAATATTTTACGGCATAGTTAAAGACCGCATTTAGCTGAATATTTATCTGCCGCAGCGTGCTGGGGGCATAGGGGCGGTTGTTATATGCCTGCTTTTGCAGCAGGTCATTTTGCCACTGCCGGATATCCAGTTTGCTTATCTCATTGACCGGGCGCCGGCCGAAAGCCGTGCGGATGTGCGAATTGATGATTTTTTCCGTTCCCTTGTATGTGCTGGCTTTTTGATTGACCTTCCTATCCTTTAGATAGGCATCACATAAGGCATTCATCGTCAGCTTGGCCGTGTCGCCGGATTGAGCCTTGAATTCGGCCTCATACTGGAGGGCGGCCTTCTTGGTCTTAAAGCCTCGCTTTGTGGTCTCGTGCTTCTCTCCGGTATAGTCGGTATAGCGGAAACGACAGTACCAGGTGCCACGCTCTATATCTTTATATGCACTCATGCTATATCACGCTCCTTTGTGATTGAGTATAGCAGAATGCAAGTATTTTATTCCTGTGCCGATACACCGGAATTATTTTTAGAGGTGATAATATGTATTTACATTGTGAGTGCTTATGTAGTATAATTAACTTAAAAGGAGGGGTTCACTATGAAGGCAACTACACTTACAATGCGGGTTGACCCCATGCTTAAAGAACAGGCAGAAGCATTATGCGCCGAAATGGGGCTGACGCTTTCAACAGCGTACACCATGTTCTTAAAGGCAATGGTACGGACACGCTCGATTCCTTTTCCGATAACCGCTGACCCGTTCTATAGCAAAAAGAACCAGGCATATCTTGCCGAATCCATAGCAGAACTGGAAGCAGGCGGCGGAGAGGAGCACGAGCTCATTGATGTGTAAAAAATGGTCTGGTCGTGCATGGCAGGAATATTTGGACTGGCAGCTGGAAGACAAGAAGACTGTAAAACGGATAAACGCTCTGATAAAGAGCGTAGAGCGCGATGGCGTGCTGGAAGGTATCGGCAAGCCTGAACCACTTAAACATAATCTGCAGGGCTGGTTCAGCCGGCGGATTGATGACGAAAACAGGCTGGTATATCGCGTAAAAGAAACCACCATAGAGATTGCCCAGTGTAAAGGGCATTATTAAAGGGGCTGTTGCACTGATATGCTCCCCCTATGAGAGACAGTAAAAAATAAAACTGTCATCATAGGGGGATTTTTCTATGCCAAACAAACAGAAAGTCGCAATGGAAGAAAAAGTAGAATATGTACGAGCTTATCTGCGCGGAGAAATTACTCAAGGTAGGATTAGCAAAGCAGCAGGAGTAAGCCTGGCCTCAGTACAAGTG
>CACZIV010000022.1 GCA_902781305.1 Pseudoselenomonas ruminantium
TTCGACTGCTGCCGGCTTTACCTACAGCGGTGAACGGTTCAAAAAGTATTTCTTTGATTTTCAAGAGCGTTTTGGCATAAGGGATATGTATTCGGGTGGCTTCTATCCTTTTCCCGATGAGGAAACACGTTGGGCATGGTGGGCAAGGCATATTTATTTCAACCGTTATGTTGATGCGCCCAAGCCCGTGTATCAGGATTTGCTGGCATTGGTAAAAGATAAGGATTATTTTGTCTTGACGACAAATGTAGACCATCAGTTCCAGCGCGCAGGCTTTGCTAAGGAGCGGCTTTTTTATACGCAGGGAGATTACGGCCTTTTCCAAAGTGCCAAGGGCGAAATCAAAAAGACTTATGATAATGAAAAGTGGGTCATGCAGGCCATGGCTGCGCAGGGCTTTATTAAAGATGGGCAGGGCAGGTTTCAGGTGCCGCAGGATGGACGGCTTTCCTTGCGTATTCCGCAGGAACTTATACCGGTTTGCCCGGATGATGGCGGCCCTGTTGCCATGAATCTGCGGGCAGATGATACTTTTGTAGAGGATGCTGGCTGGCAGGCGGCGGCAGACCGCTATGCGGCTTATCTCAGCGCCCATGAAGGCCGGAAAATTCTCTTTTGGGAAATTGGTGTAGGTGCCAATACGCCCATGATTATCAAGTATCCTTTCTGGGCAATGACTGCGGAAAATCCTCAGGCTGTTTATGCCTGTTTGAACTTTGAAGAAGCTGTCTGCCCGGCAGAGATTCAGGCAAGGTCAATCTGCATTGATGGTGACAGCGGTTTAGTTTTGCAGGAATTAAAACGCGACAGGAATTGCAGTTAAAAAAACGCTTCCATTCCATGCTGTAGAAATACCTGTTGAAAGGCAGCTAAATCTTCGGGATGAAGGGCCGGAGTATGGACGAAGGCATAGTTCTTTCCGAGCAAGTGGTACTTATTCTCGCCAAATTGTCAGAGGGGCTTTGAACGTACCGTCTTTCCGAAAGTTTTGCAGGATTTTCAGTACGAATACCCGAATATTGAAATTCTTATTGAACGGGATGATGTGGCGGCCTTATATGATGGGGTGATAGAAGGAAAGTATGATATTATTTTCAATCTGCCCCTGCCAGGCAAAAAGAAGTCTGAGCTGAAAGAAATGGTGCTTGCCCGCTATCCGCTGTATGTAGCAGTACCGCCCCAACATCCTTTTGCAGAGTTCCATTCCTTGAAAAGAGAGCAGTTGGCCGATGAAATATTTATTTCCTATCGGCAAAACGCCCTCAGCGAATATGACCCCACACAGGCCATTTTGGCTGATTTTGCTGATGTTGGCCTCATGCCGAATATAAACTTTCAGCATCAGGCCATAGAAAGTATTTTGCTGTTTGTGGCGTTGGGCAAAGGAATCACCATCGTTCCCGAGTATTTCCTGCCCTGCGCTCCGGCGGGAATAAACCTGTTGTTTATTCCGCTGGAGGACAGCTCGCTCCCCGCCGAAGTGGCTGCCATATGGCAGGAAAAAAACACCAATCCGGCACCTACTAAGTTCGTGGAGTGCATACAAGAAGAGATGCCTATGAGTCTGAAGTCAATAAGTTGACAGTTTGCGATTATCAACGCTATAATGGTCCTGCAAGTCTAAAAGAATTTAAGGAGATATTACTTTTGCGTAATTTACTAATTGGCTCGCTGCTATTGTCGCTGGCCGGCAGTATTTGGGGCGCTATGTTTATTGCAGTCCGCCTGACCGTAGGAGTGATTACGCCTGTGGCTTTGGTTTGGCTGCGGTACGGTGTGGCGCTGGTCCCGCTAGTGCTTATCATGTTGTATCAAAAAACTTCCTGGAAAATTGAGCGCAAGGACTGGAAACTTCTGTTTATTTCTGCGTTGACCGGTCAAACGCTCTCCATTGTCACGCAGGAATCGGGAACCATGCTGACCTCAGCACAGATGGGTTCGGTGATAACGGCGGCTACACCGGCATTTATGGTGGTGTTCGGCTGCCTGATTCTGCAGGAGCGGTTTAATTTCAGTCGCCTGTTGTCCGTAGTTTTGGCAACGGTGGGGGTACTGCTAATCGTCGTTGACCCGGAGAATCTGCAAACCGGCAGTCTTTTGGGCGGTGTCTATTTGTTTGTCGCAGCTATCACCTGGGCGTTGATGTCCATACTCGTGAAACTGCTCAGTCGCTATTCGGTGTTTACGCTGACTTTTTATAGCATACTCATCGCGTTTTTGGTGCTGAGCCCCTATGGAATATGGTGGCTGATTAACGAAGCAAATTATGAGGCTTTGGCCATGCCGCAGATATGGGGTTCGGTACTTTATGTGGGGATGATTTCCACCACGGCAGGATTTGTTCTTTGGAGCAAGGGGCTGACGTATATGGATGCATCCATTGGCGGCTTGTTTATGTTCTTTCAGCCGATAGTTGGCACAATCTTAGGCTGGCTATTACTCGGTGAAGCCATGACCAGTTATTTTTTGCCCGGTTTTGCGCTTATTGCCGTCGGTGTAGTGCTGGCTATGAAGGGCGGCAATACAACGGCTGAGGAAAAACTGCAAAGAAGCCGCAAAGAGGATGTACCAAGGTGTTTTCAGTAAATTTTATCAACTGTTTTAGATAGCTTGTTTATCTTCATCAGCGGGGGGGACAAGATTGCTGTAATATTCGATTTTGCCGCTTTGCACGTCGTCGTAGAACTGTTGTTTCCAGTCAATATAGGCAATGGCTTCCTGTACGGAGGCCAGTTTTTTTTTGAGTTCCTTCTGCTTTTTGGCCAGCATGATTTTGCGTTCGGGGATGGAGTCTTTGCCTGCCATACACATCTTCAGGTACTCTTTCATCTCCATGATGGTCATATCACAGTTTTTTAGACAGACAAGGCTCTTTATCCAGGCCAGGTCGTGCTCATCAAAGATGCGGCGGTTATTTTTGTCTCGTTTGACATAGGGGATGAGACCCTGATTGCAGTAGAACTTTAAGGTTTCATAGGCCAGACCTGTTTCCTCGCAGACCTGTTTCATCGTATACATAAGTATGACTCCTTTCCTTATTGACCGGTCATTTGACTGGTCAATTTTTTTGGCAAAAAATATAAAAAAAACTCTTGACCGGTAGCGACTACCGTTTGCTATGATTTGAGTGTAGCATAGGTAGTTAAGCAAGACAAGTGTAATTTTAGGTATATTTTTACAGGAGGCTGATTATGAAATATCGCACCTTGGGCAAAGATATGCAGGTTTCGTCAGTAGGACTTGGTTGTATGGGCATGAGTCACGGTTATGGTTCGCCTGCCGATAAGAAAGAAATGGGCGAACTACTGGCTAAAGCTGTGGATATGGGCTATACCTTTTTTGATACGGCAGAGGTATACGGTACGCCGGAAAATCCGCATATCAATGAAGAATTGCTGGGCGAGATGCTGAAGCCTTATCGCGATAAGGTGGTTATCGGCACGAAGTTTGGCGTGCATTTTGATTTGACGGCATCTACGGTCAATAAGCCCGTGGTTCCCGATGCCCGTCCGGAAGTTATCCGCAAATCCGTGGAGGATTCCCTGCGGCGCCTGCAGACAGACCATATTGACATTTATTACCAGCATCGGCAGGACCCGAATGTACCTGTTGAGGAAGTGGCCGGCGTCATGCAGGACTTGATTAAAGAAGGCAAAATCCTGCGCTGGGGGCTTTCTGAGGTCAATGAGGATACTATTCGCCGTGCGCATGCGGTGTGTCCTTTGACTGCGGTGCAAAACCGTTATTCCATGATGGCGCGTCACTATGAGCCGTTATTCCCTGTGCTTGAAGAACTGGGCATTGGTCTTGTGGCGTTTTCGCCTATGGCTAACGGCCTGCTGACGGGGGCTTATCAGGGGCAGACTTTTACGGATAAGACGGATTATCGCAGCATCATGCCACAGTTCAGCGCCGAGGCCACGGCACAAAATGCCGATTTGTTCCAGTTGCTGCATGATACGG
This sequence comes from Pseudoselenomonas ruminantium, assembly GCA_902781305.1. Taxonomy (GTDB): domain Bacteria; phylum Bacillota; class Negativicutes; order Selenomonadales; family Selenomonadaceae; genus Selenomonas_A; species Selenomonas_A ruminantium_K. The sequence continues at coordinate 3,964 of CACZIV010000022.1, forward strand.
CAGAACGGAAAAATGCTACACCGGCACAGATTTCTCTGGCGTGGATGATTGCGAAAAAGCCCTGGATTGTGCCTATTCCCGGCACGCGTAAACTGAACCGCTTGCAGGAAAACGCCGGGGCTGCGGATATTGAGCTGTCGCAGGAAGAAGTTGCTGCACTGGATACGGCGCTGGATCATATGGAGATGTCCGCAGTTTTTGGCGGTTCACAGATAAAAGCACGTTGATTTTGGGAGGTAAGGAATTGAATAAAAAGAAATTGGCTATGTTCGCCGTTACTGCTTTGCGGTAGCACCTTTGTTTCGCAGCCACAATTGACTGAGGCGGCAGAAAATCCTATGCAGATTATTTGGGATCAGTCGGCGTATAATCCCCATCTGAACGATCCGGTGGTGAAGACCCAAGATGCTATCGTGTCTGTAAAGGCTGGCAAACTGCAGGGGTCGAAGCATGATGGTGTTTATCAGTATCTGGAGGTACCTTATGCAGAGGCCACGAAACGTTTTGTCCGGGCTGAGGCGGTGAAACCTTGGCAAGGGGTTAAGTACCGTGTCCGTAAGACCTGAGCGGATTCCAAGACGCAGAAAGGCGCGTACAAGATTTTGGAGAACGCCAAGAAGTGCGCGGACGCCAATCCGGGATACAGTGTGTTCGATGTAAATGGTGTAAACATCTACACACCGAAAACAACTGCTCCCACCGCGCCGGATGTTCCTTTCCTCGTTCGCATCACCATCACCGACCTTAATATCCGCAAAGGGCCGGGGACGGACTATGACAGGACACAGTTCATTCCCGTGGGTGTGTACACCATCGTAGAAGTCAAATCAGGCAAAGGCTCGACCGCAGGCTGGGGACGGCTGAAAAGCGGAGCAGGCTGGATTTCGCTCGACTATGTGGTAAAAATATAAAAAATATCGCAGGTAGCTCCCCGGCTACCTGCGGTTTTTTTAGAAGTTAATCTTAGATATGACAGGCTTATCCCTTCACATATTCCCCAAGCCCACCGCATACAAGACGTGTTGCTGTAGCAATCAGATCCTCCAGCGGCATTTTCTTATTGTCCTTCACCCATTGGCGATAGAGGATCGTGGTAATCGGTGCAAAGTAGGCAAAAACAAGATTATCCTCGTATATGTTTCTGCTGAATGCGCCTTTGTAACGTTCCGCCTGGTACGCCATGATACGTTCGTTAATCTTATCGCCTATGTGCTCGTAACTGCCACTGCACAGGAGTCGTTCATGAAGCTTCGGCATCTTTACAGCATACTCATAGAAGTACCGGATGATCCGCCTGATGTCTGCCATGCTCTTATATGAGATGTTCTGGCTCGTGAAGCTGTCTACGATTTCCTGCTGCAGCTCTTCTAGCAGATTGTCCAATGTTTCATAATGCAGATAGAAGGTTTTTCTGTTGATCATGGCACGGTCAGTCAGTTCCTTGACCGTGATCTGCTCATAGTCCATCTCGCATATCATATCCTCAAAAGCTCGGCGGATTGCTTCCTTTGTTTTGCGTACCCGAAGGTCTTCCTGCTTTGTCTTATCCATAAAAAACTCCTTTTAAACCCCAGTTTTGCTTCAAGTGTGTATTAAACCCCACACATTTTTGAATCGGTGTTGCATCTTGCGCCACACATTAATTATAATACACACATAAGAAATAATCAACAAGCAAGAACAAAGCCGCGCTTCAGGAGGTAAAGATTATGAGCATTCTATTCATCAACAGTAGTCCCAATCCCCACGGAAATACTGCCAAGGTAGCGGCAGCTCTTCTGGAGGGTAAAGAATACGAGACACTGAATCTCGCCGAGTACAAGATATACGGATACGGCCAGCAGTTTCCGGATGACCAGTTTTTTGAGGTCATCGATAAAATCCGGGCGGCAAAGACCATCGTCATCGGGTCGCCTCTCTACTGGCATAACTTAAGCGGACTGCTCCGTTGCTTCCTTGACCGCACATATGGACCTTTTGAGCAGGGAGAGTTTAGGGGCAGGGACATGTACGCGGTCGTGCAAGGTGCGGCTCCGGAGAAATGGATGCTTGAGGCATGCGAGTACACGCTTTCCCGCTTTGCCGGGATCTGCGGCTTTGACTACAAGGGCATGATAACAAACCGTCAGGAGGCGGAGAAGAAATCGAAGGAAGTAAAATGATTTTATGGAGCACATTCCCTATGATCGCCGAGATCTATGGGGATTAAGAAATATAACAATCAATAAAACAAGGAGGACAAACTCATGGATATGATCAAATTAAGTAATGGTGTGGAGATGCCTTTAGAGGGCTTTGGCGTATTTCAGGTTCCAGATCCCTCAGTCTGCAAGCAGGCTGTTTTGGATGCCATCCGTGTGGGCAACAGGCTGATCGATACGGCGGCTCTCTACATGAATGAAGAAGCGGTTGGCGCCGCCATCAAGGAAGCGATTGAAATGGGCATGGTTACCCGCGAGGAACTGTTCATTACAACGAAGCTCTGGACTTCCGATGCTTCCTATGAGGGTGCGAAGAAAGCCTTTGAGCGTTCCACAAAGAAGCTGGGACTTGACTATCTGGATATGTTCATGATCCACCAGCCTTACGGCGATGTATATGGCGCGTGGAAAGCGATGGTGGAGCTTTACAACGAGGGCAAGATCAAGGCTCTCGGTGTGGCGAATTTCTATCCCGGAAAGTTCACGGAGTTTGCTGAGATTGTTGAGGTTAAGCCTCATGTGAATCAGATCGAGCTTCATCCCTTCTATGCGCAGTATGACGCCATCGAGAATATGAAGCAGTACGGCACGGTGCCGCAGGCATGGGGTCCGCTGGCAGAGGGAAAGCACGGAATCTTCACGCATCCTGTTCTTTCAGAGATCGGTACAAAGTACGGAAAGACCGCCGCCCAGATCGCACTTAAATGGAACGCCCAGCGCGGGGTATCCATCATCCCGAAGTCCGTTCACAAGGAACGTATGGAGCAGAACATCGACATATGGGATTTCACGCTCACTGATGAGGATATGAAGAAGGTGGATGCACTTGACCTCGGTCACAGCGAAATCATCGACCACAATGATCCGAATGTCGTAAAGTATATCCTTTCCGCAAAAGCGGACGCATAAGAATCGGAGATGATGAAATGAGCAAGAACAAATTCGGATTGGTTTATCAGGGAGCCATCGCAGACAACGAACCGGGAAAGGTCAATATCCATCCTGTTGCGTATATGTTGAACGGCATCCGTATCGCTGCCAATGTTTACACACCGGCAGACTATGATGCCCTGGGAGATAAAAAGTATCCTGCCGTAACCGTGGCGCATCCCAACGGTGGCGTAAAGGAGCAGGTGGCAGGACTGTTTGCCCAGAAGCTTGCGGAGATGGGTTATGTGGCGATTGCGGCAGACGCCTCTTATCAGGGCGAGAGCGGCGGAGAACCGAGGCAGCGTGATTATCCTGCCAACAGAATCAGTGATGTCAGCGGCATGGTAGACTTCCTTACATCTCTTTCCTATGTGGATGCAGACAGAATTGCATCGCTTGGCATTTGCGGAGGCGGCGGCTATACTCTGGCTGCTGCACAGATAGACAAAAGAATCAAAGCCGTGGCGACACTCTCCATGTTCAACACCGGCAGAGTCAGAAGAAACGGGTTCATAGACGGCGATACGGCAAACATCCGGACAAGACTGCAAAAGGCAGCAGAGGCCAGGAATAAGGAACTGAAGGGCGAAGTTACATATGAAGGCGATAATCCTCCCATGAGGGAAGAACAGCTTCGTGCTCTCATGGAAAAGCTGCCTACCGGCCTGTATCGGGACGGTGTGGAATACTATGGCATCACCCACGCCCACCCCAACGCCAACAGCCGCTATACGACAGAATCCCTGATGCACCTGATGGCATTTGATGTGGATGACCGCATGGATCTTGTTGACCAGCCACTCTTAATGATGGCCGGGGATATTGCGGATACGAAGTATATGACCGATTCTGCTTTTGAGAAAGTGGTCAACGCAAAAAGCAAGGAATTATTCCTGATCGAAGGCGCGACGCACATCCGTACCTACTGGGTGCCGGAGTATGTTGAAAAGGCTGCATCAAAGCTGAAAGTGTTCCTTGCGGAAAACCTGTAATGTGAATGCGGTCATTATGCCGCTTTGCTGCTGAAAGGAAATAACGTTGTAAAAGGTTAAGGAGGAAATGACGAAATGAGAAAAGATTTAGGAAAACAGCCCGCAGTATTTCCCATGCCGGTGCTGATAGTGACTGCATATGATGAAAACGGCACGGTGCAAGTCATGAATGCTGCATGGGGAATGATCTGCGGCATGGACAAAATCGCACTTTTTATCGACGAGGATCACGCCACGACAAAAGCAATCCGAAAGACGGGAGCGTTTACGGTAAGCCTCGCTGACAGGGATCATATGGATGCAGCAGATTATTACGGTATTGCGACCGGCAACAAGATGCCTGATAAGTTTGCAAGATCCGGCTATCATGCGGAGAAAAGCACACATGTGAATGCGCCGATTATTATAGAGTTTCCGCTTGCACTTGAATGTGAGCTTGCGGAGATCACGGAGACAGAGAATATACACGCCGTAGTGGGAACGATCATCAATGTCAGTGCGGATGAAAAAGTCCTGTCCGAAAACGGTAAGGTCGATCCCTTGAAACTGAACGCACTTATCTTTGACCAATTCCAGTTAGGGTACTATGTAGCGACAGAAAAGGTCGGCCAGGCATGGAATGCAGGAAAGGATATGATGAAGGCAGCGCAGGGAAAGGAGTAATCCTGTTCCTGTGCTGAAGCAGAAATATGCGGATTTCCTGCGCAGACATGAGAGCCTTCATGTGCTTTATCTGGAGCTTGGCGTGGGAGCCAATTAACAAAGTTGATTTGGGCTAAATGTTTGGAACCACCTTTGAAAAATAGGGTTTATAGAGGTTCCCAGTAATATAGGAAAAGCAGGCATAAAAGTGGATAAGCATCTTTTATGCCTGTTAATTACATAGTTTGAGAGGAAGATGGAATTGAAAAAGCTAAAATTGGCTAAATTGATATGTGGCGGGTTGCTGGCATTGGGGGTATTTTCTACAGCTGCTAATGTTAGTTTTGCCCAAAGTAAAGCAGTAACAATTTCCGGCGATCATGGAAAACTGGCGGCGGTAGTGCAAACGCCGGATGGAGCGAAAAATTATCCGATGGTAATTATCATGCATGGTTTTACTTCACACAAAGAAGAACCGCTTTTGACAAATTTAGCGGATGATTTGGAAAAGGCAGGTATTGCTTCAATCCGTTTTGATTTCAATGGACATGGACAAAGTGAAGGACGCTTTCAGGATATGACTGTTCCTAATGAAATAGAAGATGCAAAGCATGTTTATGAATATGTCGCAAAGATGCCTGGTGTAACTTCTGTTTCCTTGACGGGGCATTCGCAGGGGGGCGTAGTAGCCAGTATGACAGCAGGTATCTTAGGAACACAGAAAGTTAAAAGTCTGGCCTTAATGGCTCCGGCTGCTGTATTGCGTGAAGATGCTATTCGTGGTCGAATATTTACAGCACAATTTGATTCGCTAAATCCTCCGGCGGCTATAGAAATGGATGGTTTGAAACTGGGCGGTAATTATGTGCGTACGGCGCGTGAATTGCCAATATATGAGACTGCGGCGCAATATCAGGGGCCGGCATTCATGCTGCATGGTACAGGTGATACAATAGTTCCTTATACTTACAGTCTGCGTTATCAGAGAATTTATTTCCAGGGCGAAGTAAAACTGCTCGCAGGAGAAGATCATAGCTTTACGCATGATGTCGTTGGTGCAGCACAAAACGTAGCGGATTACTTCCGTTCCCGACTAATATAATATAACCACGGACGCCCAGTATAATGTGCTGAAAATCATGAGTCATAAGGCTGATCAGGGTGGGGCACCGGTTTATGCGTATGTATTTACTAAACAGAACGTAGATAACAATGGGGCTGGCGTGTATCATACGGCAGAAATTCCCTATGTGTTCAGCAATACCAAGAATCCAGACAAACTGGCTACGACCATGAGCCTTGCCTGGGCAAACTTTGCTCGTTATGGTCAGCCCTCAGCACCAGAACTTCCTCAGTGGGAACGTTATACCCGACAGACGCAGGCTACAATGATTTTAGATGACGTGCCTGTATTGCGGCATAATCACGATAAGAAACTAATTCAGGCTTTGGCACCGAACTATAAATACTAAAAAATAAAAAAATGCTTGACCGGTAGTTGCTACCGTTTGTTAAACTGAAATCAGTTAAGGAAATGAAGTGTGACGGGAGGTACAAAATGTATAGAAAGAAAGCAATTAAGACGTTGGCGGCAGTTATAGCGGGAGGTTTTATCTCGATGGGCTTTAATGGTGATGTGGCAGAGGCAGCAACAGTAAATACACAGGTTTCGGCGCAGGCACAAAACAGCAATCCCTATGGTCTTGTGTACAGAGGTGCGATTATGCAAAATGTAAAGGGGAAAGTAAATATCCGGCCTGTGAAGTATGAGGTAGATGGTATCCGGGTAGCAGCCAATCTTTATCTGCCGGCGGATTATGATGAAACAAGCAGCAAGACCTATGCTGCGGTAACGGTTGCCCATCCCAATGGCGGCAGCAAGGAACAGGTAGCAGGGCTCTATGCCCAGCGTCTGGCAGAACTCGGCTATATTGCCGTGGCTGCCGATGCCCGCTATCAGGGAGCCAGCGGCGGTGAGCCACGTCTCCGTGATTATCCTTCCAACCGCATTGAGGATATCAGCGGCATGGTAGATTACCTGTCCACGCTCAAGAAGGTGGATAAGTCCCGTATCGGTTCGCTGGGAATCTGCGGCGGTGGTGGCTATACGCTGGCAGCGGCGCAGACGGATAAGCGTATCAAGGCAGTAGCAACGCTGTCGATGTTCAACTCCGGGCGTGTACGCCGCAATGGTTTTCAGGATGCGGATGTGCAGGGAATTCAGAAGCGTCTCCAAAGAGCGGCAGAGGCCAGAGAAAAGGAACTGACAGGCGAAATCGTCTATGAAGGTTTCCTGCCGCCCAATTCTACTGATGAGCAGTTGCGTGCCAAGATGGCTGAACTTCCCGAGAATACACTTTATCGTGATGGCATTGAGTATTATGGTCTTTCCCATCGTCATCCGAATGCCACGGGCAGCTATACCACGGAATCATTCATGAAGCTTATGGCCTTTGATGTGGAAGATCGTATGGATCTTATCAATCAGCCGCTTTTGATGATTGCCGGGGAAAAGGCCGATACGCTCTATATGACAGAAGCTGCCTTTGCTAAAGCCACCGGCACGCAAGATAAGGAAATTTATCAGATAAAAGGTGCCAGCCACATCCGCACCTATTGGGTGCCGGAATATGTGGACGACGCAGTGAAGAAGCTTAATACATTCTTCAATAAAAATCTTTGAGGCAATAACGACGCTCATGGATGAGCTAGTGCTGGCGTTAGGCGCAGGATGCGCCGTTTTTGCGCCAGCCATGGCTCCCCTAGCCATGATTGCATAAATAATCCCCATTTTTATCTTCCTAAATAGGCAAAGCGAAAGTGATATGCTTTCGCTTTTGTCATAGGAAGATCTCATTTTCTGTGTATTGTATGTTAGGAGTTTTAACAATGAGCAAGAAAGTTTTGATTTTATCCGGCAGTCCCCGCAGGGGGGCAATTCGGATTTTTTATGTGATGCTTTTATGAAAGGCGCGCAGGAGGCCGGCCATGAGGTGGAAAAGATTTTCATCAATGACAAGCAAATCGGCTATTGCCGTGCCTGTTATGCCTGCCGCCATACCCATAAATGCTTTCAAAAAGATGATATGACGGAAATTCTGGACAAGATGATTGAGGCCGATGTGCTGGTATTGGCCTCTCCGGTGTATTTCTACGCGATTGCTGGTCAGGTAAAGACCATGCTGGATCGCACGTTGCCCCGCTGGACGGAGCTGAAGAACAAGGAATTCTATTATATCCTGACCGCTGCAGAAGATAGTGAAGCCATCATGCAGCGCTCGCTCGAATGTTTCCGTGGTTTTGCCGATTGTTTTGCCGGTATTGAGGAAAAAGGCGTGATTTTGGCCCATGGGCTTTACGAAAAGGGCGAAGCCATAAATTCTCCCTATGAACAGCAGGCTTATGAAATGGGGAAAAACGTGTAATATTGTTTTTGAGCAGGAGGAAGATGAGAGAAGAAAGGATGGATGGACATGAAAAAAATATTTACGTTCTTATGTGCTGCTCTTTTTGCGCTTACTGCCGGTGCTTGTGGCTCAGCAGAAACGGCAGTTCAGGATAATCGGACTGCTGCTGATACTCCTGCTGCTCAGACGCAGGCAGAGCCAGCGCAGGGAAAACGCGTGTTAGTCGCGTATTTTTCCCGGGCAGATGAAAATACCGGCGTCGGCTATATTGAAAAAGGCAACACGCGTATATTAGCAGAAATGGCTGCGGATATAACCAAGGGGGATTTGTTTGAAATAAAGACGGTTAAATCTTATCCCAAGGAATATCGCCCAGCAACTGAAGTTGCCAAGCAGGAAAAGGAGAACAATGCGCGTCCAGAAATCAATGGCCCTCTGCCGGATATGAGTAAATATGATGTCATCTTTTTGGGCTATCCAATTTGGTGGGGCGATTTGCCCATGGGGGTATATACTTTCCTTGAAAGAGAAAATCTCGCCGGTAAGACGATAATTCCCTTCTGTACCCATGAAGGCAGCGGCTTAGGAAATACGGAACGCTTCATAGCAGAAAGCACCAAAGCAAAAGTATTGCCAGGTTTGGAAATGCGTGGCCGTAAAGCACAGAATTCCCAAACAGAGGCAAAAGCAGAAATGGAAGAATGGATCAAAAAATCTCTTGCTGATATTAAATAAAGACGAGGAGGAAGAATTTATGAAAAGCAAAAAAATATTGGCTATGACTTTGGCATTGGGGCTGATTGCCGGTACTGCAGGGGCTATGAGCCGCCCTGTTACGCTGGCGGGGCAGGGGAGTTTCTTTGCCGGGGGTAAAGTAGTGACGGCTCCAGGCGTTTATAAGGACGATGAGCCGACCAATTTTGCCGGTGAAACCCTGCATGGTGATGCGGCCTATGTTTTTTGGCAGGCGCCGGTGAAGGCGAAGAAAAATGCGTTGGTTTTCCTGCATGGCTATGGTCAGTCCGGCAAGACTTGGGAAACAACGCCGGATGGACGTGATGGTTTTCAGAATATCTTTTTGGCGAAGGGCTATAAAACCTTCATTGTAGATGAGCCGCGACGGGGCAGAGCAGGTAATTCCACCGTACCTGCCGAACTGAAAGCGCAGCCACAGGATCAGCTCTGGTATGACAATTTCCGCATTGGCCAGTGGCCGGATTACTACGACAATGCAGCCGTTCCCCGTGATGCGGAGTCAAGGGCACAGTTTTTTTATCAGATGACGCCGGATACAGGGGCGTTTGACGTGCAGGTAGTGGCTAATGCTATGACCGCGGTCATGGAAAAAGCAGGTCCGGGCGTATTGGTTACGCATTCGGCAGGCGGTGGCCCCGGCTGGCTTACGGCAGCGCACAGTGACAAAGTAAAGGGCGTTATTGCATTAGAACCGGGGACGTTCCCTTTCCCGAAGGGGGAAGTTCCTGAGGTTGAAGCTACAACCAGCCCGTTCCCGGCACCGGGAATGGAGGTAAGCGATGAAGAATTCCGGCGACTGCTTAAAATCCCGATGGTCGTATATTTCGGCGATAATATCATAACCGGCTCCGAACCGGACAAACATTGGGGGCTGGATAACTGGCGTGTGCGTTTGAATCTGGCTCGGAAGTGGGAACAGGTTATGAAAAAACATGGCGGTGATGTGCAGGTTGTTTATCTGCCGGATATTGGTATCAAGGGAAATACCCACTTCCTTATGGCTGACCTCAACAATCAGGAAGTGGCCGACACGATGGAAAAATGGCTGAAAGATAAAGGCCTGTCCAAGTAAGGAGACGCAGCAATATGTTCAAATGGATTTTGTTTTTCACGCTGATGATTTCGCTGGTTTCAACGGTTGAAGCACATGAAGCAGACAAGCAAAAAATGCCCTTGCCTTTAGGCAAAGACATTTCGGAGCGTTTTACTGGTACGGTTCATCGCAATGATTTGATTGTGACGGATGATACCTACAAGGTGCCGCAGACCAATGTGATTACTTTTGAAGCCGGCAGTTACAGCGGCTGGCATACCCATGGGGCTATGACGGTGATTGGCGTGGCAGGCTTGGGCATTTATCAGGAATGGGGCAAAGAACCGGTGCTGATAAAACCTGGTGATGTGGTGCAGATTCCGGCAGGCGTGAGTCATTTTCATGGTGCTGTCAAAGATTCTCCTTTTCAGCAGTTTGTCGTATACGACAGGGACTGGCAGCCGCAAGCAGGAGCAAAGGCGCATAGCGGGCCGGTTAGTACGCAGGAATACAATAGCATCAAGTTTTCTGCTGCCAAGAGCCAAGCCACAGCGGAAAAAAAGAAAAATGAATTCTTGTTTCATTATAATGAAAAGCCGTTTACCTCGCCTAACTTCAATAATCCCGTATATTTGGGCAAGGTGCTGTCCAAGCCCAATGAAGCAGGCTCGCCGGAGTGGGTATATGTGGTGTTCCCAAAGGGAACATATAATCGCTGGCACAGCCACAAGACCGGTCAGATTCTGATTGCAACCGATGGTGTCGGTTATCATCAGGTAAAAGGCGGCAAGTTGGAAAAAATGCAGCCGGGAGATGTGGTATTTTGCCCGCCGGGGGTTATCCATTGGCATGGCGCAGCGCCGGACAGCAGCTTTGCACATATCGCCATCAACCCGCAGGATAATCACGAGGTAAGCTGGTACGATTTTCCTACCGCAGAATATGCGGCTATTCCCTTTAATTAAAACGTTATTTGTCAGGAAAATCTTTTTCCTCAGGGCAGGTTTTGGTAAAATAACACTAAGAATATTTTAGGAAAAGTTATATTGAGAGGAGAGTTTACATGAAAGTTATGATGGTCAATGGTTCACCGCATCCGCAGGGCAATACGGCAATGGCTTTGCAGGAAATGCAGAAAGTCTTTGCAGAAAACGATGTGGAAGTCGAAATGGTTCATGTGGGCAATAAGGCAATTCGCGGCTGCATAGGCTGTCGGGCCTGCGCGCAGAAGGGAAAATGTGTGTTTGATGATATCGTTAATGAAACAGCACCGTTGTTTGCCGAATGTGATGGCCTGGTCGTGGGCAGTCCGGTTTATTACGCTTCAGCAAATGCTACCTTGGTCGCTTACTTGACGCGCTTGTTTTTCAGTACCGGTTTTGACAAGACGATGAAAGTGGGAGCAAGTGTAGTTGTGGCCCGTCGTGGCGGTTTGTCGGCAACCTTTGATGAACTCAATAAGTTCTTCACCATCTCGGGTATGCCCATTGCTGCCAGTCAATACTGGAACAGTGTTCATGGCGGGGCACCGGGAGAAGCGGAGCAGGATATTGAGGGCATGCAAACCATGCGGACGTTGGCGCGAAATATGACCTTCCTGATGAAGAGCATCCAACTGGGCAAGGAGCAGTTTGGCCTGCCAGAGAAAGAGCCGTGGCAAGCCACTAACTTTATTCGCTGATTGCCGGTTGGGGTTACACTCCCCAATCATGAATTTCGTTCATATCCATTAAGAGAACCATCGCTGTATGGTTCTTTTTTTCTTGGATAAGACAAATCTGTTCCTGGTTACCATCCTAGAATTTCGGCAACCTTGTCCTTTAGATAAAGGGCAATTTTTTTTGACCCGTTTTTTAGGGGATGTGTGTTGTCGCCCGCATAATCTTGGGCTTCCAGCAGGGGCTTTTCTTTATTTAAGGGGATGAAAAAGAGGTTATTGTCGCCAAGGGCTTTGCATTCCATTACGGCTGCCTTAGTCCAACTGCGTGCTTCAGGCGGCAGCCAAGCGGGGACAGGTTCGATGGCGATAATGGGGGTATGGGGATTTAGCTGACGAACCGTTTGCAGAAGATTTTTATAGCCGTGGATGAAATCTTGTCGGGCGGGCTGATGTTCATTGTTGCCGAAATCATTCGTTCCCAAAGAGATAAGAATTCCATCTACAGGGAAGTTTTGTGGATGCCAAAGATGATTCGTGGGCGATTTTTTATCACTATAAAATGTCCAGGGATAGCGGTCCGCGGTATGAACGCCCTGACCAGGCCAGCCTTCATCCCAGTTGTGAATGACGCCTTCGCCGGATTTACCCAATACGCTGTATTCTGCACCAAGCATTCGGGCCAGTTGGGGGCCGTAGGCCATATCGTTGTCTTCAATATCATCGTAGGGAGCATCGGGAGGTCCGTCATTTTTGGCCCCAGCTGTAATGGAATCGCCGATAAATTCCAAGCAGCGTGGTTTGGGCGGGTCAGGAGGGAGCAGTGTTTCGCTGCGTTCAAGGAAAAAACCGCGAAATTCGCTGATGCCCATGTACCCTTCGGTAGAACGGACCAGAAGTACCTTATGTCTGCCGGCAGAAAGATTTTCAGCTAAGAGTGTGTTTTCTCCTTGTGGACGGAAGCGCCGGAAGGGGCTGCCATCAATGCTGACCCTCCACCAATTACCGGGGTCAGTTAAATCGGCCAGAAGGAGGCGGCCGGTGAAATTAGCCTTTATATAGGTAGCACCTTGAGCACAGCGGCAGGCATCAAGTGACTTTTCCCAACGGCCAAAATACTGAATTAGCGGAGTTTTAGCAGGGATTTTTCGAACATTCATATAAAATGCCTTCTTTCAAAAACGGAAGTATTATGTGCAGAACTTAAGCAACGGATAAATTTATTATAGTTACAGGCTGCAGCGCTGTCAATAAAAGACATAATTAACTATTTTAATGTAATATGAAATATTAAACAAAAGATATATCTTTTGTTGACAAAAGGATTAACTAATAATATAATAAGGGCGTAGGAAGATGAAACGAGAAAGAAAAGTCCTACATCAAGTCTGTTTAGGAGGAATGAACATGAACATCTTTTTGGTTTGCAACGCAGGTATGTCAACGTCAATTCTGGTGAAAAAAATGCAGGAGGCTGCTACGGCCAAGTCTTTGACGGATACGCATATCGAAGCGTTCAGTGTGGAGGTCTTGGATCAACGAGCTGCTGAAGCGGATGTTGTACTGCTTGGCCCGCAGATTCGCCACATGAAGGGCGATGTAGAGAAAATCGTTGCTGGCCGCTGTCCTGTGGAGGTTATCAACATGCAGGATTATGGTATGATATGCGGCGATAAGGTATTAGCTAAGGCTTTGCAGCTGTTAGGAAAGGAGTAAGCTGAACATGAGCGGAGTGATTTCTGGTTTTGAACGGGTAATGATGCCGCTGGCAGCACGGATTTCCGGCAATAAGTACTTGCTGGCCATGCGGGATGCCTTCTCGATGCTCCTGCCGTTCATTATCGTTGGTTCTTTCTTTGGTATTGTGCAGTGGGTGCTCTTAGATCCCTGGGGAACAGTAATGGGGGCCAATGGACTTAATCTGGGGGCTGCTTTTACTGGATTGGATACTGCTGGTGAAGCCTATAAGCATACGCAGTTTGTGCGTAGCATGCAGGTTATCCAAGGTTTGTGCAATAACGTCGTGACCGTAGGATTCGGCGTGTTTTCCTTCCTGCTGGTGGCAGCTTTCGCCTATCGGTTGGGAACCATCTGGGGCGGCGATCCCTTTGCTAATGCCTTGACAGCCTTGGGCGCCTTTATCATTGTCACGCCGCAGAGTGTAGGTGATATCGGTGCGTTTGACTTGTCCTATTTTGGCAATAAGGCTGTGCTTACCGCGATTATCGTGGCCACGGTGTCCTCGAAAATGTTCATTAACTTATCGAAGAATCAGAAGCTCACGATTAAAATGCCGGATACCGTGCCGCCAGCGGTGGCCAATTCTTTTGCCGTGTTGATGCCCGTGTTTATCACCTTGTTTAGTTTTACGCTGTTTTCAACCTTTCTGGCCCAAATGGAGTTTATGGGCAGCAGGGCACTCAATGATCTGATTTATGCCTTGATTCAGGCACCTTTGATGGGCTTTTCGCAGGGGATTGGTTTTTCGATTCTCTATCAGGGAATTGTCTGGTTCTTTTGGTGGTTTGGCATTCATGGCCATAACGTAACCGCAGCTATTCAGAATATGGTCTATATGCCGGCGCAGTTGGCCAATCAGTCCGGTGATGCGGCGTATATCTTTTCCAATGGTTTCTTTGAAGCAGGTCTTATGCATGTTCTGGGACTGCTTATTGCCATTTTCCTTTTTTCCAAGCGCGAAAGCTGGCGAGCAGTGGCCAAAGTTGGTTTCCCGGCTATGCTCTTTAATATTCAGGAACCCATTGCCTTTGGGTTGCCAATCGTGTTGAATCCGCTTTTGCTGATTCCGTATATTTTGGCGCCGCTCGCCAATACCATAGTGGGCTGGCTGGCTGTTTCGGCAGGGCTCGTACCTATCTTCAAATACGTTGTACCCTGGACGATGCCCCTGTTCTTTGGTGGCACGATCGGGACAGGATCGCTGGCTGGCGGCATTTTGCAGCTGGTGTGGCTGGCTATGGACATCTGCATCTATGCACCATTTGTCATTGCCGGCAATAAAGTCAAGGACACGGAGGAAGAATGATGGACGAAAAGACAGTAGAACAATCTATGCAGCTGATTTTGCATTCGGGGACGGGGCGGTCAGCGGTGATTGAAGCAATACAGGAATTGGCTAAAGACCATGATATTGAAAAGGCCAGAAAAGCGATTGAGGCGGCCGGACAGGAAATCGGCAAAGCGCATGATATTCAGACGGCGATGATGAGCGCGGAATGTGATGGGCAGCCCGTTGAGAAAAGCATTCTGTTGATTCACGCCCAGGATCATTTTATGACTTCGCTGGCCGTGCGGGACATGGCAAAATTGATGATTGATTTGTATGAAGATGTGAAGAAGGGGTAATCTATGGCCAAGCAGTATCAATTTCCAGAGAATTTCTGGTGGGGGGCGGCTACGTCCGGCCCCCAGTCGGAGGGGCGTTTTCATAAAGCGCACAGGAATCTTTTCGATTACTGGTATGACCAGGACCCAAAAGCATTTTTTGCGGGTGTGGGGCCCAATGTTGCTTCTAATTTTTACAATGACTTCCGTCAGGATATTGCGCTGATGAAGCAGGCCGGCTTGAATTCGGTCCGTACGTCCATTCAATGGTCACGTCTGATAAAGGACTTGGAAACCGGCGAACCGGATGCGGATGGTGTGCGTTTTTATAATGAGGTCATTGATGAATTCCTGCGGCAGGGCATTCGTCCCATCATGAATCTGCATCATTTTGATTTGCCCTATGCGCTGTACGAAAAATATGGTGGCTGGACGAATAAAAAAGTGGCGGTGCTTTTTGCCGACTTTGCGGAAAAATGTTTTGCGCTCTTTGGCGATAGGGTCAAGGAATGGACGACCTTCAATGAGCCGATGGTGGTGGCAGAAGGCGAGTATCTGTATCAGTTTCATTATCCATTGCAGGTGGATGGGAAAAAGGCCGTGCAATGCATCTACAATCTCAATCTGGCTTCGGCTATGGCGATTGCGCGCTTCCGGCAGTCGGCGTGCAAAAAACAGGGCGGCCGTATTGGTATCGTGATTAACCTGACCCCTGCTTATCCGCGCTCGGCGTCAGCAGAAGACCTGGAGGCAGCGGATTTTGCTGAAACATTCAAGAACAAGGCTTTCCTGGACCCGGCAGTCAAAGGCGTTTTCCCACAGAAACTGGTGGAAATCCTGCGCAAGGATGGTGTGCTTTGGGAAAGTACGCCGGAAGAACTGGCACTGATTCAGGAAAATACGGTTGACTTTTTGGGCGTGAACTACTATCAGCCATTCCGTGCTCAGGCGCAGACGGCTTTTGATGACTCTAAGGGCTGGCTGCCGGAGAAGTATTTTGCTCCTTATGAAATGCCGGGCAGACGCATGAATCCTTATCGCGGCTGGGAAATCTATCCGCAGGCAATCTACGATATCGCCATCAACATCCGGGACAATTATGGCAATATTCCCTGGTATGTATCCGAAAATGGTATGGGGGTAGAAGGTGAAGAAAAATTCCGGCAGGCAGATGGCAGGATTGCTGATGATTACCGGATTGACTTTATAAAGGAGCATTTAGAGTGGCTGCAGCGGGGCATTACCGAAGGTTCCAACTGTTTCGGTTACCATCTTTGGACGCCCATTGATTGCTGGTCGTGGTCCAATGCCTATAAAAACCGTTATGGTCTGATTGCGCTGGATTTGGCCAATCAACAGAAGACGTTGAAGAAGTCGGCTGATTGGTTCAGGGATTTAGCTGCTAATAATGGATTTACTGAGTAGTGGAGGAAGGAGCGGTTATTGATGAAAAAGAGATTGCTGGCTATGGCTGTTGGTGTATCCCTTAGTATGCCGTTATTTACTGGTGTAGTGAATGCTGGTGTATTGGATAACCCACAGGATAAAGCATATGTGGAGCGCAGCGTATTGCCGGATAATGGCAAAGCCCAAAAGGAAGCATTGACGCCGGCTAAAGTGGAAAAGCTGGCACCCTTGGCGAATAAAATGGTGGACAAACAGTTGACTCCGGAGGCGGCCAAACTCTATCGTTACCTGTTGGCTGTTTCGCAGGCCGGAAAGGTTATCTATGGCCATCAGAATGACACGCATCATAAAATGTTTAGGATAGACAGCGGCAGTGCGTCTGACTGCAAGGATGTGACCGGCAGTATCGCCGGTGTCGTGGGCATGGATTCGTTATCGCTCACAGGGGATGAATTAAAACTAACGACTGAGGAAAAGGCGTCAGGTGTAACCTATACGGATAAACTGGTGAAAATTGCGGCTGATGCCGACAAGCAAGGCGCAATCATCACGTTTTCCATGCACATGCCCAATTTTGACGTTGTGGCGAAAAAGCCGCGAATAAACGGCGCTTACGATTTTCAAGGTTATAGTCCGCATGTGTTGACTGGTGATGTAGGGAAAAGAATTTTGCCAGAGGGCGACCTTAATGAAGTCTACCGTGCTTATCTGGACATGGTTGCTGATTTTGCCCTGCGCTTGCAGGACAAGCATATACCGGTAATTTTCCGCCCGCTGCATGAACATAATGGTTTTTGGTTCTGGTGGGGAGGCCGCAACATCAGCAGCAAAGATTTTACAGCCTTATGGAAATATACAGTAGGATATATGCGTGATGTGAAAGGCGTACATAATTTCCTCTATGCCTATTCGCCGAATGGACCCTTCGCTGATGAAACGGCTTATTTAGATCGTTATCCAGGTGACGACTATGTGGATATTTTAGGTGTGGATACCTATGATGATGACCAAAGCGGTGCCTGGTATAAGAACCTTTCGCAAACGTTGACGGTTATGGAGAAGCTTGGACAAAAGCGCCATAAGGTTATTGCCCTTACGGAAGCTGGCGTGCGCAAAGGCGGCAGCCTGGCTGTTCGGGATAATGTCGATAAGCAGTGGTTCTCTAAGACCGGTGACATCTGCCGTGAACATAAGGCAGCTTATTATATGGTCTGGGCTAACTTTGACAAGGAAGAACATAATTTCTTTATGCCCTACATGGTGGATGACAATCGAGGGCATGAAATGATCAATGAATTTACAGCCTTTTATAATGCGCCGGAAAGCATCTTTGCCGATGGCAACACGAATTACAAAAAACTGCAGGCTGGTACGGTGAAATGAGCAGCCAGGCCAAATATCAGCAGGTAGCGGATAGGATTCGGCAGGCCATTCGCAAGGGAGAGTATCTTCCGGGAAGTCAACTGCCATTGGTGACGGATTTGTGTGTTGAATTTGCGGTCAGCCGTATCACCATCAAACGTGCTGTGGATGAACTGGTACGTGATGGGTTGGTGGTAAAACGGCGGGGAGCCGGGACTTTTGTCAAAATTATGGATGATGGTGCTGTGCATAAGTTGAGCAAATCTGCCCAGTTTGGTGGCTTTTCGGAATACTATCAGGGGCACAAGATTCATACGGAAGTCTTGCACTTTGCAATAATTCATCCGGCTGAGGAAGTGGCTGAGCAGTTGAACATATCCGCAGATGATTTTGTTTATGATATTCAGCGCTTGCGCTGTGCTGATGGAGAGCCGGTGGTCATCGAATATACGCAGATGCCAATGGAACTCATTGCCGGTTTGAAAGAAAAAGATTTGCAAGATTCCCTGTATCGCTACATTGAAGGAACTTTGGGGTTGCATATTCAGTCGGCACATCGTACCGTGAGAGCCGTTATGCCCACAGCAGAAGAACAGAAATGCTTGGGGATAACCGGTGAAATGCCGTTGCTGGAGGTGCAGCAGACTGCATTTTTGGCGGATGGACGTCCCTTTGAGTATTCTGTTTCCCGCCATCGTGGCGATAAGATGAAATTTAAGGCCGTGTCGGTAAGATAATTGGGAGGAATAGTATGCAGAAAAAATGTTTTTTGACAATGTTAGCATTAGGCATGGGACTGACAGCAAACTGTTCTGCTGCAGCCAGTCCTTTTGCAGATGTTCCGGCAGATCATTGGGCTTATGATGCTGTAGCACAACTGGCAGAGGATGGTATTCTTGAAGGCTATGGCGATAAAAGTTTTCGTGGCAATCGTCAGATTACCCGCTATGAAATGGCGCAGATGGTGGCAAGGGCATGCGCTAAAAATAGCAGCGGTGAGGATAAGATACTGGTAGATAAATTAACGGCAGAGTTTCGTGCAGAACTGGAAAATCTGGGGGTTAAAGTTGCTGACCTGGAAAGAAATGCCGACCGGGTAAAATGGAGTGGCGTTTTTGCGCAAAAAGCCATGAAAGGCAATAGTGATGAGCATACTTGGTGGGAAAAAGAATTGTTTCTCAATGTGGATGCTGCGGTCAATGATAGTTGGAATGTCCATGCCGGCATTGATACGAAGTGGGGTAGCAATGAGGGTTGGAATAGCGAGACGGAATTCTCAGATGCCTATGGTGCTTCCAACGTAAAAGTATCCAGCATGCTGTATCAGTTGTATGCTAAAGGGCCTCTTTTTAAGGGCTCAACTGCTACGATAGGTCTGTTTACGCCCGGTTTGCAGGAAGGCTTTGTCGGCAATGCCAGAACGAAAGGTATGGAACTGGATTATCGAATCGGAAAGACTACATTGAAGGCTTATGGCGGCAATTTGCATGAAAAGGTATCCGATATGTCTTCAGCTTGGTCCGATGCGTTTCGCCGTCATGGTGATCGCGGAGATTTTGAATATGTTGGTACAGGCGCAGGTGGTACAGAAACTGGTTTTAGAAATCAAAGGCTGCGGGCATGGGGCTTGTCTGTAGAACATCAATTTACGGAGCGTACAACTGCAGGCTTAGGTTATTATAATTTGCATTCACCGGTCGCCTATGGAGAAAATCATTTGGGTATTGTGGCTGCAAATCTGCGTCAGCGTCTAACTGATAATTGGGAATTGACTGGCTTTTATGCGCATGGCAATCAACATTATCAGAACAAGGCCTACGATGTTCAATTCATATACAATGGCAGTCCCTGGGGAAATAAAAAATTTGGTGGTTCGTTAGGCTGCCGCTATCTGGGGTCCGATGCCTTGATTATGAGTAGTGTGGTTCATGGCAGTGAAAAAACGGGACGCAAGGGATGGGAGGCTAGTCTTTGGTATCATTTCACGAAAAACATCCAAATACAGGGGTATTTATTTAATGGCACCGCAATAAATAAGACGTACGATAAAGGTGCACATCGTACGGCGTACTTTACCAGCTTGCTGTTCAGTTTCTGATAAATTTGACTGATAAGGCTTTGATAGAAAGGTTGGCTCCGCTGCTCTTGTTTGTACTTTTTCGTAATTCGCTATATAATAGATGTATATATGAGCAAGGAGGGCGGCAGTCGTGTTAAAGTATGAGGCAATCGCCAGAGAACTTAGAGAGGATATACAGCAGGGCAAATATACCCCGGGTGAACAGTTGGCGCTGGAAAAAGAAATGTGTCAGCAATATGGTGTGAGCCGCATTACCATAAAACGGGCTGTGGATGAACTGGTCAAGCAAGGGCTGGTGGTCAAACGCCGCGGTTCAGGAACTTTTGTTAAGTCCCTTAAGGATGAAGATGTGAAAGAATTGAGCATGGCCAATCAGTTTTCCGGTTTTGCCGCAACGTTCAAGGGGCGTAAGGTTGCCTCTAAAATATTGAAATTTGAGATTATCCATCCTACTGCTGAGGTGGCGGCTAAACTACAATTAGCTGTGGATGATTTTGTTTACGATATTATCCGGGTAAGACTGTTGGATGACCGGCCGATAGTGGTGGAATATACACAAATGCCGATTCAGCTGATAACGGGACTCAAGCGGCAGACGCTGGAAAAATCAATCTACAGTTATATTGAAGAAGATTTGGGGTATAAGATTCAGTCTGCGCATCGTACCGTGCGCGCTGTAATGCCTACGCCTGAGGAACGCGAAGAACTGCAGATAAAAGGTGTGCTGCCGTTGCTCGAAGTTACACAGGTGGCATTTTTGGACGATGGCCGTCCCTTTGAATATTCGATTGCTCATCATCGCGGAGATTACAGCAATTTTCGGTCGGTGAGTATTCGTTGAAGGTAATTTAGAAAATGGAGTGATGTATTGATGTTAAAACCTATGCTGTTGAAGGCACCGTTGAAGGATTATCTTTGGGGCGGCAACCGTTTGAAGAATGAATACGGCAAGAGTTCTGATTTAGATATCGTGGCAGAGAGCTGGGAGCTCTCCTGTCATGAGGCAGGTTTGAGCCTGGTCGATAGTGGTGAGCATAAAGGTGAAACCCTGTCGGCCCTTTTGACTGGTGATGGCAAGGCTATGTTGGGCAGCAAGGCCAAAGATATGGATTATTTTCCGCTGCTGATTAAATTTATCGACGCCAAGGGCGATTTATCTGTACAGGTTCACCCGGATGACGAATATGCATTGCGGGAAGAAGGCGAACAGGGCAAGACAGAAATGTGGTATGTGGTGGACGCTGAACCCGGAGCCAGTCTCATCTATGGTTTCCAACAGGAAATCAGTAAAGAGGAATTTGAACAGCGCATTGCGAATAATACACTGCTCGAAGTCTGTAACAAGGTGCCGGTGCATAAGGGCGATGTATTCTTTATTAAGGCAGGTACGCTGCATGCCATTGGCAGCGGCATTCTGATTTATGAGGTACAGCAAAGTTCGAATCTGACCTATCGCGTCTATGACTATGGCCGCGTAGGCAAGGATGGCAAGCCGCGTCAGCTGCATATCGATAAGGCCTTGGCGGTAACTAAGCTGGAAGTACCGCAGGCTGAGGCGGGAAAAATGGTGGATATTGACTTGTTCCCTCATATGGATGTTAAACTGTTGGCGGAATGCAAGTATTTTAAAGTATATCATGGCAGCTTGCATGGAGACAGCACTATGCATGTGGGAGAAGATTCCTTCCATTGTCTGACGGTGCTGGACGGAGCGCTGAAGCTTACAGGCAACGATGAGAGCCTTACTGTTGATAAAGGAAAGACGGTCTTTGTGCCCGCTGGCTGGGGCAATTATCAATTACAGGGGCAGGCCGAGTTTATTTTAAGTAAATTATAAAGAATATAATCAGTTGCCGTAAAAGGAAGGGGCTGTTGCATGTGATGCTTTCGCATTTCATCACAGCGCCTTTTTAATGCAAATTTTTGCTGTATGTTCATTTTAGCGGTGTGTTTTTAACTTTTTTTAAAAAAGTATTGACAGCAGGTAAGAAAGCGTGTAATATAGTACAAGTCGCTGAGCGAGAGCACAGAAAATATAATCCAGCAAGCCTTGACTGGCAAGGGATTGTAACAGATTGCTTTCGAATTTAGACAAAAAAGAAAAATTAAAAAGTTCTTGACAGTCTAAAGCAAATGCGATATGATAAATGAGTCGCTTGAAGCGACAGGCACTTCGAAAGAAGCGCTAAACAAGATTGTTCTTTGAAAACTAAACAATGCAAATAATCATGCAACATGATTAAAGCCAGATGTTTGAGAAGTGAAA
>CACZIV010000023.1 GCA_902781305.1 Pseudoselenomonas ruminantium
GCAGCTACGCTTTCATCAAACTTAGCTTTTTCGTCGCCTTCCAGCTTGTACTCAACGATTTTTTCCATGCCGTTCTTGCCGAGGATAACGGGTACGCCGATGCAGAGGTCTTTTTCGCCGTATTCGCCATCGAGATATACGCAGCAGGGCATGAGCTTCTTGGCATCGAGAGCGATTGCTTCAACCATAGCAGCTGCAGCAGCGCCCGGAGCATACCAAGCGGAGGTGCCGAGGAGGCCAGTCAGCGTAGCGCCGCCAACCTTCGTCTGAGCTACAGCGTCATCCAGCTGTTCTTTCGTAAGGAGCTGGGTTACAGGAATGCCACGATAAGTAGCCAGGCTCGTCAGAGGAACCATGGTCTTGTCGCTGTGGCCGCCGATAACCGTGCCGTCGATGTCCGTCGGGGTTGCCGGATAGCCAGCTTCCTGCAGAGCCTTGGACAGGAAATAACGGAAACGGCTGCTGTCGAGCATACCGCCCTGACCGAGAACGCGGTTGCGCGGCAGTTTGGAATCTTTGAGCGTCAGGAACGTCATAGCGTCCATCGGGTTGGAGATGATGATGAAGATAGCGTTCGGAGAATACTTCAGCGCCTGGTCAACAACACCTTTGACGATTTTTGCATTTACACCGATGAGTTCTTCACGCGTCATGCCCGGTTTACGCGGCATACCGGAAGTAACAACTACAACATCGGAACCTTCCGTCGGTGCATAGCCGTTTTCGTCACCGATTTCAGCCGTAACGCCCGTTACCGTGGTGTCAAAGTTCAGCAAATGTGCCGTCTGCATGATATCCATAGCTTTGCCTTCTGCAAAACCTTTCTTAATATCCACGAGCATAACTTCGCTGCAGAA
This sequence comes from Pseudoselenomonas ruminantium, assembly GCA_902781305.1. Lineage (GTDB taxonomy): Bacteria > Bacillota > Negativicutes > Selenomonadales > Selenomonadaceae > Selenomonas_A > Selenomonas_A ruminantium_K. Next base: position 858 of record CACZIV010000023.1, read on the forward strand.
ATTCTTTACTGCCAGCACATTTGCTACGGTAGCGCCTACGTTACCTGCACCAACAACTGTTACCTTCATAATCAAATGCCTCCTTAGAATTAGAAAGCGATTGCCAAAAGTCTGTAAATTCCATCAATCCATAAGGGAAACCGCTTTCGGTATGGCTATAATGATGAATCACACTTATGATTCATTACGTGATAATTATAACAAAGTGATGTGAAAAAATCAATAAAAAGCGGTAAATATTTTTATTATTTTTTATCTTATCATAAATTTGTTTAATAGTCTTATGACCTGCTAACAAGAAAAATGACCGGTCAAAAACCGACCGGTCATTCCCCTTAATCCACGATACTATTGTTCTTCAAACATATCCTTGCCGACACCACAAAGCGGGCAGACAAAATCCTCCGGCAAATCCGCAAAAGCCACGCCCGGAGCCAAATCGTACTCGCTGTCGCCCTTCTCCTCATCATAAATCCAGCCGCAAACCGTACAAACCCAAGTCTTCATCACAAGCCCTCCTAACACCACACCAAGAACCAATAATGGTATATCGTCGCTCGGCGCCCAAGGAAGGGCGCCGGTGGACGTAAATCCCCGGATGGGATTTCAGTCCACGTTTTCTTTTGGGTACTTTTCTTTGCGCCAAAGAAAAGTGCCACAGCAACTCTGTTACTAGTTAGGAACTTCTAGCTGGCTAGTGCCAAATCCTGCCAATAAAGAAAATATTTTACTTGGTCAAGCGTGACTTGACTTCTTCATAGAACGCATAAGGCACGGTAATATTACCGTTCATTCCGCTCCCCATCTCAATTCCCGGCCGGTTTGTCCCATGGAAGTCCGTCCCGCCCGTGGGCATTAAATCGTATTTCGCTATCATCTGTGCCGCAAATTCTGCATCCTCTGCCGAATAATTCGGATAGAACCGTTCCATGCCATCGAGTCCTAAGCGATGCAATTCCACAATGGCCTGTTCCTGCTGCTGACGGCTCTCCAATTTGCCCAGGCCGATATTCTTATGGAAATGTGCCAGTGACGTCACGCCGCCCGCCTCGTGAATGATGGGCAGTGCTTCTTCAGCCGTGATGTTATAATTGAGCCCCAATTCCACCACAGCAGGGTCCAAATAATTATCCCACAAAGGCTGCGCCCTATCATAAAGATGCAGTGACACCAGATACCGCATTACCGCATAGCGGTCTAACAGCCCCTTATAGGTAAATTCCTGCACCTTTTCCAGACTGATATCTACACCCTTGCGGCGCACAAATTCGATAATATCCTCAATCCGCCCTTCCTTGATGGCGCGGATTTTCTTGTACATGGACTGAAAGTCAGAATGATTGGCATCAAAGCCCAAACATACCACATGAATCTTGAGCCCCTGAAAATCTGCCGTCAGCTCCATACCGTTGATGAATTCCACCCCAGCTGCGCTGGCCGCTTCTGCCGCTTCCGCACAGCCGGCCATCACATCATGGTCCGTCAGCGCAAAAGCCGAAATCCCCTGCTCCTTGGCGTGAACAGCCAATTCGCCCGGCGTAAAACTGCCGTCCGAAACCAACGAATGAACGTGTAAATCAATTTTCTTCATTATATTCCTATCCTCACTCTATAAACTTATTTTCCTCTTAATTCTGCCTGCGCCGCAAAGAAATTATACACGGCTTCAGCGGCCGGTTTATTCATGCCCGGTGCCATGGCCAGTTCCTCCACCGTGGCCGCCTTAATCTTATTGATACTGCCAAAGTGGCTCCATAGTGCCTGCCGTCTTTTCGGCCCAATGCCGACAATATGGTCGAGCACCGACACCAGATTGCGCTTGCCCCGCAATTTGCGGTGATAAGTAATCGCAAACCGATGAGCTTCATCGCGAATCCGCTGAATCAGATAGAGCGCCTGACTATGACGCGGCAAAACCACTGGCTCAGGATTGCCCTCGGTGAACACAAGTTCAAACTGCTTAGCAAGTCCAACAACAGGCACATGCATATGCCCTGCCACATTGCGGATGATTTCCAGCGCCGAAGAAAGCTGCCCCTTGCCGCCATCAATGATGATTAAATCCGGCAGTTCTTCCTCCGGCAAATCGACATAGCGGCGGGTCGTAACCTCCCGCATGGAGAGAAAATCATCCGGCTTGCCTTCGGTGCTCTGAATCTTAAATCGCCGGTAATCGGACTTCTTCGGCAAGCCGCCTTCAAAGACCACCATGGACGCCACCGTTTCACTGCCCTGATTGTGGGAGATATCAAAACACTCCATACGGTCAGGCGGTTTGGGCAGACCCAAATAACGCCCCAGTTCCTCCACCGCGCCCAAGGTCTGGTCATTGGCCTGCTTGATGCGGGCCGCTTCATCATGGAGATATTTTTCCGCGTTGGAAGCCGCCATATCCACAATATCTTTTTTGGTGCCCCGCTGCGGCAGGATAAGCTGGACTTTGGCCTTCTTTTTCTTCGCCGACAGCCATTTTTCCAAGAGTTCCTGCTCCGTCTGCGGAATCGCCAATGGCAGGAGAATTTCCCGCGGAATAAAGGTCGCCCGATGATAATACTGCTGCAAAAAGGCCGCCAAGACCTGCCCGTCGCTTTCGTCCTCACTGCCCTGCAGCAAAAAATGCTCCCGGCCAATCATCTTGCCGCCACGAATCATAAAGACCTGCACGACAACACCGATTTCCGAGCGGGCCAGCCCTACGGCGTCCTGGTCGCCGGAACCCGTGACGATATTCTGCTTTTCCGCTATCTTGCGCACGGCGAGCAGCTGGTCACGCAAACGCGCTGCAATTTCAAAATTAAAGCTCTCGGCCGCCTGCTCCATGCGCAGCTGCAATTCCTTTTCCACATCTTCCGTGCGGCCTTCCAAAAACAGCAGTACCGCCCGAATCATGGCATCGTAATCGCCCTTTTCGACCTTGCCTACGCAGGGTGCCAGACACCTCTTGATATGATACTCCAAACAGGGCCGTTCCTGCAAATGCTTGCAGGTGCGCAACGGGAAAAGCCGCCGCAAAAGCTTTAAGCTCTCATGTACCGCTGTGGCATTTGTATAGGGGCCAAAATACCGCGCTCCGTCCTTTAAGATGCGCCGTGTGATGAACACACGCGGAAAATCTTCCTGCACCGTCACTTTGATATACGGATAGCTCTTATCGTCCTTGAGACTGATATTATAGCGGGGACGGTGCTTCTTAATCAGATTACATTCCAGAATCAGCGCTTCGACTTCCGAAGCCGTCATGATGATTTCAAAGTCGGCAATATGGGACACCATCGCCCGTACCTTGGGACTGTGATTCTTGCCCGATTGAAAATACTGCCGCACCCGGTTCTTCAGCACAATGGCCTTGCCTACATAGATTATCCGCCCTTCGGCGTTCTTCATGATATAAACGCCCGGTTTATCCGGCAATAATTTTAACTTCTCCGCCACAATATCCGTCATAAATTCACTTCCTCTGCTTTTGGCAATGCTTGAAGATGTATCGAAAACTTTTTCCATCGCACACACATTATAGGCTGATTCGCTATGCTCTTCAAGCATTTTGACGTATTTTATTTTTTGGATAGTATAAGCCCGCCGGCTTATACTCTTTTCCCCTGCGCACAGCGTCACAAGGATAGTATTTATCTGCCAGCGGGCTTTTCCTGCTGTTATTTATCTGTCTTATTATTTACCATCTGTAATCGCTAACCAATCACCTGCTCTTTCTTCCAAATTAAGCATCCCCGGACTGGCCAGAATCAGTGGACAGGTTTTGTCTCTTCCCACCAATTATCGGATACCCCTGCCTCCTCCAGCTTTTTCAAATATTCTGCTCTCTTTCTGGCAGCTTCTTCCTCTTGCTTCCTTCTTTCCTCTTCCGCTCTCCTTTCGGCTTCTTCCTCGGCTTTTCTCTTAGCCGCGAGTTCAGTATCACTAAGCTCACTAAATTCGCCTATTCTCAGCTCACCGTTGATATTGACCAGCCTTGCCTTTCCTCCCAAAGCCTTGGCGTTCACCAGTGCACCATTGGCGAGAATCCGCGCATCAGCGATATCTCCATCATTTGCAAAAAGGCTGATGGTACGGCCAGCCCTGATATAGCCCTTGTCAAAGCCGTAATCGTTCACCATGCGGAAGCCGTGATCTGCACGCAGGTAAGCATCCATACCGGCAGCCACGGACAGAACCGTCAGGGGCAGTTTGCCCTTTTGATAAACGTAGACCGATTGACCAGAGTTGGCATTGAGCCAGCCATTAATCATCAGTTCCATGAACTTATCCTCACGGCCAATGCTGCCGCTGCCGCCAAAGATGGTAAGGTTGCGGCCCCGCAGGGTTGTGCCGTCAGCCAATGTTACCCCCTGGCCAGCGGTCAGGCGGATATCGCCATTGGTATCAATGCCGCCCACAAGATTCAGTGCTGAATCCTCGGTTGCACTGACATAGACATTATCCCGGCCTTTGAACTGTACCTTGCCACCAGCAGCGATATCCACTGTAACCGGCACCTGACGCTTCACCGTAACGCCATCCTTATCCCAGGTCAGATCCCCAGCCTTAGCCGAAGCCAACAGCTGCATATTCTTTTCCTTGGTTATGTCTGCATTGCGAATATATACGGCCTGGTCATCATAGCCAATGCCGCCATTTTCCGCCAGCAATGTAATGTTTCTCCCTTTAATATTGGGTGATTTTACGAATTCAATCTGGCCCGGACGACTGTTGACAATGCTGTCCTGAATGGCATAGAGCATTTCATTTTGACTCCAGCCATAGTTTTCACTTGCCTGCAAGTCACTATAATCCGCAATCAGGCTGATTTCTGCTGCGGTAAAGCCTTTGCCCTTGAAGTAGGCATCTTTGGCGGCCTGCAGCTTGTTGCGGGCTGCATTTTGTTCCGCTTCGGTGCCTGCCTGCTGAAGGGCACGGATATACGCTTCCTTGGCGGCGATGATGCCTGCATCCTGAAGATAAGCGGATGCCGCATTCTTATAAGCTGCCACTTTCGCATCATCCACTAGCATAGTGCCATCACCTTTATCATAGGATGCCAGCTGGCGGGCACGATATTCCAGTGCTTCCAGCCGCACAGCTTTAGCTGCTCTGGCAGCCTCATAAGAAGACGATGCATCATCACTTGCGGAGATAATGCCCAGCCGCCGCCAGCGTTCAAGCAAAGCATCTGTATCCGAATTTGTCGTTACACCGCCATTAGCGTCTACAATACTGCCTTTTTCTGCTTTCAGCATGACATCACCGGTTTTACTGGTAATATTAGCAATCCGCATATCACCATCGGTCTGCTGCATATAGATGCTGTTCTGCGCCTCGGCTGTAATGGCTGCATCGGAATGGTCATTCGAACGCAGTACTGAAGCGGCTTTTACCCGCAAGAGGCTGCTATCTGTACCAATACCGCCTGTTTCACTATAAAGGCTGATGGCTGGTGCTGCAATTAGGGAATCTGCACGGCCATTGATGATATTGCCCTTCGCTTTAATCGTGACCTTATTGTTATTTGCTGCATTTTTCACCTGAACAGTCCCAATAGCCAAATCCCCATTGTCACTGCGGAAATCAATATCCAGCTTCCTTCCGGTCAGGTTAATATTGGCCTGCTTGCCAATAGCACTGTGTTGCAACGAAAGGTTTAATCCACGTGCGGAAGCGGTCAGATTGTCCGTCAGCACATGACCATTTCCCGTTATATCGCTACTGCTTGTCAGCGTTATCGTCCCCAAGCCTCGGGAACCATCCGGTGTTGCCGCACTGGCAATCGTATCCGTCAGGACAATACTGCCCTTGGCACTAATATTGATATCTCCATTCGAGGCAGCAAAGCCTAAGCCAATGGGTGCATCAGCGGCAATCGAAGTGGTCGTAGAGGTATAGTTGCCCGTTGTTTCTGTCCAGCTGTAAGTGACATAACCAGAAACATGTGCCCAATTCGTATAGTGCATCTCAGATGCATTAACCTTGCCCTTTGTCGTGCCAGTGGTATTATGCACTTCACTCTGAATCGTAATGCCTTCTTTGTTGCTGTTTAGATACCGTTCTACAGAGTTGCCGGCTGTACTGCCCAAATTGTAGGTATACGGAATCAACCCTCTGCCCAGCAAATCATCACCTGTATTGCTTCTGGTTGTAGTCTGCACATTGTGAATATCCGAACCAATCTGAGCGATAAGTTCATCTGTAGAGCCTGTACTCCAAAGCTTGAACAGCCCAAAGAAGGAAGCGTAATGCTTGTTATACGTCTTATCCACAATTGTCTGGCCGCTGGTACCGCCTGTCCAGCGATAGAGCTGGTTAGTGGGGGTATACAGATTGCCGGTATAGGCAGTCCAGCCCTGATCGTCTGCCATAATGGTTCCCGGTGCATAACTTCTGGTATAGCCATTTTTGTATTCAAAGATACTTCCTTTGCTGGGGTCATTTATGCGAATCAGGCCATTCCGATAATTATTGGTAATGCGCCCTACAAAAAGCCGCCCCCCTGTATCACTGGTATTGATGTTTATTTCTGCCGGTCCATCGGCTACAACAATCCGTCCATTGCCTGTGCTGGCCACCGTGCCTTTAATATCCACGCGGCCGCCTTGAACCTCAATATCACCAGTCAGCAAGTGCCCAGTAGATGGATTATAGTATATTGGTACTGCATAATCCCACCGATTTGTGCTGCTGTTCCAAATCTTTCCTTTACTTCTGCTGACAAGATATTTTTCATCGCCGATTACCGCATCATCCGTCAACGCAATCGGTGCTCCTTTTTGTACTTCCCATCTCTTCCCCTCTCTCTTCCATGTCCAACCGGATTTACGATATTCATCGTTCACCTTATTTGTTGCGTCTGACGAAAAATCATCCACAACATAGTTGCTGTAACCACTCTGAATCAGACCATTGACATTGACATTTTTGGCGGTGATGGCAATATTGCCGCCAGCCACATAACCGGCTCCCGCCTGCGGTTCTTCATATTTGAGCTCTGCATCCGTAAGTTTGACGGTATTCTTAAGCCAATTTTTGTATTCAGCATAATTTTTGAATCGCAAGTCCTTCTTTCCTTGCGCTGCCAGCTCCGAAATTTTCTTTTGGATTTTCTTGGACGCTGCCTCATCAAACTGATACTTGGGAATGGGGTCGCCGCCGACATTGATAAGCCCTTCGGGGTCGGAAATGGTGATAGAGCCCTGGTCTGCACTAATCTGTACCGAACGGCCATTCACCGAACCGTTATTGCGGATAACAATATCGTGGTTATTGTTGATTAGTGATACCTTGCCGCCAGGGTTATCAATATTGCCCTGTACCAAAATATCCGGTTTGGATACGCTATCGGCTTTGCCGGCAGATTTCACGATAATGGACGACTCACCGCCACTGTCACGGGTCAGTACATCATTTACATAGAGTCTGCCGCCATTGTCACTGAGTTTCACATCACCCAAAATCAACATCGCATTTCCATGATTCGTAATATTGACATGCGGAGCCCCCGCCGTTATGATGTTCTCCTTTCCATTAAGCTTATCGGCTTCTACATAGACATTGCCCCCCGACACATTGATGTTATCCAGCGACAATGCCGGCAGAGAATATTCCTCAATGATGGCCTGATTGCCCGCTGCATCCGTGAAGATAAAGCCAGCCTTATCCATAGCCTGGATAAGCTCTTTTGCTTCGGCAAAGAGCGCCTTATACTCTTTGGAATCCTGACCATAGCCCTTCATCGACGCTTCGATTTCCTTGTAGCGCTTGAGATAGCCATTTTCCTGTTTTACTTCTTTAAGGGAATTTTTCGGATCAAACCACCCCTGTCTGGCGGTAATCTGCACACCACTGGTGTCCATTTCACTTTCGTCCTTCAAGCGGATATTCCCCTTGATATCAATATCGAGCTGGTTATGAATACCGGCATAAATCTTGCCCTGCACATCAACCGAATTGTTCTGTTTGAGTCCGACCTCGTTCTTCCCTAAAGCCGTAGAGGTCAGACGGCGGGTGCCGACTTCACCGCTGCCCCAGATACGGAATTCCCGGGCGGATTCTTCCAGATATTCACTGCCGGATTTAGCCCGGAGATTCGTATGGCGCAGACTTTTCACTGCGGCATCCTTGCCGATAGTCACCTGATGGGTTTCACTTAGGTCATCCACCAGTTTCGGTGCTGTCTGCAAGGGGATAAGCGAGGCATTATGGGCATTGGCATAAAGAACCAGCCGCATATTGCCCGCCGCAGATTCATCAGCAGTTGCCCCGGCCAGGAGCGATACATCTCTCCCGCCGACAATCTCGGTCTTGCCCGCCAGGTTAACTTTGCTGTTGCGCGAAAGGGTCAGCCCGGTATCCGAAGATGCCGCACCGATAAAGCTGCCCTGGTTGACCGCATTGGCTTCGATATCATAGTTCAAATCATCCACAGCGGCCAGCGACACATCTTTATCATCCGTTGAAGTAATCTTGGCATTAAAGGTGTTAACCGATTCATCCATCGTAATCTTGCCAGTATTCTTGGCTATGAGAATGGGCACAACACCTGCTCCCTGTACTTCATTATTCGCGCTGATAAACCCATTGTTTGCTGCATGAATATCAATCTTAGCACCAGTTAACGTTACCGCTTCATCACGCTTGCTGCTATCCCCCATATTTATCGTGGCCGTACTCGTCAGCGTATTTTCAACCGCCGAATCAGAACCTACCACACCGCCATAACCGCCGGCTTTTTGCGCCTGATTCAGCGTATGGGTATTATTCACCATATAGCCTTGAGCACCGGTCGTATTCACATTGGCATTGGTCAAGTCAAGACTCGTTTTCTGGGTCAGGTCATTGTACAGCCGCAAACCGCTGCCGCCAGCAATCGCTGCCCGGATAGCATCCAGGGTGTCCATTCCATTAAGCATATTGAAATGCCCAAAGGCGGCACCTTCAGCCTGCCAATTTCCGGACAGTTTCATATTGTCGTTCACCACAGCTTTACGCTCAATACGGGCGGCGTAGGGTGAAATATCCACCAACGCACCGCCGCTGCCATCGGCGTTACCTGTAGACGTAAGCCCGGATATATTATATACGAGAACTTTATCCAATTTGTTGTTCGTGGTACCGGCAAGTTGGGTATCGGTATTCAATTCTGATGTATTCAATACCTTATTCGTGCCAATAGCCAGTATGCCGCCCGCACTCACGCCTTCAGCCGTAATCGTCTGTGTCGGCAAATTCGTGTTAAAGGCTATAATGCTGGTCCCTTTGTCCATGTCCAGCCTGCCCAAAGTCAATTTAGCATCACTATAGGCATCCCCAGTGGATTTATTCTCCTGCACCGAAGCACCAACAGCAGCCGACAGCGAACGCATTTTGGTATTCTGGAACGGTCTGCTGTTATTGTCAATCATGATTTGCGGAGCCTTTAACGCCGTATCGCTGCCTATGGATAGCTTAGTCTGCATATGATCCGTTTTCGTTCCCAAAGAGGTTTCGCCCTCAGTCGAAGAAACCGAACCAATTAAACTAGCCCCTAGCGCACCTGTTTCCGCTTTGATATTCGGACTATTGTCGGTGGAAATATTCACCTTTACACCCTGAATCGTATTTTTCTTCGTGCCACCAATGGTCAGTGACACATCACCGGTATCACGCGCCACAGCTGCTAAACCTGTACCGCCAATTCCGGCTGCCGCCCCCATCGCCTTAGCGTTTACAGCTGCCGTAGTATCGTAGACCTTTTCATAAAGTTCACTATACTGGCTCATTTCCGCATCCGTAAGTTCTTTTTTGGCTTCAAGCGCATTGAGCTTTGCACGGACTTCGGCATTTTCACGTTTACGCTGCACAGAAATCGTGACCTCATTTTCAGCTTTGAGGGTATTGTTATTCGTCAAGTTTACCCCGACATGGCCTGCCGAGATTGCCTGCCCGTTCATGGCACTGGCTGCTGCACCGATTGCCACCGCTACGCCTAAAGAATTTACTTCCGTTGCGCTTTCGTCCAAAGCTGAAATCTTGATATTCTTGCCATGCAGGTCAGATTCAGTCATAGCAATGCGATTGTCTCCTGTGGAGTTGGCCTTGGAATAGGCAATACCAATAGCGCCGCCGCCAGCCAGTGTTCCCTGATAAGCATTAATTTTGGATACACCGCCCTGCCGGGTAGCAAAATCAATATTCCCCCCTGCCATTAGCGAAGAAGACGCTATTTCATTGCGGACATTGCGCGCTACATCCAGCACACCGACAGCACCATTTACAGCGCCGCCACCGCCGCCCTGACCGGAACCATTGGTCATATCCACGGCAGTATCCGCCTGTCCGGAAACCGTAATATTATTTTTTGCCTTGAGCGTCGAGCTGCCAATCTGCGTACTTACCGTAGATTTAGCCGGTTTTTTCAGCGTAACCTGCGTCTTTGCATTGCCGTTGTCCACGCCAAGTGTGGTTTCTTTAGACAACCCCGAACCATCCAGCGCTTTGTTTATGCCTTTGTAAATATCCTCCATATTGGCTTCGGCCTTGTTGTCCTTGTCCCCGTAAGTGCTGCTCATTTCTGTGCCCACTGTAGTGACCAGCACATTGACGCCCACAGCTGCAAAACCACCGATTCCGACATTAGCCGCAGTCTGGTCCACGGTACGGTTTTCTTTCGCGGCAACAGCCACATCTTTTGCATAGATATGGCTGTTTTTCACCTGGGTGCCTACCTGACTGTCAATCGTATTGACCGATACGCCTACACCCAAACCGCCGCCAAGACCACCGAGCGAACCTACACCAGCTTTCTGCTTGAAATTGATGGTATTGTCCGCTGTGATGTCAACGCCGTCAGCATAACCGCTTTCATTGCCAAAATCGCTGTTAAGAACGTTGGCGTTCACGGTACTGCCAACATTAGCTACACCAATAGAACCGGCACCTCCTGCGCCAACACCAGCAAGACCTGCGCCAATTTCCGTATAGGTGAGATTTTGCGTATTCGCCGCCTTGACATTGGCCTTGCCCTTCAGCGTAACGGCTTTGACATTTTCCGCGATTGCTTCTGTTGTATCCTCGTCTTTTACCACACCTACAGCCACGGCCACACCTGCGCCTACTCCGGCAATACCTGCCACAAAGCCGGTCATATTGACATTGGATTTATGGTCAGCATTGATGGTGAGATTATCCGTCGTAACATTGAGATTTTTCCCCCGTGCGCGGGTTTCCCCATCGAGCAGGGTTACACTGGTGGAATTGGCAATACCTGCGCCAATACCTGCACCGGATGCGCCTGCCGTCAAAGAGGAAATTCCCTGTCGGGCCGCAGCTTCTATATTCAAGCTGCGTACATCAGCCGAACGGGTATTTGCATTGCTTTTGCCCGTAAAACCAGCCTCCGTCAGACGACTTACTTTATTGGTATCACTACCCAGGCCAATACCGGCACCCTCACCAGCAAAATTAACCGTTCCCACCAAACCGGCAGTATTGGTATAATCATGCGCTGCAATCGTTGCTGTGCCTTTGGAACTGCCAATATAGGCGTTATCGACCTCAGCCTTGGTCGAACCACTTACATCATTCACATTGACCGTGCCATTGATTGCTGCTCCCTCAGCTGCTACACCAGCGTTGACCAGGAAGGATTTTATCGTATGTGTACCGGAAGCCGTAACCGCCACACCTTTATATGCATTTGTCTTGCGTTTATCACGCAGACTTGCCTGCGAATTAAAGGTCTTATTATCTACACTGCTGTTGTTGATATCCTTATCATCCACTTTATCCTTAGCGCTTTGGCTGCTAAGACCAACGCCACTAAGGTCAGCATTATTCGCTGCCTTGGCTTCGACCTCGCTATTGATACGGTTCACACTGACCGAAGCACCAATGGCTGCCCCTGTTACGGATATGGACAGGGAACCGGCATAATTGGCAATCTTTTCATCGCTCATGGCATTAAGAAGTACCGTGCCTTCATCAGCCCGCACTTTGGCAGAATCCAAAATATGCGCATACGTCTTGGTACCGATATTGTTCACGGCTACAGAACCCGTAGCTCCCAGACCGGTGCCATAATTAACGCCGCCGCCCACGCCAACGGTCGTGATATCGGCAAGACTATCTGCTTTTACCCCGATATTCCGGCCATAAATCTGACCGCCTTTAACCGCTGCCGTGGTCTTGGTATTATCATTGGTCACAGCTACGCCGGCGCCAATAGCCGCATACTGTCCCACGGATACCACATCCGCCGTAGTGATGAATTTATCTGTAGTTTCCGCTGCCACCTGCGTTTCCGTGGGTGCCGTTCCCGGCTGGGCGTTCTTATTCATATTGCTGTTTTCCAGCAGGGCCGTTACATCCTTGTTAGACAGACCAACTGCCGCAGCTCCCTGTACCGACACTTTCCCCAGCGAAAATGCCACGCCAGCCCCCACAGTCGTCAACGAAGAGGTATCCTTCGCCATTACATTTACCTGGCTGGCATTAATCCCCGTAAGATTGCTATTGGTCAAAGCAGCAGTATTCGACTGCCGTTCCTTATCGCCTATGCCATTAAAGGCCAGCGCGCCGCCCACAGCTACACCTTTTGACCCCGTAACACCACCGGCAATAGCCAGCTTGTTCGTGGTATCCTTTGTAGTAAGGTTCAACGTCTTTACTTGCTCAAACGTGCTCTTATCCACTTTGGCTGCCAAATCATTTTTACCCAGATTGACCGCTACCGCGCCATTTACGGCAAAAGCATCACGCGCAGCGGTAACACCAGCGGCTACGGCATATACACTGCCTGTATTTTCCGCCGCAATCGCAAACTCTGTGCCATTTTTGCTGTTATTGGCCTTCACCACTGAATTGGTCACCAACGCTTGGGTCTTGTTATTCAATTCATTGTATGTACCAGCCAGCCCTACAGCCGTCTTGCCCACACTGACCTGTCCGGCTACGTTGACTTCCGTAGCCAGTGAATCCGCTTTAACCGTCAGTTTATCCGTAGTCAGATTCTTGACGTTTTCCACATTGGCCTTTACATCATTTTGCGTGGTCTGCCAGCTAAAGGAACCGGCACCACCCCAGCTCTTGGCAGGAACGCCAACGCCTGCGCCAATGCCCAGTGCCAACGTGCCGGATTTGGCCTGCACATCAGCACCATTAGCCCCCGTAACCGTTATCCGGTCTGCATTCTTGATTTCTGCGGTGAAATCATTGTCGATTTCCTCAATGGAAATTGCCGCCGCTGCACTGCCGCCCGAAGAACCGGTAGACACCGCTACGCCCAATGCTCCAGCAATAATCTTATTGCCCTTGTCCGCATTCAGCGCATTTTTGGCATCCTTATCCAGTGCATCGGAAAGATTTTCTGCATAGCTTGCCCCGGTAGCATCCAAACCGCGTTTTTCGATGTAGCTGTCATAGTCTTTAATTCCCTGATTTACATCACGCGCCAAAACCGTTATCTGCTGCGCCGTTGTATCGGTGCCATCCAGAACAGCGCGCACATCATTATTAAGGCCGTTATAAGCAGCCACGCCTTCAAACCCATAAGTTGCACCTTCCGAGGCCGATACGGACACACCGATTCCGGCACCAACTTCGGTAATTTTCGTTAACGCCGAGTTCTCCAAAGCAGCCGCATTTATCGAGCCGCCCTTGATATCCGCATGTACATTATTGGCCGCCTTGTTCACCGTAATGCTGCCGCCCAGAGCTGTCCCGCTGGACTGCCCCTTGGCGATAGAGGCATTTACGCCGCCAGTAACCAGCGTATCACTGTCATAAGCACGATTCTGCACATTGGCAGCCGTTTTTTTATTGATGGCATTATCCACCAGTTCTGCCGTTACGTTATTTTCAATATCCGCTACCGACAGAGCTGCTGCCACAGAAGTTGACGAACCACCGGCTGAACCACCTTTGGCTATAGCAAGCCCCAGACCGGCCCCGACAATGGCGCCGCTCTTTTCCGCGCGGTTGTCCAACATCGCATCCACCTTGCTGTTCTTGATGGATGCGGTAACTGTATTGGTGCCGGAGTTCCAGCCGGCTGCACCACCAACACCTACCGAACGGTTGTTCTGATTATTAGTGCCGGTGTTGTTATTCCAAGCGATACCGGCAGCGCCTCCCCAGGCACCTGTAAAGCTGGTATCTTTAGCCAGCACAGACAGTTTTCCAGGAACGAATGCACTCCCCGTAGTACCAATCGTAAGCGCAGCTCCATCAATAGCGGCCTTCGTCGTGGAATCACCAATATTGATGGCAGCACTGCCCGCTGCACCAATGCTGAACTTAGGCAAGTCCTGCCCTTCCTGCGGATTTTTGGCCACGTTATCCGTCTTGAGCAGCTTATTGTCTTTGACATCCATGGCAGACTTTAATTTGTCCGGGATAATCTTCTTGGTCTTATCGTTCAGCTTGCGGCTGACATTGGAAATTTTATTTTGCTGATTTTCCATCCAATTGGTGAACTTGGAAAACTTGCCCACATCACCGCTGTCATCATTGGCCACAATGCCACCGGCTACTGCTACGGAATTAATCATGCCGTTTTCCAGAGCAGAAAAATCCCCACTGCCTGCTGTTATCGCCGCCTTGCCGACCGTCAAGAGGCTGTTCCTGTCCACATTAGTCAGCGCTACAGAAGCGCCAACACCTGCAGCCGTTCCTATGCCTACACTGCCTGCCACATTGGTGAGCGTGCTGTCATTTTTAGTCTGCAATTTGATATTTTTTAAGCCTGTGGAAATCAGTTCGGCGTTATTTGCCACATTGACCTTGGCATTATCCGTACCGCTGACCATGCTGACCATAGCGGTAATGCCGGCGTTTCCGCCCTTGCCTGCGCCGGCTGCTACGCTTAAATGGCTGGTATCTTTCACGGCCTCAGCCGCAATATCCCCCTTGGCCTTTACAGACACACCTTCACCGAAATTCACCAAGGATTCCCGGTCCGCACTGTAACGGGAGAAAATACCGCCAACCGCATTCTGGTCACCGGAATTCATCAGACCTAATACACCGTTAATCGAAGTATCCGTACGATTGAGCTGTGCCTTAAAATCGGCTTTTTCCGCAGCCGTAATAACCGCATTTTTCCCTAATGTCAGCTTCGAATTATCGGTCAAATAAGCCAAATCTGCCGCACCAGCTACAGCGAACTTAGAATTATCCTTATCCTTTTCACCGTCTACTTTGCCACCACTGGTCGTAGGCGCCACAGAGAATGTGGCATAAGAGGACGGGTCGATAAAGGCCATCAATTTATCCTTGATGGAGAGCAAATCGCTTGCACCTGTTTTCAGGTTCCCCAAATCTCCCAGCAATTTTACAGCAGCCTCGGTCAGCTTGCCAAAGGTGCTCGTGTCCTTCTTGTAGGCATCATAAGTTTCTACCAACGCCTCATAATCCTTGCTGATATTTGAACCTGCTTCCCGCAGTTTCTTGGCGGTTGCTGCATCTTTCAATGCCTTTTCCATGTCTGCAATGTTGGAATATTTAAAGGTATTTTCCGTGCCCAGCTTGACATTTTGGCCGCTGACCACAGCATGCTGTGCCGCCGTTCCATCTTCAATAGTCACATAGGCATTGTTTTCAATATCGGCAACAACAGCAGATGCCTGCACTTTGACCTTCTGCTTGCTTTCCGAATGTTCATCGTCAATTTTATGCTGGGCAGCATTGCCGGCAGTACCGCTGGCAATGATTTTCGTAGCATCGGTCTTGACTGCACTGTTTATCGCCACATCATTTGCGGCAGCAATATTGCTGCGTCCCGTCAATTTGACCTCTGCCGTATTCTTTTCACTGACAATTGCCGCACTGGCTCCTACGTTGAACAGTTCCCGCGCATTTTCCAGCAAGGGGTTGGCTTTTTCCGACTCGCCCCCCATGATTTTATTGATGGCTGCCCCTTTCAGTTTATTCATGTATTCGCCCGCACTGGTCAGAAGACCGGTATTGGGCGGAGCACCGTTGCCGCTGCCCAGCTTATTGGATGCTTTAATGGCATTCTTTTTGATGTTGTTATTGGCGGACAGCGACACATTGGCGGCCTTTATTGCAGCATCTTCTTTCACATTGGCACTGGAATTATGGCTTACCACAGCTACAGCCGTGCCGATGCTGGCATTATCCTTACCCTTGACCGTTACAGAGGTCTTGAGTTCATTTACAGCCTCAGCACTGGCCGCAAAATCCCCCTTGATGTCCTGGAGCTGGGCGCTGTTTTCTAAGTTTACGGCACTCTGATTATCCGTAACCGCAACGCCTACGCCCAGCTCCAAAACGGCATTTTGAGAATCCGTCAGTTCATTTTTCACATCCAGTTCCAGCCCCAGCGGTGCCTTGGCATTTACCGCTACACCACCGGCCGTGTCCGTAGTTGCCAGTTTTCCCTTGACATTGACTTCAGCCTTATTCGTCAAAACGCCTACACCCACAGAGGTATTCTGTGCCCCCTGCTTCCATTCGATATGGTCTTTCACCAAATCCAGGATTTCACCGGTAAAGGATTTCGGATTGGTGGCAATTCCACCAGTCAAACTGGAATCAGCCGTGATATTCAGCGCTCTGGTCACATTGTCATCTTCATCCTTGACATCTTTTCCTGTGGCCGTAATCACTGCATTTTCGTTAATATTAACGGTGGCTTTCGCATTGTGTACCGCCACTGCCGCATCTATGCCAATCAAACTTACCGCATCTGCCGCCATCTGAGGCAGGTTGATTTGCTTGCTCGTGACCAGATCCTTGACCTGCGTGAAGTCATCACCGCGGGCAACAGCAAATTTATCCTCTGTATTCGCTGCGATATTTACCGTATCACCAGTAATCTTGCCATCGACATTCACCGTAGCCGAAAGGCTGGTAACCATCTGCGAAGCCGTATTCTTCGCCGCTGCGGTTACCTCTACCGCACCATCCCCGGTAATTTGCGCATTGTTTTTCACATTGACCTCAGGATCAATGCTGTTCACACCTATATTCCACTGATTAGCCGTATCCCCTACCGCAGCAACAGTAATAGCCCCGCTGCTATCACCAGATTTCTGCAGCGTCAGGTTGCCGCTCAGGCCGCTGTTGCCATTGACATTGACCAAAGAGGCAAAATCCAGGACATCTTTGTTCTGAATCTGTGCACTGCTCTCGATATTCACCTTGCCAGCCCGCACGGAAATGCCATCAACTGCATTGATTCTGCCGCTGACCGCAATCGTCCCCTCGGGATTAAGCGGCAGTTCCCCATTCGTTATCATACTCAGGCGCTGCGAAAAAGCGGTATTATCCACACCATCTTTCCCTACAATATCCGTATAGAACCCCTTTGACGGTGCAGCCATATGCACACTGCCGGCATTAATGACACCGGAAGCGCCCACCACGACGCCATCCGGCGACAAGAAATACATATTGCCGCCAATGGCATTATTGCGTATGGCATTTACCGTCCCGTTAATCTTGACCTGACTATCGACAAAATTGAACAGGCTCGTGGCTGCATTCGGATTATCCAGCTTGCCAAAATGCATATTGGCCGTATTGCCCTTGTCCAAATCGAAATTCTTAAAGGCATTAACGGCAGCATTATTTATGACCTTGTCGGCATAAATCTCGCTGACCCCGTTGTTATTAAAGGTTTCTCCACTCTTCTTCTCAATATTTTGCGCAAAAACGGTCTCTAACGGCATAGCCGGAAAAGACAAAAATAAGCCCGTCGCCAATGCTGCGGCCAAACGTGCAGAATACTGCATCTTTGAGGCCTTGCGATGCTTTATACGCTGTATTCCTGACATCTCAGCTCTCCCCTTTCGTGATTATTCCGTTTTTTTCTCCATTTGCCCTTTTACCCTTTATATTCCCCAAACAGACAAAGTGTTATCGTTTAGAAAAAAATATCAGAATTGCATGCTCATCGAAAAATTAACCCGGCATTTACTGTGCTTAACCATGTTCAGCTCCCGCTTTAAGGGAAAACCTGCGGACAAGTTAAGGTATAGATTCTGATCTGAATCCCGTTTAAGCTTCAGCGCTGAACGGATGCCGACGCCTACGCTTTCAATCTGATGATCATCATAGGCCGTATCGCCTAGCAACGTGCCATAATCAAAGAAACCATAAAACATGGTCTGATGCTTCCTGCTTAATGGCAGCGCATATTCCAGGGAACCAGAAAGGCCATTATCCCCGCCCATAATATCCTGCTTATAACCACGAACGCTGTTCACGCCTCCAAGAAAGAACTGTTCAGCAGAAGGAAGATTTTTCCGGCTTGCCCACTGCATATCCAAGCGGGCCGAAAACGTATGACCATTTTTCCAGATTTTTTGATAAAAGCTGTTCAGGCGATATAATCCGTAATCCTGACTGTTATAGCCGGCAATACTGGCGTTATAGGCTTTAATATGACCTATGCCATAGTAGTGGCGATGATAGAATACACTGCTCTTGCCATAGCTGGTCATCGCAAAGGATAAATACAAATTGTTCGCACGATTATCAATCCATTTTTGCGTGCCTTGGAACATATCCGTCTGGGATTTTTGATGGTATCCCCCTATTCGCAATTCTGTACGTGTAGTACGGTTGACAATAAGCGGCTGCAAATAAGAAATTCCGGCATACCAGCCATGGCCCCGAGCCTCTAACGGCCTCGTATCATGGGCAATCAATTTGCTGGCGGAGCTGCTGTAATCAAAGAACATCCGGCCGCCCTTCCGCCCCACAGGAGTTGCATACGACAGGCTCCCGGAATTCAGACCCTTGGCTTTGGTATACCCAACAGACAGGGGATCGCGCCGTCCTGAAAGACTGCGGTGCGTATAATAAAGCCCTCCCCGCCACTCTCCTGTAGACGTGCTGCCGTTATTATCCGCAAAGACAAATACCGTATCGTTTTTCACCGGCTCCCGGACAATGATTTCATAATCCGTTGTTCCCGGCTCTTTTCCCGCCTGCATAGTCAACCGCAACGGAGCATCATTGGAAACGTTGAAGCGGTATATTTCCTTGTTCAGCGTGTTAATATTGGGAATCTGTCCTTTCGGCAAGGTCAGGCGATTGCGTACATATTTGCTGGAAGTATGCTTATTGCCGCTGATGTTTACCTCTCCTACCGTACCCTCAATCAGCCCGATATGCACGATTCCCTCCGTAATCTGCTGCACAGGCAGATAGGCCTTACAGGTAACATAGCCGCCTGCAGCATAGATTTCATTGAATTTTTCCACCAGCTCATTGAGGTCAGCAATACTCACCTCCCGGCCTACATAAGACGCAGTGATTTCCTTTATTTTTTCCTCACTAATGATTTTGGATGGGTCTACCTGCACATCCTTCAACAGCAATTTCACATCTTCCCCGCTTTGCTGCTGATTGGGCTGATTTTTATCCTGTACGTTTTCCTGCTGCGCCTTACGGTCATCTTCCATTTGCTGACGAATGCGTTCCCGCTCTGCTTCCTCGCGTTGACGACGCATTTCAATACCTGTATTATCCGTATCAACCGGTGCAGCCTGCACCATGCTGCCCGATAATAGTATCGCGGTCATTGCCAGCGGTAATGTTAAATTCTTTTTATCCTTGTTCATCTAAATCGCTCCCTTAGTTTTGGCCAAAAAAGTCCTAATTATAAAGTTCTACATCAAAAAAATTTTTTCCTATCAAAATCCCCCCCCAAAATCATTTTTTATTTTATGTATACATCATTCATTATTCTTTTTAAGCATAATTTCAATGCCCATACTTTATTATTGACCCTTGCCGAAAATTGTGCTACAATTCAAACCATAGTTGTTTTGGTAATAGGTCTTAATACCTGTTGATGTACAACTATATACAATAATCAACAATAATATAAATTGATTGTAAAGTTTAGGAGGTAATCCTATGTTTAAACGTATCTTAATTGCTAACCGTGGCGAAATCGCCGTACGCATTATCCGTGCCTGCCAGGAACTCGACATCGAAACCGTAGCGGTTTATTCCGACGCCGATGCCAATGCCCTGCATGTACGCCTTGCGGATATGGCCGTCAACGTCGGCCCCGAAGACGCCCTGGAAAGCTATCTGAATAAAGACGCCATCTTAAAGGCTGCCCGCGAAACCCATGCCGATGCCATTCATCCCGGTTACGGTTTCCTCTCCGAGGATGCAGACTTTGCTGAGCAGGTAACGGAATCCGGCATCACCTGGATTGGCCCCATGCCGGAAACCATCCGCCTGGTCGGCGACAAGGATATCGCCCGCGCATCCATTGCTCCTTCCGGCATTCCCATGGCCAAGGGCAGTGACCCGCTGACCAGCAACGAAGAAGCCATAAAGGTTGCCACTGAAGTTGGCTACCCTGTTATCCTGAAGCCGGTTTCCGGCGGCGGCGGCAAGGGGATGTGCGTTGCCCATGACGAAAACGACCTCAAGAACATCCTGAACCTGCTGGTCGATATCACCAAGACCAAGTATTATTTCGAACATTATATTGAACGTTCCCGCCATATTGAAGTGCAGATTGTGGCCGATAACTACGGTGAAGTGCTCCACTTGGGCGAGCGTGAATGCTCCCTGCAGCGCCGCAACCAGAAGCTCCTGGAAGAATCGCCGTCCATCGCCCTCACGCAGGATATGCGCAACCGCGTAGGCAGACTTGCCGTAAAAGCTGCCAAGAGCGTACACTACTCCAATATCGGTACGGTAGAATTCCTGCTTGACCTGTCCAACAACGAATTCTACTTCATGGAAATCAACCCGCGCATTCAGGTTGAGCATGGCATCACCGAAGCCGTTACGGGCATTGACCTCGTGCGCACCCAGATTCGCATTGCCGCTGGTGAAGCCCTGGAAATCACCCAGGAAGATGTGAACTTTGCCGGCCATGCCATCGAGTGCCGCATCAACGCCGAGGACCCGGACAACAACTTCATGCCCTGCCCGGGACAGATTACCTTCCTGCATGAGCCCAGCGGCCCCCGCGTCCGCTTCGACTCCGGCGTAACGGCAGGTCTTTCCATCGAGCCGTACTACGATTCCATGATTGCCAAAATCATCGTTCATGGCCGCACCCGTGGTGACGCCATCAAAATCATGGAACGTGCGCTCAAGGAATTCCGCATTGACGGCGTAAAGACCACCGTTTCCCTGCACAAGAAAATCCTCAAGGATACCTACTTCCGTACGGGCAACATCGACACCCAGTTCATCAAGAAACGCATGGATGCCTATGAAGCAGCCCCGAAAGATACTAAGGATATGAACGAAGAAGAACTCGCCAACACCATCAGCGAAAGCATGTATTTGGCTTAATAACAGACAAAGCGTCCGCAAGGGCGCTTTTTTTGTTATTAGTATTTTTTATAACACATTAATATTTTATATGGATTTTTTTATCAAAACCTCTTGCAATTTTTTTAGTACCTGCTATAATATATTTCTGTTAGCAGGTACTAAGACGTACCATTAATTTTTCGGAGGTGAAAACAACCATGCGTGATTGCGAAAAGATTCTTGACCAGAAATTGGGCAGCCGTGAATTTGCTGAAGCTTTTGAAGCTACTTCCATGGAATATGATTTTATCGACCGTATCGCTGCTGCTTGCGCAAAACTTTCCAAGGCTGAAAAAGGCGAAAACTGATTCCCTGCATATATAGCAATAAAAGTGAGGCCCTTGTACAAATCATCGTACAAGGGCCTCACTTTTATTTATTCTTCTTCCTCATCGGCTAAAAATTCATTGACCGCCCGATAGATGGCCGAACTCTGATAGCCGCGCCGAAAGAGTGCCGCCATTAGTTTCTGCTTGTCTTGGCTGCGCTTATACTTGCTCGTAAGTACCCGGAGGGCTTTTTCGTATTCACGCTCGCCCACCATTTCCCGGTCATCGGGAATACAGGACTTGACGAGTGCAGATGGATACCCCTTCTGCTTGAGTTTTTCACAAATCTGCCGCACGGAGTAACTGCTGTCCGTGAAGAGGTAGTTAAACCGCCGCGGGCAGGATTCCGCATCATTTAGATAATGTTTTTCCTGCAGGCGGGCAATGGCCGCCGAGGCTTCATCCTCCTCATAGCCCTTGGCTATGAGTTTTTCAAACAGGCGGTTTTCGCTGTACTCCTGGCGGGCCAGCATATCCACGGCAGTTACCAGGGCAGGCTTTACTGGCTTGCGCTTAGCCTGCCCATAGTTCGGATTCCCCCACATGGATTAATCCTCGTCGATATCATCGCTGGCCTCTGTAGGTGCGGCCTTTTCCAGCGCATCAGCATCGTTAACCAGCTTTTCGCGCACTTTGCGCTCGATTTCTTCCACCATAGCAGGATTTTCTTCCAGAGCAACCTTGGCTTTTTCCTTGCCCTGACCCAGGCGATTGCCTTCATAAGAGTACCAAGCGCCGCTCTTGTCTACGATTTCCAGTTCCACGCCCATGTCGATAAGCGTGCCCAGACGGGAAACGCCTTCGCCATACACGATATCAAATTCAGCTGTCTTGAACGGCGGTGCAATCTTGTTCTTGACAATCTTGACCTTCGTGCGGTTACCGACTACATCTGCTCCCTGCGTAATCTTTTCGCCCTTGCGCACTTCCATGCGTACGGAGGAATAGAATTTCAGTGCACGGCCACCAGTAGTAACTTCCGGATTGCCATACGTCACACCGACTTTTTCACGAATCTGGTTGATGAAGATTGCCACGGTCTGGGACTTATTGATAACACCCGTCAGCTTACGCATGGCCTGGCTCATCAGGCGGGCATGCAGGCCTACATGGCTGTCGCCCATTTCGCCGTCGATTTCCGCTTTCGGCACCAATGCGGCAACGGAGTCCACGACGATAATATCAATGGCGCCGCTGCGTACCAAAGCATCCACGATGTCGAGTGCCTGTTCACCGGTATCCGGCTGCGAAATCAAAAGTTCATCAATATCTACGCCCAATTTCTGCGCATACACAGGGTCTAAGGCATGTTCGGCATCAATAAAGGCCGCAATGCCGCCATTTTTCTGTGCTTCCGCAATCATATGCAGAGTTACGGTCGTCTTACCGGAAGATTCCGGGCCATAAATCTCAATGATACGGCCGCGCGGAATGCCGCCCGTCCCCAAGGCAATATCAATTGGCAGGATGCCTGTAGGGATAACCTCCACATTCATCTGCGCACGGGCATCCCCCAAACGCATAATCGAGCCCTTGCCAAAATCCTTCTCAATCTTTTTCAGCGCATTGGCCAGAGCTGCTTTCTTGCTGTCATCCTCGGTAATGCGTCCAACTTTATCTTTGTCTGCTGCCATTCTATCTGCATCCTTTCTCTCATTCAAAGCTACATTAATTATATAAAAGATAGCTATTTTTGGCAATGATTACATAAAACAAGGCCATCAGCTGACAAGCAGGCTGATGACCCCGTACCTGTATTTATTTCTGATGGCGAACCACTTCGACCTCTACATAATCGATGGGGCCGGAAATGGGAACAGATGGTTTGCGAATACGCGCCATAGCGGTTTTGAAGTGCGGATATTTAGCCAGCAGTTTGTCGCCAATAGCAGCGGACAAAGTGCCCAGCATGGTATAGCGTTTATTTTCCGTAATATCTTTGACGATATCATAGACCGCTGCCGTATCAACACCATCTTTCAGTTCATCCGTCTCCACCAGTTTGTCATCCTGAGTTTCGATTTCTACATCAATGAAGAATTTCTGCCCCTGCTCACGTTCATACTCATAAACACCGTGGAAACCATAGAACATCATGTTGAGAATCCTAACTTTTGCCATTGTGGTCACTCCTATCGTTTATAATCAGCTTACCTGTACAGTCGTTTACAGGATCTTTCTAAATGATTATTTCGCTAACCTAAGGCAAATTCCTGCCAACTTTACAAAATATTCTTCTTAATTGCTAAACATTTCTTCCCAAACCGCATAGGCATAAACAAAAAAGATAAGCAACACGACGAATAAATCCCCCATGTCCTTTCACCTCCGGATAAGAAAAATAGGAGAGGCTATGCCTCTCCCTAAAATGTCATCACATCACCCGGCGGGCACCAACATAGCAGTTGCCCCAATAGGAGCTATCCAAAGATGCTACGCTGACCCCGGCACTGGAGGACGCATGAATAAACTGACGGTCGCCAAGATAGATGCCCACATGGGACACACCCGGACAATACGTCGAAAAGAATACCAAATCACCAGGCATGAGATCACCAGCAGGTGAACCTACTTCATACTGAACATCTGCCGTACGCGGAAGATGCACACCAGCATGAGCAAACACATACTGCACATAGCCAGAGCAGTCAAAACCGCTGGGGCTGGTGCCACCAAACACATACGGTACGCCAAGATACTGCATGGATTCGGAAATAATGGTACGGTTGATGTAGTTGCTGCCATGGGATACGACCGGCATGGATTTGCCTAAGAGTGCCGAATAAGTGGACGGCCCTACCTGTCCATCTGCAGCCATCCCACGGGAAGACTGGAATCCCTTAACGGCTTCAGCTGTTGCCGGACCGAAGTCCCCATCAGCCGATACATCGTAACCAAGACGGACCAATTGTCCTTGTATCTCAGCTACTTCCGTGCCCTGGTCCCCTACGCGGAATGCAGATGCACTACACACAGAAAACATGGACATCAGGATCATGGACAGCGCAAACACACGCTTTGTTGCTTTTTTAAACAAAAAGCCAACTCCTCTCTCTGTTCGCTTACGAGGTTAGCTGCCGGGCTCGGGTAGAGAAGACCACCCGCTCCATTCCTTACACTGTCAAATAATGTAATCGTGAAGTTCGCCCCAAAGAATTGGTTCCCCCGCTCCTGGGCTGGATTCAGCTTAATCCTATGTATTTTTGAATACCCATTTTATATAATACGACAAATGTCGTCGTATTCCTGCAATTTTTTAAATAAGATTTTAATTTTCGCACAACTCTAAATAATTTTCAGCTTCTTTTCAGAATTCGTGCTGACATGAAAAGTGGCTGTCATTACGACAGCCATCTTATTTACATTTATGTTGAATAAGCAATCAGTAAGCCGAGTTTTGTTCCATCCGCAAGCGGAGGCGACAATCATTTATCTAGGCACGGCAGTTGCCTGCCGGCTCAAGCGACTCAACCCGGAAGGTTCCGCGGGCCGCATCATCCCTTCCCTATTTGGTCTTGCTGCTGGTGCGCTCTTACCGCACCTTTCCACCCTTACCAGCCGAAACTGGCGGTCTAAATCTCTATGGCACTATCCCTAAGGTCACCCTCGCTGGACGTTATCCAGCACACTGCCCTATGGAGCCCGGACTTTCCTCATCTGGCGCTAGGCCAGCCGCGATTGTCTTGACAACTTATTTCAACATGAAAAAGTATAACACTTTAAGAGGAATCTGTCAAATTTGGTGCTAATTTTTCTCAAGAAACAAACAATAATATGTTATTTTCTAAAATTTCTTTTACCAATATTGGTCATGTGACCTTTTCTTATTTGTTATTTTTTCGTATAATAAAACTATCATTTAGAATTTTTTTAACAGAAAGAAGGAATTCAACATGGCAACTCCTCATATTGGTGCTGAAAAAGGTGATGTTGCAGAACGCATTCTGCTCCCGGGTGACCCCCTGCGTGCTAAATTCATCGCAGAAAACTTCCTCGATGATGTAAAGCAGTACACTTCTGTTCGCAATATCCTGGGTTTCACTGGTAAATACAAAGGTGTTCCTGTTTCCGTACAGGGTACTGGCATGGGCATGCCTTCCATCTCCATCTATGTACATGAGCTGATTCATGAATTTGGCTGCAAAAAGCTGTTCCGCGTAGGCACTTGCGGCGGTATGCACAAAGATGTAAAACTTCGTGATGTACTCATCGCCCAGGCTGCCAGCACGGATTCCTCCATGCTGCGCAATATCTTCAATGGCTATATCAACTATGCTCCTATCGCTGACTATGACCTGCTGTCCAAGGCAGTAGCCAACACGAAGAAGCTGAATCTCCATGCCAAGGTAGGTAACATTCTGTCTGCTGACCGTTTCTATGATGATGATATCGACAGCGACAAGCTGCGCCGCTATGGCATTTTGGCTGTTGAAATGGAAGCAGCTGCCCTCTACACGATTGCTGCTGAAGCAAACGTACAGGCACTGGCTCTCTTCACCGTCAGCGACCATCTCCTGACCGGCGAAGCTTGCTCCGCTGAAGAACGCCAGACCACGTTCAACGACATGATTAAGATTGCCCTCGAAACGGCTATCGAAGACTAATCAGCGCTGGTTGATTCGCTTTACAACGAAACGATAAAGCCCGGCAAGATGATTTCTTTGCGTCAAACGCTAAAGAAAAAGTCTTGCCGGGCTTTTCTGCAATATATCTTTATGCTTCCTGCAAGAAGGCCATATAGCCTTTCTTCACTTCATATACATCAATCTTGCTGGTCACTTCCCAAGGCGCATGCATGCTCATTACGCCAACGCCGCTGTCAATAACCTGCATGCCATAGAGGCTCATGATATAGGCGATAGTACCGCCGCCGCCCAGGTCAACCTTGCCCAATTCAGCCAGCTGGTAATGCACATTGTGCTTATCCATCATGGCGCGCAGTTCACCGAGGTATTCGGCATTGGCATCGTTGGAGCCGGATTTGCCGCGGGCACCGGTGAACTTGTTGAACACCATGCCCTTGCCTAAGTATGCCACGTTCTTCTTATCGTAAGAACCAGCATAGAGTGCATCATAGGCACTGGACACATCCGAAGACAGCATCTTGCAGTTGGCGAGCAGGCGGCGCAGGCCCAGTTCGCTGTATGCACCGCAGGCATTCATAACCTCTGCCACCGTGTTTTCAAAGAAGCGGGACTGCATGCCCGTAGCGCCGACGCTGCCGATTTCTTCCTTGTCCACCAAGAGACAGCAAGCCGTGCGCTTAACGTCTTTCATATCCAGCATAGCCCGCAGGGAAGTATAGGAGCAAACGCGGTCGTCCTGACCATAAGCCAAAGTCATGCTGCGGTCAAAGCCCAGTTCTCTGGCTTTGCCTGCCGGTACCAGGCAGAGTTCTGCGGACTGGAAGTCGGCTTCTTCCAAACCGTATTTGTCCTTGATAAGCTGCAGGACACCGTCTTTGACACTTTCCTTATCGTCCTTTTTCAGCGGATAATTGCCGACGAGAATATCAAGGCTTTCGCCTTCGATAACCTTAGCGGCATTTTTCTTCATCTGTTCCTGCGAAAGGTGGATAAGCAAATCCGTAACACAGAAGACGGGGTCGCTTTCGTCCTCACCAATGCAGATTTCCACCACAGAACCGTCTTTTTTCGCTACGACACCATACATAGCGAGCGGAATCGTCACCCACTGATACTTTTTGATACCGCCGTAGTAATGCGTGTCCAGATATGCCAGACCGCCATCTTCATAGAGGGGATTCTGCTTGACGTCCAGACGGCAGGTGTCGATATGGGCACCTAAGATATTCATGCCCTGTTCCAGCGGTTCCGTACCAATATTAAAAAGCACCAGTGCTTTTTCCATATTGACGGCATAGACCTTGGCACCTGCCGTGAGCTTTTCGCCGCTTTTGATGATGTCCGTCAGATTGCGATAGCCGGCAGCTTCCGCCTGCTTCACCGCTTCCTTGACACTTTCCCGCTCGGTCTTGCAGGTGGTCAAAAATTCCCGATAGCCTTTATTCAGGGCTTCTAATTCCTGTTTTTCTGCATCGCTGTACTGGCTCCAGAGGGAGTCTTTTTTTTCGTCGCTCATTTCAATTTCTCCTTTATGCTTTCAGCAGATATTCATTGATGATATGGATAAAGTCTTCGCGTTTTTCGGCCTTGTTGAACTTATCGCGGAGAATGGCACCGTGGGTTATGCCGCGCGTATACCAGGTGGCATGCTTACGCATTTCCCGCGGGCCGATATAATCGCCTTTGTATTTTAAGAGCAATTCCAAATGGCGGATAATGACCTCCGCCCGCTCCTGCATGGTCGGTTTGGGCAGGATTTCGCCCGTGCGCAGGAAATGGGTGAGCTGCTTAAATATCCAGGGATTGCCCTGCGCGCCGCGGCCAATCATCACGCCGTCCGCGCCAGTAACGTCGAGTATCTTTTGCAAGTCCTGACAGGTGCGCACATCGCCATTGGCAATGATCGGCACCTTGACCGTCTTTTTGACCTCAGCGATGATATCCCAATCCGCCTTGCCGCTGTAAAACTGTTCGCGGGTGCGGCCATGGACGGCAATGGCATCAACGCCTGCCGCTTCGGCGATTTTGGCGATTTCCAATACATTTACATGGTCATCATCCCACCCCTTACGCATTTTCACCGTAAAGGGCATCTTCACCGCCTTGCGGATGGCCGAAAGAATGGCATAAGCCTTATCCGGGTCGCGCATCAGCGCCGAGCCTTCGCCATTCTTGACGATTTTCGGTGCGGGGCAGCCCATGTTGAAATCCAAAATATCCGCCGTGCCCAAATCTTCCACGTATTTTGCCGCTTCCGCCGCCATTTCCGGCGCATTGGCAAAAATCTGCATGGCCAAAGGTCGTTCGCCCGGTTCCGACTCCAGCATGGTCAGCGTGCGCTCATTGCGGAAGTGAATACCCTGTGAGCTTACCATTTCCGCATAGCAGAGCGGACAGCCCATATCGTGGGCGATAATGCGGTAAGCCGTGTCCGTAACACCGGCCATCGGCGCTAAAAATACCGGCTCGTTGAATGTAAATTTTCCTATCTGCATATGGTTCAAGCGTTCCTCTCAACCGGTTCGCGCTTGTCGGCATTGCGCTCGTAAAGTGCCTGCAGGCCCGTCAGCGTCAGGAAGTGGTCAACCTTGTCGATGGTCGCGGATTCCTTGGCAATCATGCGGGCCAGGCCGCCCGTGGCGATGACCTTCATATCCTTGCCGAACTCGGCCTTGATACGGCGCACGATTTCGTCAATCTGGCCCACATAACCAAAGATAATCCCTGCCTGCATGCCCTGAATGGTATTGCGGCAGATAATCTGCTTCGGCGGAACCAGCTCGATACGCGGCAGCTGCGCCGCCGTCTGGAACAGGGCATCGGCGCTCGTGCCGATACCGGGTGCAATCACGCCGCCCATAAAGTCGCCGTCATCCCCCACCACATCATAGGTGGTCGCCGTACCGATATCAATGACAATCAGCGGTCCGCCATACTGCTCATAAGCACCGACCACGTTCACGATACGGTCCGCACCAATGGAGCGGGGATTTTCGTAGTGCAGCTTAATGCCCGTCTTAATGCCGGGGCCTACGACCAACGGTTTCAGATGGAAGTAACGCTCACACATCTTGACCATCGGCACCACGAGCGGCGGCACAACCGAGGAAATGATAATCGCATGAATATCGCTCATGCTGATGCCCTGATAGCGGAACAAATCATTCATCAGCATGCCGTATTCATCCCCGGTCTTCTGCCTGTCCGTGGAAATACGCCAGTGCTTCATCAACTTCTTGCCTTCATAGGTGCCCATGACAATATTGCTATTGCCGATATCCAAAACTAATAACAAAGGATTTCCTCCTAAAACTTCATTTACCACTTGCCACTGCGAGGACGGATGGATACGTCACCGGCCAGCACTTTTTTCCGGCCTTCTTTCGTATCTACGAGCAAAGCGCCGTCCTCATCAATATCGACTGCCTTGCCGAAATAAACCTCGCCGTCCCGCACGCCGATAACCTTGACTTCCTGCCCGAGCGTGATGCTGTACTTGCGCCATTCCTGCAGCACCGGCGCAAAGCCCTGCGCCTGCACCTGCGCATATAAATCATCCATAGCCCGCAGCACGGCCTGAAAGAACTTCACGCGGGGCAAAGGTTCGCCCTTCATCATGCACAGCGATGCTGCCACGTCGCGAATGTCCTCAGGAAATTCTGACTGGTCAATATTGACGTTGATACCCGTGCCGATGACGATGTAATTGATACCATCCATCTCAGCACTCATTTCCGTCAGAATGCCCACAAGCTTTTTATTCTCATAAAGCAGGTCATTGGGCCATTTGATGCCCGGCTCAAGGCCAAATTCCGTCATGGCCCTGGCCACGGCTACCGCTGCCATCAGCGTGCATTTCGGCGCTTCCTGCGGCAGGAACCTGGGCCGCAGAATGACGGAAAACCAAATGCCCTTGCCTTTGGGCGAAAAGAACTGTCGTTCGAGTCGCCCCTTGCCGCCGGTCTGGCATTCGGCCACCACAACCGTACCTTCTGCTGCGCCCTCACGCGCCAGCCGTTTGGCTTCGTTGTTGGTGGAGTCGATTTCCTCATGACAGATGATGTTCTGCCCGATAACGCTTGTCTGCAAATCGTGAGCGATTTCCCCAGACAGCAGCGCATCCGGCGCTTCTTTCAGCACATAACCCTTGCGGGCATGACTTTCGATATCGTAGCCCTGCGCCCGCATTTCCTTGATGTGCTTCCAAACCGCCGTTCGGGAAACGCCCAATCGGTCTGCCATTTCCTCACCGGATATATAGTTATCCCTGCTTTCCCGCAGGATTTGCAAAATCTTATTCCGCATGACATCCTCCTTATGGATTGGTCATTTTTTCACACTATACGATTATACCGCCAATAGGCAAATTTTGCCATAGGCAAAAAAAGCGGAATGCACAGAATCTCACGCCCGCATGACGCGAAATTCTGTGCTTTCCACTTTATCGTTTTTCTTTATTTACCTTGCAAATGCCGCTTCACTAAATCCCGGATTTCCTAAGAAGAATACTTAGAACCTTTTTAACCCCTGCAAGCCCTTTTGGCTCAGCGTGATATTGGCGGGAAGGTTTTCCACCGTATGCACATTGCGGAACATCCCGGCAATTTTACTTTGGAATTCCTTAGCCTTTGCCGATTGCTGATACTGTTCATAGGCTGCCTTGTCCCGATAGAGCTCCATCGTATGGATGATGTTCGGATTATCGTGCTCAGCCGTCACAAACATGCCCATGACACCAGCATCTTCCCTTACGGCACGAACCGCTTCTGCCGTTGCCAAATGCTGATATTCCGCCAGTTTTTCCGGTTCCACTTCATAGCGATGCATATAGGCGACAGTTGCTGTACCGCTGTCTTTCTGTTCCAAAGCAATGCCGTTGGCCTCCATAATCCGCAGGTTCTTCAACATCGGCAGCCTTGCCGCCCGATATTCCTGAAAAGCCTCACTGGTGCTGTGAATGCGATAGGCTTCATAGCTTTCGTAAATTTCCAGCAGCCGCATTAAATCGTGATTCTTCACATCAATAGCACCATAAAGCGCATACGTGCCCGCTTCTTTGGCTGTCTGCGGACCAACGGTCTTAGCGCCGATTGCGCCCATGGCCTGCATAGTACCCGGCGTGGATTCCAGTACAGCCCAATGTACCATTGGCATATTGCCTTCCGGCGTGCGGATTGGATGTGCACCAACAACTGAACTAGCCATCAATATTCCTCCCAGACAGAACATTATGCCTTTTTTCCAGCCCCATGCCCCTAAAGCAATTTTCGGCAGATTTTTCATGCTCTTTCCCTCCATAAACAATCACGGAAAATTAATATTGACATCATGTCATTATTATAAACAATAAATGACACGATGTCAATATAGCAAAAAATCATTTTATATCACTTGAAAATTCCGCCATTTTCCCGTCCGTTCCCGCCATAGAAAAACAACAGCCCGAATTGTCCAATCCGCCGCCATTGCCAGCGCCAGACCAATTACGCCCATATTCAGTACAATGCCCAGAACATACGAAAGCAGCAGCCTGCCGCCGATGGTCGAGGCCAAGGAAACCGCCATCGTAAACCGCACATCCCCCGCCGCCCGCAAGCCATTGCTGAAAGCGCCGGAATACGGAAAAGCGCCCGCATTGAATACATTGTGAATCAAGACGAGCAGCAAGACCAGTTTCTTTGTCTCCGGCGCCAGTGCGTAAAAATCCAGTACAAAGGGCGTAATCGCAAGGATAAGGATATTCCAGCCCGTAGAAAAAGCCAGCGTATAGCGGCCCAGCTTGCGGAAATAATAAGCAGCCGCCTCTAAATCCCTGGCACCAACGCATTGGCCGATGACCGTTATGAACACCGGCCCCATCGCTACGCCTGCCAATGCTGCCAGCGACCAAATACTCTGTGCTACACCATTGGCCGCAATCTGATAAGTACCAAACAGCGCCGCCATACTGGTCAGCGCCACCTTGACCAGCTGAAACACACCGCTTTCAATGCCGTTGGGTATAGCGATGGACAAAATCCGGCGCATAAGCGCGCCATTCCACGCCAAAATCCAGCTGATACGATAAGTCACTGCCTGCGCTTTGCCAAAGCAGACCAGCGTAATCAGCACCGCCGAAACACCCCAGGCCAGCACAAATGGCCATGCCACGCCGGCAACGCCTGCCTGCAGGACAAATATCCCTAAAAAATCTCCCACAGCGTTCAACACACAGGCAAGCGCCGTGATATACATGGTAATGCTGTTCTTCCCCAGGCTGCGGCAAATTGCCGCCCCGGCATAATAAACCGCTATAGCCGGATAACCACAAGCTGTAATCTGCAAATAGCGGACACAGGCTGCCATCACCTCCGGCTCCACCCTGCCAAACAGCAGGGAAAGCAGCCACTCCGCACTGAACAGCACCAAACCTGTGACCGACAACGAAATCACGATACTCAGGAGCAGCATCTGACTGGCAGTTCTGCCCGCCTGCTCGTTCTCCTTGCGGCCAATGTATTGACTGATGACAACTGCCCCGCCAGAGGCCAGTGCCAAAAAGAGATACAGAAAAATAATTTTGAACTGATTCACCAAAGCAACCCCGGACACAGCCACTTCCCCGGCATGGCTGACCATAAGTGTGTCCGTTAGCCCTACCAGCATGACGAGCAGCTGCTCGACAAAAAGCGGCAGCATCATCGCCCGCAGCCTGCGTCCGGAAAAACGTTCCATGCGCTTACTTGGCCTCGTAAACTTCCTTTGCCATGCGGAAAGCGCCCCAAGCCTTCGGCCAGCCCGCATAGAAGCCCAGCTGTGTGATGGCTTCGACCATTTCCGCCTGCGTCACGCCATTGGCTTTTGCGGTCTGGATATGGTACTTCAAAGAACTGTCGATGATACCGCTGGCCACTAATGCCGAAATCGTAATCAGGCTGCGGTCATGCAGGGAAAGAATATCATTTCGCGACCACACCTCACCAAATAAAATATCATCATTGTAACGGGCAAAATCCGGTGCAAATTCCCCCAACGCATCCCGTCCTGCTGTCTGTACGATTTTCTTTGCCATAACTTTTTCTCCTTCCTGATTTGCTGCCATCACCGGCATCATATTCGCTGCCAAAAACGCTGCTCCGCAAACTGCGGCGACAAGTTTCCTGCCCATGTTTTTCATACCATTTCCTCCTCCAATGTAAACAACGGTTTAACTTGCTTATAGTATAGCTTCAGGGCATTTACCTGTCTAATACCTATTTTACATTTTTATTCATGCTTTTTGAGCATTGATGAAATGAAAGGAATGTGCTATCATAACCCCAAAATATCTGACGATTATAAGGCTATACACGAACGAAAGGACATATTATGGAACTGGATATCCGCGTACTCAAATACTTTCTGGCCGTTGCCAATGCCGGCAACATCACCCAGGCAGCCAAAGACCTCCACATCACCCAGCCAACATTATCCCGGCAGATTATGGATTTGGAACGAAACCTTGGCTGTGAATTGTTTATCCGCAAACACAAACAACTGACCCTGTCGGACAGCGGCTTTTTGTTCCAGCAACGGGCAAAGGAAATCGCCCAGCTTGCCGACAAAGCCTGCCGTGAAATTTCCGAACAGCAGGGACAGCTGGGCGGAACCATCTCCATCGCCTGTGTGGAAAGCATCGCCTCCACTCTGCTGCCCCAAATCATGGCCGACTTCAGCAAGGAATATCCCGCTGTCAAATACGAACTTTACAGCGCAGACGGCAATGATATCCGCGAAAAAATCGACCGTGGCAGCGTTGACCTGGGCATTCTGCTCGAACCCATCGAGGTTGCAAAATACAATTTCCTGCGCCTGCCCTGTTATGAACGCTGGGGCATTGCCATCGGTGAAGACTCCCCCCTTGCCCAAAAATCAGCCATTACCACCCAGGACATTCAATGGCTGCCCATCATCATCCCCCGCCGTACTATCGTCATTGAAGAAATTGCCAAATGGCTGGGCATTGCCGAAGAAAAGCTCAACATTGTCGCCTCCCATAACCTCCCCACCAACGGCCTGCTGCTCGTCAAACAAGGCATTGGCATCGTCATCTGCGTGGAGGGCGCCGTCTCCATCCGCCCGATGTCCGGAATCTGCTTCCGCCCCTTTCAGCCGGAACGCATCACCGGTCATGTACTGGCCTGGAAAAAGAACCATGCCTTCTCAGCCGCCACCGCCAAGTTCCTGGATTTCGTACAAAGCAAATACGATTCTGCCATCAACTAAGCGGGGCTGACCGGTCAATTTGACGGTCAGCCCCGCTTATTCATCTTCAGCTTTTCGATTTTATTTTCCGCCCTTTCGCCATGGGCATACGCCATCCTTACAGCCATCATCACTTTGCTGATAATTGCCGTTATCGGGCGTATCACTCTCCGCCGCCATGGCCGGAACAGCTGCAGCCATAAGCAGCATAGTCAGCAGCCAAACACAGATTTTCTGTTTCATCTTCAATCCTCCCCACTATTCGCTTCAATGTGTATCTGCAGCAGTCTTAGCTGCCGGATTTTTCATCCCTAAATGCAGTGCTTTTTGCGGACAAGCCTCAACGCATTGGCCGCACATAATGCACTCCGGGGAATGTGGCTGCGCTGCCGGGTCGATATCCATGGGACAAACCTTTTGGCAACGGCCACAGGACACACAGCTTTTTTCATCAAAATGCAGCCTGCAGATACTGACGACATTCAATAGACCGTAAATTGCCCCCAACGGACAAAGCATTTTGCAAAAGAAGCGGCGGATAAACAGGCAGCCGATGAGCACCACAGCCAATAGCACAGCTTTTAATACAAACAAGCCGCCGACAGCCTGCCGATACTCCGCATGCGTCAATAACAGCGACACAGCTGCCTCCAACATACCTGCCGGGCAAATGTACTCGCAAAAGGCCGGCGCTCCCACACCATTTACCATGAGGAGCAGCACCGGCAATAACAGGACAAAGATGACCAGCAACAGGTATTTCACATAGCGCAACGGTGAAAACAAGCGTCTTTTCGGCACTGGCAATTTGCTCAGCAAGTCCTGCAAAAGGCCAAAGGGACAAAGAAAGCCACAGGCAAATCTGCCCCAAAGCACGCCGAGCAGCAGCAAAAAGCCGCCGACATAAAAGCTGAATCCATAACCGGCCGTTCCTCCGACTGCCTGCAACGCGCCCAAAGGGCAGGACAAGGTGGCTGCCGGGCAGGAATAACAATTCAGCCCCGGTGCGCACAAATTTTTGGCACTGCCCTTGTAGAGCCTGCCGGAAGTAAAATTCAGCAATTCCTGATTGGTAAGCACGGTCGCCAGCAGCTGCACAAAACGGCGATTAACCGAACGGGTGATTTTCATCTGTTCACCCCAATCCTATGCATTCCATACACACGCGCACAGCCTTTTGCAAAATGATCCGGGCCTCACCGCGCCACAGCCCCCACAGTATGCAGACGACTGCCAAAGCCAGCAGCAGGCTGCGGATTTTGCCCAGTCTGGTCACTTAATATACCTCTCAACCTGCTCTTTGTACTTCGCTACATCGGCACCTACAACCTTTTCGCCAATGATGTTGCCGTCCGAATCCACAAAGATGGTCGTGGGCACGGCATCTACACCTTCCAGATACTTTAACAATTTATCGTCAGGCAGAATATTGACAAAGCCGGCATTGGCATCTTTTAAGATTTTCACAGCAGCCGCCTTGGTTTCTTTATCGTCAGAACCAATAACATCACATACAAGGCCGATAATCTGCACATCCTGTGGCATTTCCCTAGCCCATTTTCCCAGTTCCGGCATTTCACCAATGCAGGGCGGACAGAAAGTGCCCCAGATATTTACAACCGTTATTTTTTTGCCCTTGAAAATATCCTGCGTAACGGTATTGCCTGCTACATCTACCGTTTGAAAGGCCGGGAACTTATTGCTGTCTGCCGTTTCCTGCGTTGTTTTTCCATCTTCAGCCGAACAGCCTGTAGCCAGAAAAATCGTCGAAAATACGACCATCGACATCAATAGAATTTTAAACCACTTGTGCATAACAAATCCTCCTCTTGCTGGCATAATAAACTCTACCAATCTCCGCCATCATAAGAATCACTGCCCCAGTCAGAACCGCTGTCATAGCTGTCCGCATCATAGTCGTAACTATCATAGCTATCATTACCATAGCTGTCATCATCATAGCTGTCATCATCATAGCTGTCATAGTCCACATAATCCAGTTCACTGCTGTCATCCTCATCCTGATAATCCAGCCCATCACCATCATAATCCGTATCGTAGTCCCCGTCTTCCCAATCCTCATGGTCATAAAGCTCATTATAGGTATTGTAGTTGTTGATTGTCTCATGGGCTTCTGCCTTATGGTCACCGCTCAACATATGCCCCAAAACCGCACCAGCCACCATGCCGCCCGCCACATTGCGCAGAGTATGATTCTGACTGTTGCTGTTAGGATTGCGTTCCTGTACACGGGCTGCCGGCTGCGTCGCATAATTTGCCGTTTTTCCAGAGCTGACCGCATTGGATTTTGGATTCTGTTGAATTAACTTCTCCTGTCCACCTGCATAATGCTGCCTGTTCTCATTACTACTCCCTCGCCGTCCAAACAACACCCAGCCCAAAAACACACCTGCGCCAAGCAATGCGATAGTTCCCATATTGATGCCCCCTATAGATATACTTCTTGATAATATTTCTCCTTTTCCCCATATTTTTCCTGCAATCCTATCGCACAAAGCCCGTGAAACTGATGATATTTTCCGCAGCTTTTGACAAGCTTGTCTATGGCGAAGGAAAATATTAACAGTTTCACGGGCGCCTTAGCATATCGATGTCAACTCAAACATGTACATCGAATGCTTACATATAATCGGCAGAAGTCTTCTTCTTCTGCTGCTTGAACATACCCAGCTTCTTGGCAATCCATTCCATGGCTACAAAGAACACCGGAATCAGGAAGATACCGAGAGCGGTTGCAAAGAGCATACCACCGACAACGGCCACGCCCATACCATTACGGGCAGCCGCACCGGCACCA
>CACZIV010000024.1 GCA_902781305.1 Pseudoselenomonas ruminantium
ACATATTTGGTAAGCGTTGGCCGTGTTATTCCGAGAACACGGAGCACATCTTTGGATAACATGGTAAAATCCTCCTTCCTTGGATATATTATACCATGTGTTACACAAAATATATACTTTATTTTAATGTTTTTAATGTATTATTTTACTATACGGACTGAACTGCTCAATTCCACAGAATAAGCCGCTCCAAAGCGGGCATTCATTTCTTCATCCGTCGGGGGCGATGCTACATTTTCTTTCGGCTTCACCGCTGTCACCGGTTTTAATTCATCCAGCTGGCTTTCCACAGCAGCCAAGCGGCTTTGCGTTTCCTGTAAAACGGCTGCATTTTCTTCCTCATCGCCGGATTCTAATTGTGCGATTTTTGCTTCATAGCTGCTTTCCTGTGCCTTCAGCCCATTAATCTGATCATCTTTATAATAAGGCTGCTGAGCATAGGCATTAATACCATGGACATTCATCATAACTTTATCTTCCTCCATATATCGTTACATCTTTTCCATATCCCAAAATCAATATAACGTAAAAAAGATACGCTGTAAATAAGCGTGGATTAAATTTAATCAAAATCTAATCCACGCCTTTTACGGTCTATTTATTCCATATTCTCCCACCAAGGAGCAAATAGCGTATTTTTATGGCTGTCAATATACGCCAGTTCCCCTATCTCGGGCGTCACCAGCTGATAGCCTTTGCCACGACTGGCTTTGGTCAGTTCCCGATAGGGTTCCTGCCAAGGGTGCCGGGAAAGCGCAAACTTACCGCCATGCGCAGGCAATAATTGTTTTGCGCCCACCTCCGCCGCTGCCTGTGCGGTTTCCTCCGGCAGCATATGAATGGCATGCCAGGCCATGTTATACTGGCCATTTTCGCCGAGCATCAAGTCAAAGCCGCCAAATTTCTGACCGATAGCCTTAAAATGCTCACCATAACCGCCATCGCCGGTATAATAGACCCTGCGCTGCGGGGTGACAAACGCAAAACCGCACCAAAGCGTCGGATTAGACGTCAGGAACCGTCCGGAAAAATGCTGTGACGGCAGAATATGCACAGACAAATCATCTGCCAGTTTAATCTCCGTATCCCAATCTTCTTCATGCAAAAGTTCTTTGTCAAAGCCCCAGCCCTCAAAGTATTCGCCCACACCTAACGGACAGACAATATGTTTCACCTTCGGCTTTAGCGCCATTATCGTAGGATAGTCCAAGTGGTCCCAATGGTCATGAGAAATGGCCAATACATCAATCTCCGGCATATCCTCTGCGCTATAGACATTGCTGCCCGGAAAAGCCTTGTTGATGAAAAACAGCGGCGAAGCATAGGGACTGAACACTGGGTCAATTAATATACGATAGCCCCCCAACTGCATAAAGAAGCTGGAATGCCCCAGCCAGACAACGATATCTTCCTGCGGATTCAAGCTGTGCAAATCCGTCTTCTTGGATAGCATCGCCTGCTTCGGGGATAAATGCGACTTATCACCAAACAGGAATTTCGCCATCGCCACAAAGCGATTTTCGCCATTCGCTTCATTCATGACCTGTACAGGCACAAGATTTTGAAACTTGCCATTTACATAATGCGGCGATGCCTGCATCCGTGCCAGCCGCTCCCCCTGCGGCAGCCGGCCAAACTCCGGCCGTTGCGTAAAGAGCGCCCCGCCACCAGCCACTATCCCCAAAGTTCCCAATCCTCCCATGATAAACGTTCTTCTGTTCATTCTTTTCTCCTGCCAATAATTTCTTATTCTGTATTTATTTTAGCACTTGGAGCGCACTTAAAGTCAAGAGAAATCGCGCATACGCAAACTAACGCCAAAAACCGGATAAGATTACGGCAAGCCACTATCTTATCCGGTATGTGTCCTCTCCCTATGAACCTAAAAGAAGATTTTTTCCCAAGTAAAAACGATTCACTCTACCTCGATTCCGGCGCGTTCATAGTATTCAGCCAGAACATCATCCGTCCTTTTCCCCGTCTGCTCGCCAAGGTCATCGGCCATCAACTCACAGGCGTAGCTGAGATTGGCAAAGAGATTAATCAGGCTTTGATACTTATTGACCTCTGCGTAACTGCTTTCCAACATCTTCATCTGCTCCAGCTGCTGCAAAGCCTCACGAACCGGCCGTTTTACATCTTTCATATACATGCCCTCCATACATTTTTTCTTCCTAATCTGCTATATTCTTGATTTTCTGCCGAATACCTGCCGCCCACCATAACTTTTTTCACCCGCAAAAGGGATTTTCTCTGTATATAACGAATATTCCCACTAAGGATTTATCTATAGAAAAAGGAGGGATTTATGTGGATGCTTTGCTTTTATCGCGATGGCAATTTGCCATTACCACCATTTACCATTTTCTGTTTGTCCCACTAACCCTGGGACTTACCATCTGGGTGGCTCTGCTGGAAACCTGCTATGTACGCACCCAGCGCCCCCATTGGAAGGAACCCTGCCGCCAGCTGGTAAAATTCTTCGGCACGTTATTTCTGATTAATTTCAGCCTGGGCGTGGTCACGGGTATCGTACAGGAATTTCACTTCGGTATGAACTGGTCCGAATACTCGCGCTTTATGGGCGATATTTTCGGTGCGCCATTGGCTTTGGAAGCCCTGACCGCTTTTTTCTTGGAATCCACATTCCTGGGCATTTGGATGTTTGGCTGGGATAAACTGTCGCCGAAGGTGCATTGTCTTTGTGCCTGGCTGATTGCCATTGGCAGTAATTTGTCGGCCTTCTGGATTCTCGTCGCCAACTCCTTTATGCAGCATCCGGTCGGTTATGTGCTGCAAAATGGCCGCGCTGAAATGAACGATTTTCTCGCGTTAGTCACGAATCCCTATGTAGTTGGGGAATACTCACATGCCCTGTTCTCCGGCATCACCACCGCCGGTGTACTGGTGCTCGTCGCAGCAGGCTGGAAATACGTGCATGACAAAGAGTCCAAGGCCGTTTTCCAACAGGTATTAACTGCCGGAGCCATCTATCTTGCTGTTGGCGTATTGGGCGTTATGGGCAGCGGCCATATGCACACGCAGTACATGGCAGAAGCCAACCCCATGAAACTGGCTTCGATGGAAGCACTTTGGGAAAATGCCAATCCTGCCCCCTTTGCCGTAATGGCCGTTATCGACCAGGAGCATAACCAAAACGCCTGCGAAATCAAAATTCCCGCCCTGTTCTCCCTGATGCTTTACAATAAGCCGGAAGGAGAAGTCAAGGGGATTAACACCGTGAATGCTGAAATGGCAGCTAAATACGGCAATGGGGATTATCGCCCCGATGTATTCGGCCTGTTCTGGAGTTTCCGCATTATGGTAGGCTGCGGCGGTGCAATATTGCTCATTGCCTTTGCCGTAGGTGCGCTTTCACATTTGAACCGCCTGGATAAATATCCCTGCCTGCTGAAACTTCTGCCGCTGACACTGCCCCTGCCTTTCCTGGCCAACACGGCCGGCTGGTTTATCGCCGAAGGCGGCCGTCAGCCCTGGATTGTCGTCGGTCTGCAAAAGACCGCCGATGCTATATCCCCGAATCTTACGGGCATGGAAGTATTCCTGACCATGGCAGGCTTTACCCTGCTCTACCTGCTGCTGATTATCGCCGCCCTCTATGTGGCTGTGCGCTATATCAAAAATACCTCTATTCCGCAGAACACGCATGAAGGGAGGGACGCATGATGGATTATCAGATGATTTGGTTTATCCTAATCACCGTACTCTTTACGGGATTCTTCTTTTTGGAGGGATTTGACTACGGCGTAGGTATGCTTGCGCCCTTTGTGAGCAAACGCGAAGAAGACCGCGGCCTTATCCTGCGCACCATCGGCCCGGTATGGGATGGCAACGAAGTATGGATGATTACCGCCGGCGGTGCCCTGTTTGCCGCCTTTCCTCATGTGTATGCTACCATGTTCAGCACCTTTTATCTGGCGCTGTTCCTAATGCTCGTCGCCCTGATTCTCCGTGGCGTAGCCTTTGAACTGCGCACCAAGGAAAAATGCCCCTGCTGGCAGAAAACGTGGGATGCCGCCATCTTTATCGGCAGCATTGTCCCCGCTTTTCTCTGGGGCGTGGCCGTGACGGATTTGGCCGCGGGGCTCCCCATCAGTGCCAATATGGTCTATCAGGGGAATTTCCTCGATTTATTGAACCTCTATTCCATCCTGGGCGGGCTGGTCTTTGTACTGGTCTTTGCCTATCATGGCGCCGCTTTCCTGCAGCTGCGGCTGGTGGATAAAGGCCTGCTCTACCGCGTACAATCTTTGGGCAAATGTGCGGGGGAATGTGGCGCAATTGCCTATGTATTTTATTTGCTCCTAACCTGGGAAAATACCGACCTGCTCACTCGGCCTGCTGCTTTGGGGCTGTTTATCGCCACAGCTGTATTTTTCCTGGCCAGCTTGTATCGCTTTGCGAAGGCACCGGGCAAAGGGAGTTTTATCCTGGGAGCACTGGCCGTTGCCAGCGTGACTATCGGCTTTTTCACCGGTATGTTCCCGCGTCTTATGGTTTCGAGCCTTAATCCGGACTGGAGCCTGACCATCACCAACGCTTCCTCCACGGAGTACACCTTATCCATTATGACTGTGGCTGCGCTTGTACTCGTGCCCATTGTCCTCGTCTATCAGATATGGACCTACTACATCTTCCGCAAGCGCGTAACCGCAGGTGATGTTTCCCATTATTGATTCCCACACAGAAAGGCAGCCATGATTCCAGCACGTTTTCAACTTTATGGACAAAAAGATAAACGCAACCTGCTCCTGCTTTCCTTAGGACAGCTCGTCCATGTCGCACTCTATACCGGTGCTATGGGCGCACTGACTTATATCGTCAACGCTGTTTTTCTACAGGAAAAACCGCTTGCTGAAGCAGCACCAGTTTTACTGGTGCTGCTTTTCCTGCTTATCTGCCGGGAATTCATCCTCTACCGGCAAAAACAACTGCTGCTGACCATGTCCCAAGACTTCCGTCAGCAAGTGCGGCAAAAACTCCATCGACAGGGGCTTGCCAATCCGTTGACCTCCGATGACAGTTCCCGGCTGTTAACCCTGAGCTGTGAGACGACGGAAACTCTGGATGACGACTATCAAATCCTGATTCCTACTCTTATCTCCCTGCTTACGACACTTCCTTTCCTATTGGTCGTCTTTGCCTGCAACGATATCATCACCGCCGCCATCGCCCTCGTCACCCTGCCCATTGCCCCCTTCCTGCTATACCTGCTGGGCAGCCTGACAAAAAAACGCAGTGAAGCCGCCTGGCAGTCTATGCGCAATCTTACGCAGGGATTTCATGAACTCCTGCAGGCCCTGCCCATGCTCAAAATCTTCCAGCAGGACAAGGCGCAGCGTTCCACCGCCCAAAAGCTTATCCAGCAGTTCTCCACGGCAACGCTAAACGTACTGGAACAAGCCTTTTTAGCCAGTTTTGTCCTGGAGCTGATTACCACTTTAGCCATCGCCCTGATTGCCGTAACCATTGGCCTGCGCCTGCTAAATGGTGAACTTTCCTTTGCTGTCGGCTTTTTCCTGCTCCTGCTGCTGCCGGAATTCTATCAACCTTTGCGGCAAAGCGGTACCGCCTTTCATACCGCCATGAATACCAATACCGCCGCTGCGAAAATCGCGCAGGCCTTGACTGAAACCGAACACGTCCCACATCATGGGCACCATGAAAAATTGACGGTTCCACCAGCCATACATATCCGCCAATTGTCCTTTAGCTATCCGGGACGGCATACCCCCACATGGCAAAATCTCAATCTGACCCTGCCTGCGGGAAAAATCACCGTCCTTACCGGCAGCAGCGGTTGCGGCAAGACCACCCTGCTGATGCTTATCGCCGGACTTTATGCACCAACGGACGGCGGTATTTATCTGGAAGACCAGTTGCTCCAGACCATGCATCCTGCCAGTCAGCAAAAACTCATCGGCTAT
Source organism: Pseudoselenomonas ruminantium (assembly GCA_902781305.1). Taxonomy (GTDB): domain Bacteria; phylum Bacillota; class Negativicutes; order Selenomonadales; family Selenomonadaceae; genus Selenomonas_A; species Selenomonas_A ruminantium_K. The sequence goes on from CACZIV010000024.1 coordinate 5,949, forward strand.
CTTCCGCAGGAACCACATCTTTACCAGGGAACCCTGCAGGAAAACCTGCTGCTCTTTCAAGATGCTCCCCCTGAACGCTGCCTGCAGGCCTTGCGGCTGGCTCAGCTGGAGGATTTTTACCATCAGCTTCCGCAAGGATTATCTACGCACTGTGGTGACGGCGGGCAAAAATTATCCCAGGGACAATTAAAACGCTTGGGGCTGGCCCGCCTTATTCTGCAAAATAATCCCATTATGTTATTGGACGAACCCACCACCGGTTTGGATGAACACACTGAAGCCAAGATTATCCAGATACTAAATGTCATTGCCAAAGGCCGCACCATGATTATCAGCAGCCACCATCCGGCGCTACTGCAGCTTGCCGATAATGTTGTCGATTTACACGCTTACTTGCCCAGAGAGGAGGATGTGCCATGTTAAAGGAAATATGGTCACTGCTCCGCCCGCTGGATATTCTGCTGCTCCTGCTGCTCAGCCTGTTGGCTTTACTGTCCAACCTCGGCTTGCTAGGCGCAGCCGCCTGGCTAATCAGTTCTGCCGCCCTGCAGCCGCCCTTATATGCGCTGACTTTGGGCATAACCGCGGTGCGTGCCTTGGGTATCGGACGGGCACTGCTGCGTTATGGCGAGCGTTATTTTACCCATAAAAGTGCCTTTGCCGTCTTAGCGGCGCTGCGCTTGCGCCTTTACGATACAGCCAGCCATCTTGCCGACTTTCCCCAAGCCGCCAAAACGAAAGGCACGCTGCTTCACGATATGCTGACTGGTGCCGACATCCTGAGGGATTTTCTGCTGCGCGGACTGCTGCCGCCCCTGACGCTTCTATTGGCTGTACTGCTCGTAACACTTTTGCTCAGTCCCTATCTGTCTTACGGTATCTTTATCCTGCCCATTCTTTACCTGAGCCACTGCCTGCCCCTCTGGATAAGCCCGCAACAATCGAACAGCAGCCGCTACCGCAGCCAGCTATTGGACTTTGCCCAGGGCAGTCATGAGCTATCACGGGCCGGCAGTCTGAATGTTGCAGTCACCCAACTTGACCAAACTGCTAAACATTGGCAGAAGAATTTATTTCGCGATAAGACCCGCACCAACCAGATTGATTTTCTTCTGGGCCTGCTGCGTATTTTCGCGTTTCTTTGGCTCTTTATTCTGCTGCTCACAGCACTACAGCAAAAACAAATTGATGGCATTACCCTCTGTACCTATTTACTGGTGCTTTTAGCTCTCCTAAATGAATTTGCCGCCCTGCCCGCAGCCGCCCGCCATTTCCGTCAGGCACAGAATGCCGCTGGTTGGCTGTCTCCCCATTCAGCAGACACTTCTACCAGCACCAATTCCCCAGATGTTCATAATCTGCTCACGGTTTCCGCTTTGGAATTTCATTATCCCCAAGGGCTGCCCGTCTTTTCTGCGCTTAATTTTTCACTTTATCCCGGCTGTCATACGGCGATTGTCGGGGACAGCGGCAGCGGCAAGACTACATTGGCCTGTCTGCTGGCCGGGCTTTGGGCACCCACAAAGGGAAGTATCCATTATGGCTCCGCTGTCCGGCCCTTTATCTGCACAATTCCGCAGGGAAGTTTCCTGTTTGCCGGTTCCATAAGAGAAAACTTTCTCAGACTCCATCCCGCCATCACCGCAGATGAAATACAACAAGCATTGCAAACGGCGCAGCTCACAGCGGTCTGGCAAAAACTTCCGCAAGGGCTCGATACCCCCTTAGGGGAAAATGCCTGCCATCTTTCCGGCGGCGAGCGCAATCGATTGATCAGCGCCCTTATCCTGGCCAGCTCTGCACCGGTGCTCCTCTTTGATGAACCCACCGCAGGCCTTGACCTTCCCAAAGCCAATAAGCTATTGGACGCCATCTTAAAGCGGGCTGACCTAACCGGACAGACCGTAATCATCATCACGCATGATTTACCGCAGCTATCCCACTTTTCCCAGGTAATCCGGCTTACGCCATCACAAACTTAATATTGGTTTTTCCTGTTGCCTATGGTAAAATATTACTAATATACTTTTCTACTTTAAGGATGTGATTTTTCGTTGGATAGTTCTGACACAGGTTTATTATTGGTATTTATGATTGTTCTGCTGTTGACGCTCGGCTTCTTTTCCCTAATGGAAACGGCCATTGCTGAAAGTCACCGCAGTAAATTGGAAAAAATGCAGGAAGACGGCAATACCGATGCTGAAAAGGTGCTTGAGCTGTTGGAGCAGGATGACCGTATGCTTTCCCTGTCCCAGATTGGCATTACCATGAGCAGCATCTTAATCGGTGTCTGCACGGGCGTACTGCTCGCCCCTATGGCCGCAAAGCTTTTGCCGATTCCCCATGCGCAAACATTATCGCTCGTAATCAGCGTGCTCGTTATTACCTGCCTGGCCCTGCTGCTCGGCGAATTTCTGCCCAAGAAGACCGCCATGCAAAAGCCGGAGGCTATGCTGCTGAAATATCATGGCATCATGCGGCTATTGGCCAGAGTTACCCGCCCCTTTGTTTCCCTGCTCTCCGGGGCAGCCAATATGATTCTCTTAATCTTTGGCATCAATCCCCATGCTGCAGATACCGTAACGGAAGATGAGGTCAAGGACTTAATTGAGCAGGGTACGGAAGATGGCACCTTTGAAAAGACCGAGCAGGCCATGGTGGACAAGATTTTCCACCTGAGTGACCAAACGGCCTATGCTCTGATGACGCCCCGCACGCAAATGCTCTGGCTCGACTTAGCCGATTCTCTTTGGGAAAATATGCGGCTTATCCGGGAAACGCCACAGGATATTTTCCCTGTAGGAAGGGATAGTCTCGATGATTTCTGCGGTGTCCTCTATGCCAAGGATTTACTCAATGCCACCCTGGCCCATGAGGTGTTGGATTTATCCCAGTATATCCGCAAGCCCCTCTTTATCCCCCGTTCCATGGAAACCTTCCGCGTGTTGAAGCAGTTCCGCACTACAGGTATTCATGAAGCGATGGTGCTCGACGAATACGGCGGAGTTATCGGCTTTTTGACCATGGACGACATCCTGCAGGAAATTGCAGGGGAATCCTTTGCCGCCCACGAGGAAGAAACCGCGCAGCTGACTGTCCGTGACGAAAACAGCTGGCTGGTGGATGGGCTTTATGATATTGACGATTTCAAGGCGAAATTCTCCATCGAGGAACTTCCCGATGAAGACCATGACCACTACCAGACTATGGGCGGCTTTTTGACCTCCTACTTTGGCTATATCCCTAAGGCCGGCGAGCGTATCGACTGGCAGGACTTCACCTTTGAAGTTGTGGATATGGATGGGGCGCGCATTGATAAAATTATGATTACCAAAAAATCCGCCGAAGAAGTATCTCAGGCGGCAACTGAATAGTTCTTTGTTTACAGTTTACATCTTGGTGCTAAGACGCCCGGTGGCTGGTAATATCTTTCCTTCGCGCAAGCTTGTCAAACGCTGCGGAAAGGTATCACCAGCCACCGGGCTTTTTGCGTACCTTTTACTTTACGCATTCTTTTGCGTGCTTTATGCTGCTTTTGTTGTTTCCTTATTGGGCTTATTTGCTGGCTATGATGGCAAATAAGGGAAGGGTGTCAAACTGCATATTCTTGTCGGTGCGGACTCGGGGGGCGATTTCTTCTTCTACGGTTACCTGCATACCTAAATCGCGCAGGAACTGGGCGTCCCACTGCGGGCGGCGATGGGTACTGATGCACAGTTCGTCCTTTATATCGTTGCATTCCGTAACCAGTTCCTGCCGGATATTAGCGTGGACATCGGCCTGGTCCTCCTTGCGGGAGAAGGTCACAAGGCCATAGTCGGAATCAAAGTTCAGGAGCTTGCCGCCTTTTTTCAGCACCCGCTGCCACTCACGATAAGCCTGCATAACATCCGGCAGAGTCCAGGTGAGGTTACGGCTGATGACCACATCGAAGGTTTCATCGGCAAAATCGAGTTCCTGCGCATTCATCTTGCGAAATTCTGCTGAACAGCCGGCAGCCAAAACATTTTGCTTGGCCTGATGGAGCATATCCGCGGACATATCAATGCCCGTTACCTTATGCCCCAGCTGTGCGAGCAAAATGGCAAAGAAGCCTGCACCTGTACCAATATCCAGTATCTTCAAGGGTGCAGCGGCAGGCAGTTTCTCCTGCAGATATGCCTGCCAGGCAGCCGCACAAGGGCCACTCAGTTCCTTTTGCCGCAGCTTGCTGAAATCACGGCTGCGCTCGTCCCAATAGGCTTCTATCTGTGCATTCAGCTGATATTCCTGCTCGTAAGCTGACGACTTAGGTTGTACATTATGTTTCATCATCTTCACCTGTCCCGTTTCCAATATCTATACAATAGTTTAGCCCCTTTCCTCCAAAAATTTAAGCCCCCCAGGGGGTTCAAAATCCCTGAAAGGCTTATCCTTTTTATCTTATATTAACTTGATGAACCAGGAAAACGTATTCACCAGCCAGGAGCCCATGCTAAAGCCGCTATTTACGCCTTCAGTCAGCAACGGTACCTGCTCTACTTTCTGTCCGTTATACAAAATTTCAATATTCCCCACCTGTGCACCAGCCTTTAGCGGTGCATCCACCACCTTGGGCACATCGTAGGCCAGCGAATACTTGCTCTTATCCTCGCCGTTAATCAGCGGGTATTCGATATCCCGTTCGGGATAAAGCTGGGCAGATGCCTGTACACCATTCGCCACCCATACTTTGCGCGTGGTTCTATCCTTGGAGAGCGCTTTTGTCATCTTCACATGGTCGAAGCCATAATCCAAAAGCTTTTCTGCATCCTTAAAGCGGTCATCCGGCGTAGGTGTCTTCATCAGCACGACAATAAGCTCCACGCCATGACGGCGGGCACCGGTGGCCAGACAGCCGCCGGCAGCATTGGTCCAGCCGGTCTTGATACCGGTCATGCCCTCGTACTTGCCCAACAGCTTATTGGTATTATGTGCCTTAAAGGTCTTGCTTCCCGGAGAGGTCCAGTAAATCGTCCGCTGTTCCTGCCCGACAATCTTGCGGAAATCCGGATTTTTCATGGCATAGCAGGCCAATTTTGCCATATCCCTAGCCGTGGAATAATGGCCCTCTGCTGTCAGGCCGTTGGGATTGACAAAATGCGTATCCTGCATGCCCAGTTCCTCAGCCTTACCGTTCATTATCTTGGCAAAAGCGGATACGCTGCCAGCCATAGCCTCACCGAGCGCCACCGCCGCACCATTGTCGGATTCCATAAGCATACCGTTCAGCAGTTCATCCGTACGGATGGTCTCGCCCGGCAGTACACCCACTGGCGATGATTCCGTATAGGCCGCCTCCGGCGTCATAACAATCTGCGAGCGCATATTCATCTGTTCCAAAGCCAGTATGCCGGTCATCATCTTAGTCATGCTGGCCGGATACAGGCGTTCATCAGCATTTTTCTCCCAAATGACGCGCCCTGTAGAAGCCTCCACGATAATCGCCGCCTGTGCCGTAATCTCCGGCTCGCCGCCTTCTCCCGCTGCTATAGGCAGTTGTATCGTGAGCAGACAGGCCACCATGAACAGCGACGCTATCTTATGCCAGAATTTCACTGTATCAATCTCCCTTACGTCTAAAAAGCAAAATAAAATAAGGCTCTCCCTTTGGAAAGCCTTTTTAGTATACCACGTTATGACATTTTATGCATAATTTTTTTACCAAATCCCTGTGTCTCTGCAAACAAAAACCTTCCCCCGCAGGGGAAGGTCTTATGCTTTATGGAGATGTGATTACATCATGCCCGGCATGCCCATGCCCGGAGCACCGCCAGCCGGCATAGCCGGTTTTTCTTCCGGCTTATCAGCAACCAGCGTTTCCGTGGTCAGAACCATGGAAGCGATGGAAGCAGCGTTCTGCAGAGCGGAACGCGTAACCTTAGCCGGGTCAACGATACCAGCTTTAATCATGTCAACGTATTCGTTCTTGAGGGCGTTGAAGCCGATGCCGTCGCCAGCCTTCTTCACTTCTTCAACGACTACGGAACCTTCGAGACCAGCGTTGTCCGCAATCTGACGAACCGGTTCTTCGATAGCACGACGAACGATGTTTACGCCAACTTTTTCGTCGCCTTCCACGTTGATTTTGTCGAGTGCCGGCAGAATGTCGATGAAGGTCGTGCCGCCACCAGCTACGATACCTTCTTCAACAGCAGCGCGGGTTGCGTTGAGGGCATCTTCGATGCGGTATTTCTTGTCCTTCATTTCCACTTCGGTAGCAGCACCGATTTCGATAACAGCAACGCCGCCAGCCAGTTTAGCCAGACGTTCCTGCAGTTTTTCCTTATCGAAGTCAGAAGTCGTTTCCGCAATCTGCTTCTTAATCTGAGCTACGCGAGCTGCAATAGCGTCCTTATCGCCTACACCATCAACGATTGTGGTTTCTTCCTTCGTGGAACGAATCTGACGAGCGCGGCCGAGGTCTTCGAGCGTTACGCTGTCAAGCTTGCGGCCCAGTTCTTCGCTGATAACCGTACCACCCGTGAGGATAGCGATATCTTCGAGCATAGCCTTGCGGCGGTCACCGAAGCCAGGAGCCTTCACAGCCAGAGCCTTGAAGGTGCCGCGGAGCTTGTTGACCACGATGGTCGTCAGAGCTTCGCCGTCAACGTCTTCAGCGATAACAGCCAGCTGCTTGCCCTGTTTTACAACCTGTTCGAGAATCGGCAGGATGTCAGCGATAGCGGAAATCTTGCGGTCCGTAATCAGGATGTACGGGTCATCGAGAACAGCTTCCATCTTGTCCGTATCCGTTACGAGGTACGGGGAGATGTAGCCACGGTCAAACTGCATACCTTCTACAACGGAGAGGTTCGTGGCCATGGACTTGGATTCTTCAACGGTGATAACGCCGTCTTTACCAACTTTTTCCATAGCTTCAGCAATGAGTTCGCCCGTTTCTTCGTTAGCGGAAGAAATCGTAGCAACCTGAGCGATGTCAGCCTTGCTTTCAATCGTCTTAGCCTTGGACTGGATTTCGTCAACCAGAGCAGCTACAGCCTTGTCGATACCTTTTTTGATGATCATCGGGTTTGCACCAGCAACAACGTTGCGCATACCTTCACGAATCATAGCCTGAGCCAAGAGAGTTGCCGTCGTCGTACCGTCACCAGCGATATCGTTGGTCTTCGTAGCAACTTCTTTAACGAGCTGTGCGCCCATGTTTTCGAACGGATCTTCGAGTTCGATGTCGCGGGCAATCGTTACACCATCGTTGGTGATGGTCGGAGCGCCGAATTTCTTTTCGAGCACTACGTTACGGCCTTTAGGGCCAAGGGTTACTTTTACGGCGTTAGCCAATGCATCAACACCGCGGCCCAGAGCGCGGCGAGCTTCTTCGTCAAACAGAATCTGTTTAGCCATTTATATTACCTCCAGAAAATACGCTTAATTAGAGAATTGCCAGAATATCGCTTTCGCGGACAATCAGGTATTCCTTGTCGTCAACTTTAACTTCGGAACCGGAGTACTTGGAGAAAACAACCGTGTCGCCAGCTTTTACTTCCATAGCAGCGCGCTCACCGTTTTCCAGAAGCTTGCCCGTACCTACAGCTACAACCGTGCCCTTCTGGGGCTTTTCTTTAGCCGTGTCCGGCAGTACAATCCCGCTGGCGGTCTTTACATCGCCTTCAGCAACTTCGATGACAACTCTTTCGCCCAATGGCTTAATCATAGGTATCTTCCTCCTATATTATGAAATACGTCGTTAGTTTGTTAGCACTCATTAATGCCGAGTGCTAAGCACAGTTCTTATAGTACCTTTTTTTAGTCAAAATGTCAAGCTGTTATAGTAAAAAAGTCAAAAAAACAAAGTCAACCTTACATTGCACCATTCAGACAAAAAAAGTATAATGAACATGGTACTTCAAATATTTTATAGGGAGTGTCTTGCAATTATGAATCTTTCCAATGCGGCTTTGGGCAAAATCGTTGCTATAGCCACAGCCGCTACAATAACCGCCGTAGTTGTTGCCGGCTGCATATCGGTCACGGTCAGCAACCAGGGACGCGTCATTATGGGCGTACAGGCGAACGGCACCACCATTGCCGGCCTGACCAAAAGTGAAGCCCGCAAGTTTTTTGCGGATACCGCGGAAAAAAAGCTGCAACGCAAAGCTGCGGTTCTCACCTATAAGGAACGCAACTTCCAAATTGACCCGGCCGATATCAACCTCCACGGCAATGTGGATAAAGCCGTGGAAACAGCTTATAACATCGGACGGGATGGCAGCCCCATCGAAAACCTCATCACTCAGATGCGCTGTGCCATTTTCGGCGCCACCGTCACCATGGACGCCAGCTTTGATGAACAGCTTCTCCATGACAAGCTGCAGCAGATAAAAACAGCCATTGACACGCAGCCCAAAAACGGCAGCGTCACCCTGCTGGCCGACGGCAGCATCCGCAAAACACCTGCCGTCACGGGGCTAAGTCTCGATATTGAACCGATTGCCGCGGAACTGGCGCCGGATTTCCAAACATTCAACCTGACGGTAAAAAAGGAGCTGACTCCTGCAGAGCAGGCTCCCTTTGTTCAGGATAATGACATTGCGGCCATGGATGGCATTTTGGGTTCCTATACAACCCGCTTCTATCCTGGCGACCGCGGCGATAATATCGGTATTGCCGCCAGCCATTTGCAGGGGGCATTAATCCGCAGCGGTGCGACCTTATCCTTCAATGATACGGTTGGCCCCCGTACCCACGAAGCCGGTTATAAGGATGCCGGCGTTATCGTCTATGGCGAACATACCATTGATGTCGGCGGCGGTGTCTGTCAGGTCAGTTCCACCCTCTACAATGCCATTTTGCTGGCGGGCCTGACCCCGGTGGAACGCACAGGACATTTTGCTTCATCCTCCTATGTACCTGCTGGACGGGATGCCACTGTAGCCGACGGCCTTATCGACTTCGTCTTCCGCAATCCTCTGCCCCATCCGGTCTATCTCACCGTGGCCAACAGTGGAAGCGCTCTGACGGTTTATGTACTGGGCACCAAGGCGGATTTAGCCGGCAAGAGCATTGCCCTCGTCACCGAAGGAAGTTCCATGCGGCCCTCGCTTTACCGCCTATGGAAACAAAACGGTCAAGTCATCGAACGAGAATTTCTCCACACCGATGCTTACGAACCGTTGAAAAACACTTGATGATAAAAAAAATCCGATATATCCCGTCAAAGGATATACCGGATTTTTTATTATGCTTTAACAGATGCCCGTCAACATATAGAAGATAATGCACAGGAACGGCACCAAAAACTTCATGCCCATAATCACAGCAATATCGAAGTAGGATTCATTATGCGTAAGTCCGCAGATGGCCAACAGCGTTACCAAAGCGCCGCAATGCGGAACCGGGTCGATACCAACCGAAGCCACCGCTACAATACGGTGCAGAACATCCAGAGGAATCCCCGCGGTAATCGCCATCGCCGCCCACTGGTCACCCAATGCCGACAGGGCAATGGTCAGACCGCCGGACGCCGAACCGGTAATACCGCACATGATGTTGGTGGTGATAACCGCCGAGAGCAGCGGTCCGAAGGAAGCGGCAATGCCAACCAGCCATTCCGTCACCGGAGCAAAACCCGGCATAGCCGTAATAACGCAGCCGAAAGCATAGCCGGAAGCAACATTGAGCGCCGCAGAACCGGAGGAAAGCGCCGCATAGTTTACCGTCGGCAGGAAGCCATCCGTTACCTTCAAGCGCTTGCGGCCGATATAAGCCGCTGCAATACTGCTGAGAATGAGTGCCACGCTGATGGACCAGATTGCCGATACCTTGCCGACATGCGAAGCCAAAAGCGTCAGTTTCAACGGCACAAACGCCGCTAAACTGTCCTCATTCCAGTGAAAGCCCCATTCCCAACCAAAGGGATTGGACAGAATCACGTTAATCACAATAACCATAAGTAACGGCACCATTGCCCAATACCAGGGAATGTTGATTTTCGGATGACGCTTCTTCTTTCCATCACTCTCATGCTCACCATAGCCCTCTCCACGGGACTGCAGCAGCTTTGCCCGATGACCAATCCAGCCCCAGCCAATCAGCAGGAACAAGATTGAGGCAAATAAGCCGATGCCCGGTGCCGCCCAAGTACTTGTCTGAAAATAAGAGGACGGAATAATATTCTGAATTTGCGGTGTTCCGGGAAGAGAAACCATCGCAAAGGAGAAAATACCTACCCACAAGGCTGCGGGCAACAACCTTTTCGGAATATCCGCTTTCTTAAAGACTACCGCGCCAAACGGATACATAACAAAGGCAACCACAAATACGGACAAGCCGCCATATGTCAACGCACCGCACCCCATAAGCACCGCCAGGATTGCCCGTTTTTCCCCTAAAACGTCCACAATCTTGCCAGCAATCGCGGATGCCAGCCCACCTTTTTCCATCAATTTTGCAAATACCGCACCAAACAGGAATACCGGATAATATGTCTTTACATATTCCGCGAGCCTCGTCATATACAGCTCACTGTATACAGGCAGAATGTCAAACATACTCGCCAGTGCTGCCAATCCCGCGAAGAACGGAGCAATCAAAATGATTGACCAGCCGCGGTAGGCAAAATACATAAGTCCTAAAAGTGCTAACCCAATACAAAGTGCTTCCATGGTGTCCAAAGACTCCCCTCATAGAATTTATACTATCCACAATCCCTGATAGTCTTGGGAACTTCGTTCCCTATGTAAATGGAAAGAAAAAAATAAGCTCCGATATAGCGTATCGGAGCTGCTGCATGAACGCAGACAATCCATAGAACTGAATGAAATGTATGAGCATTTCTCCCTGTCAGAAATCTGACAGGAAAAACTTTTCGACGAAACGGGCAAAATAATAGCTCCTCCCGCGCAGGGAAGAGCTTATTTACGCTACTCGAAAATACCCACACTAAACCAGGCTCTAAAAACTTTTCAGTACCGATAAATCTCCATCCCCATCACTCGCAGGTCCAAAGAACCATCTAGGTTCTTAGCGGCGATTGTTAATCAGGCAGTTCTCCTGGCTCCAGTTCATCATTTATCTGCGCCTTCCCAGAGAAAGCTCTCCAGTGACATAACTATGCAGATAAACTCGCTGTTACAGTGGCGGGACCGCGCCGGCTTATACCGACTTCCCTATTAAGTCTATGACACCTGACCCAACCAATATTCGATTGTGCTTTCGTTTACAGTATGTATATTAGCATAAATTTTCTTTATTGTCAACGCAATAAATAATTTTGTACTTTACACTAAGCCAACCAATTCGTACCCTGCATCCGTGATAACCTGCGCAAACTCAGCCTGGGGAATTTCCCGTTCAGCCGTCACCTTAGCTGTCCCGGCTTCCAAATTTACTTCCACAGCCGTAACACCATCCATTTTCGACAGTGCATCATTAACGTGCTTCTGACAATGAGCACACATCATACCTTCAATTTTAAGTTCTGTTTGCATAGCCATTTCTTTTTCTTCCTTTCCGACAGCTGCCTGTTCTTCCTGAAATTTGTTATTATCTGTAGTCATTTCTGCCGCCTGTTCCGGCCTGAACGAACGCAGCCGCAGGGCATTCATGACCACACATACGCTGGATAAACTCATGGCTGCCGCGCCAATCATCGGCGACAGCTTGATGCCAAAGGCGGAGTACAACAGCCCTGCCGCCAATGGTATGCCAATAATGTTGTAAATAAAGGCCCAAAAGAGATTTTCCTTGATATTGCGCAGTACGGCTTTGGATAATTTTATGGCACTTACGGCGTCCATAAGATTGCTGCGCACGAGCACTGCATCGGCGCTTTCCATCGCTACATCCGTACCGGCACCAATCGCCATACCCAAATCCGCCTGCACAAGCGCGGGCGCATCGTTAATGCCATCGCCAATCATGGCGACCTTATGGCCCTGTGCCTGCAATTCGGCAATATGCTCTGCCTTCCTGGCCGGCAGGACGCCAGCAATGGCTTTCGTCAGCCCCAAACGGCGGCGCACAGCTTCAGCGGTACGCTCATTATCACCAGTCAACATGATGACATCCAGCCCCATAGCTGAAAACGCCTGAATCGCCGCCCGGCTGGATTCTTTTTCCTTATCGGCCACAGCGATAATCCCGGCAAGCTGTCCGTCCTGCGCAAAGAGCAGCGGCGTCTTGCCTTCATCGGCCAGCCGTGCCAAATCCTTGCGGTATTTTGTCACCGCTATGCCTTGCGTTTCCATAAATGCTTCATTGCCGGCAAGGCAGGCCAAGCCCTGCACCTTTCCCTGCAAGCCCCGCCCGATAACGGCTTGGAAACCTTCCACCTGCGCTGGCGATATTTTCTTTTCCTGCGCATAGGCCAGCACTGCATCGGCCAGCGGATGTTCGCTCATCTTCTCCAAACCGGCGGCCAGCGCCAGCAAATCCGCTTCTGCGAGCGTCAGCGGCAGTACATCCGTAACCACGGGCTTGCCTGCGGTAATCGTGCCGGTTTTATCCATGACCACGGTATCCACCGCCTGCGCGATTTCCAAGGCTTCGCCGGACTTAATGAGAATACCGTTTTCCGCCCCCTTGCCGGTTCCGACCATAATGGCTACGGGCGTAGCCAGTCCTAAAGCACAAGGACAGGAGATAACCAGAATGGATATGGCAATGGAAAAAGCAAATTCCACGCTCGCCCCCATTGCCAGCCATATGCCCCCCGCCAGCAGCGCAATGCCGATAACCACCGGCACAAACACGCCGGCAAGCTTATCGGCCAACCTTGCGATTGGTGCCTTGCTGGCACTGGCTTCATCCACCAGCCGGATAATCTGGCTGATGGCCGTATCGGCACCAACCTTTTCGGCACGGAAGTGGATTGCCCCCGCCTTATTCAGCGTTGCCGAAGTGACTTTATCGCCAACCTGCTTAAAGACCGGCAGGCTCTCGCCGGTAAGCGCCGATTCGTCTACACTGGTCTGCCCGGAAATCACCACGCCATCGGCGGGAATGCGCTCACCGGGGCGCACGATAATCTCATCACCTATGCTAAGTTCCTCGGCGGGGATAGAAATTTCCTGCCCCGCCCGCAGTACCCTTGCCCGCTTAGGCGCAAGTTCCATGAGTTTTTTCAGCGCCGCACCGGTCTTGCCCTTGGCCTTGGCTTCCATATATTTGCCAACGGTTATCAAGGTGACAATCATGCCCGCAGACTCAAAATAGAGATTGCGGCTGTATTCTGCCACCAACGCCAAATCGCCATGACCCAGCCCCCAACTCATGCGGAACAGGGCAAAAGCACCAAAAACCGCCGCCGCCATCGAGCCCATGCCCACAAGGCTGTCCATATTCGGCGCTCCCTGCAGGAGATTGCGAAAACCATTGATGTAGTATTTCCGATTTAGATACATAATCGGCAAAAGCAGCAAAAATTGGGCAAAGGTAAACGTAATAGCATTTTCCGGCCCGTCAAAAAGCATCTGCATAACGTCCGGCACCGGCAGCCCTGACCAGGTATAAATCATATTATGCATGGCAATATACATAAGCGGCAGGAGAAAAAGCACCGATAAACTCAGCCGCTTTCGCATATTCGCAGCATCTTTTGCCAGTGGGTCCTCACCAGGCTCCGCCGCTTTCACAGACTTCTCCCCTTGCAGACTCGCACCATAGCCAGCCTGCTCCACTGCCGCAACGATTTGGGCAGGCGTCAGCTTGCCTTCATCATAGGAAAGCTGCATCGAGTTCGTCAGCAGATTAACGCTGACCTTTTCCATGCCCGCAAGGGCCGTTACGGCTTTTTCCACGCGGGCCGAACACGCCGAACAGGTCATGCCGGTAACGGCAAACCGTTCTTTTTTTAGCGCCATATCATCACCTCACTTTGCTTATCTTGTCTCAGGCAATCAACGTACCATCTTCGATAGTAATGTAACCAATTCATCCACTACGGCGTCATCACCTTCACGAATGTCGTGGACTACACAGCTTTTGATATGCTCGGACAAGAGTTCCTTGTTAAATGCTCCTAACGCTGCCTGAATGGCACTGACCTGCGTCATGATATCCACACAGTAACGGTCATCCTCCACCATCCGGCGGATGCCCCGCACCTGACCTTCAATGCGGTTGAGCCGGGATATCAGTTTCTTGTATTCCTTGCCATCCTTATCGCGATGCTTATGCTTCACTGCACCACAGCAGCAGCCTTCAGCAGTTGTTTCCATAAAAGCCTCCATACACAGTAAAAATATACCCCCTACAGGTATAAATCATATACCTGTAGGGGGTATGTGTCAAGAAGATTTGCTCGCGTGCGGCAGATTACCGCATATTATTTACCAGCAAGTACCTTGTAGCCTTCATAACGGCCCTTGGCATCGTTCTGGGTCTTTTCAAAGAGTGCCTCTGCAGCTTCCGGGAAGGAGCGCTGGAGGTTGATGTAGCGGTTCTCGCCCATCAGGAATTCCTGGAACTTGTCGAAGTTCGGTTCCTTGGAATCGAGGCTGAACGGGTTCTTGTCCGTGCCCACGAGCTGCGGGTTGTAACGGTAGTTGACCCAGTAACCGCATTCCACAGCCAGTTTTGCTTCGAGCTGGCTGTTGCCCATGCCCTTGCGGATACCGTGGTTGATGCACGGTGCATAGGCGATAATCAGGGACGGGCCATGATAAGCTTCAGCTTCCGTGATAGCCTTCATGAGCTGGTTGTGGTCAGCGCCCATAGCGACCTGTGCCACATAGACGTAGCCGTAGGACTTAGCCATCATGCCGAGGTCCTTCTTCTTCGTCTTCTTACCAGCAGCGGCAAACTGTGCGATAGCTGCAGCCGGTGTGGACTTGGAAGCCTGACCGCCCGTGTTGGAGTAAACTTCGGTATCGAAGACGAGCACGTTGACATCTTCGCCGGAAGCCAGTACATGGTCAAGGCCGCCGTAGCCGATATCGTAAGCCCAGCCGTCGCCGCCCAGAATCCACTGGGAACGCTTCACGAAGTAATCCTTGTTGTCGTAGAGCTTGTTCAGCAGTTCATCGCTGCCCTTTTCGGCTTCCAGAAGTGCCGTAAGTGCCTCAGCACGTTCGCGGGAACCTTCGCCCTCGTTCATATTGTCCACCCATTCGGTCAGTGCAGCTTTGAGTTCATCGCTGCCCTTGCCAGCTTCAACAGCAGCCTTGGCATCAGCAGCCAAAGCATCACGGACGGATTTCGTGCCCAGGAACATGCCCAAACCGAATTCAGCGTTATCCTCGAACAGGGAGTTTGCCCAAGCCGGGCCATGACCCTTGTGGTTCTTGGTGTACGGCATAGCCGGGGCACTGCCGCCCCAGATGGAGGAGCAGCCCGTAGCATTGGCTACCATCATGCGGTCACCAAAGAGCTGGGTCAAAAGTTTAGCGTACGGGGTTTCACCGCAGCCTGCGCAAGCGCCGGAGAATTCGAGGAGCGGCTGTTCAAACTGGGAACCCAGAACCGTCGTCTTCTTCATCGGGTTCTTCTTCGGTGCAACCTTCTTGGCATCTACACCATAATCGAAGAACTTCTGTTCGTCTTTGAGCTTATCATCCAGCGGCTTCATATCGAGCGCCTTCACCGGGCAGACCTGTGCGCAGTTGCCGCAGCCCAGGCAGTCCATGGTGGATACAGCTACCGTGAAGTGGTAATCCTTGATGGCCTTCGTCTGCTTGGACGGGAATCCTTCCGGAGCGTTTTTGAGTTCTTCTTCCGTCGTGAGCACCGGACGGATAGCAGCATGCGGGCAGACATAGGAACACTGGTTACAGCCAATGCACTTGTCCGTATTCCAAACCGGTACATTGATAGCCGTACCGCGTTTTTCGAAAGCAGCACCGCCAACAGGGAACGTACCGTCTACCATGTCTTCCGTAAACTTGGAAACCGGCAGCTTGTCGCCTTCCTGACGGTTCATGACTTCCTGAATTTCAGTGATAAATGCCGGAGCCTCTTTCTTTTCTTCCGCTTCGTCTGCAGCATCAGCCCAGGCAGCCGGTACTTCTACGCGATGGAGGGCTTCGATACCTTTGTCGATGGCGCCATTGTTCATGTTGACAACTTTTTCGCCCTTCTTGCCGTAGGACTTAACCACAGCATCTTTGAGGTATTCCACTGCCGTTTCGAGCGGAATGATGGCGGCAATCTTGAAGAAGGCAGACTGCATAACCATGTTGAAGCGGCCGCCGAGGCCGAGTTCTTTCGCGATGTCCACAGCGTTAACCGTGTAGAATTCGATTTCATTCTTGGCGATATAGCGCTTCATGGCAGCCGGCAGATGCTTGTCGAGGTCTGCATCTGACCAAACCGTATTGAGCAGGAACTTGCCGCCCTTCTTGAGGCCGGCCAGCAGGTCGTATTTGTAGACATAGGACTGCTGGGAGCAGGAAATGAAGTCCGCATTGTTGA
Source organism: Pseudoselenomonas ruminantium (assembly GCA_902781305.1). Lineage (GTDB taxonomy): Bacteria > Bacillota > Negativicutes > Selenomonadales > Selenomonadaceae > Selenomonas_A > Selenomonas_A ruminantium_K. Next base: position 22,338 of record CACZIV010000024.1, read on the forward strand.
TGAGGTACGGGCTCGTGATGGGCTGCTTGCCGAAACGCAGATGGCTCATCGTGATACCGCCGGACTTCTTGGAGTCATAGGCAAAGTAAGCCTGTGCATACATGTCCGTCTTATCGCCGATAATCTTGATGGCGCTCTTGTTGGCACCAACCGTACCGTCGGAACCGAGACCCCAGAACTTGCAGGCCGTCGTGCCTTCCGGCGTCAGATTTACATCGCTCATAACCGGAGTCAGGCTCGTATGCGTTACATCATCATCGATACCAATGGTGAAGCCATCTTTCGGTGCATCTTTCTTGAGTTCTTCAAAGACCGCGAAAATCTGATCCGGCGTCGTGTCCTTGCCGCCCAGACCGAAACGGCCGCCCACGATGATGGGGTTAAGTTCAGAGCCATAGAAGGCGCTCTTAACATCGAGGTACAGCGGTTCGCCCAGAGAACCCGGCTCCTTCGTATGGTCAAGCACAGCAACCTTCTTGACCGTCTTCGGCATAAACTGGAAGAAGTGCTTGATGGAGAACGGACGATAGAGATGTACACTCATCAGGCCGACTTTTTCGCCCTGCTTGTTGAGGTAATCCACCGTTTCCTGCACAGCCTGGCAGACAGAACCCATGGCGATGATGATGCGGTCAGCATCCTTGGCACCATAGTAGTCAAACAGGTGATGTTCACGGCCCGTGATTTTGGCCAAATCAGCCATAGCTTCTTCGACGAGTTCCGGCAGCGCTTCGTAGTACTTGTTGGATGCTTCGCGTTCCTGGAAGTATACGTCCGGATTCTGTGCTGTGCCGCGGATAACCGGATGGTCCGGATTCAGCGCACGGCGGCGGAATTCTTTTACCGCTTCCCAGTCGAGAATCTTGCCCAAATCATCATAGTCCACTACTTCGATTTTCTGAATCTCGTGGGAGGTACGGAAACCATCGAAGAAATTGATGAACGGCACACGGCCTTTGATGGCCACGAGATGGGCTACAGCGGCCAAATCCATAACTTCCTGCACGCTGGCTTCACAGAGCATTGCACAGCCAGTCTGGCGGGCTGCCATAACATCCTGATGGTCGCCAAAGATATTCAGGGAGTTAGCGGCCAAAGCACGAGCGGATACGTGGAACACGCCCGGCAGCAGTTCGCCGGCTACCTTGTAGAGATTCGGAATCATCAGCAGGAACCCCTGAGATGCCGTATATGTAGTGGTCAGGGCACCAGCCTGCAAGGAACCATGTACAGCACCAGCGGCACCAGCCTCTGACTGCAATTCAATAACGCGGACCTTCTGACCAAAGAGGTTGGTCTTGCCTTTGGCTGCATCTTCATCCACATGTTCAGCCATCGGTGAAGACGGCGTGATGGGATAGATTGCTGCAACATCCGTAAAAGCATAGGAGATGTATGCGGCGGCCTGGTTGCCGTCCATGGTTTTCATCTTTTTGCTCATGTTTTATATTGCTCCCCTCTGAAATAAAATACTTCAAAACATATCACCTATTATACACCGCCCAAAAACAATTGTAAACAAAACAAACTATTCTTCGTCAACTCATAATAATTATCGCCATCATAGCTGCCAAGTGGTAAATCAGCTTGTATCTCCCACCAGACAAAAAACGGCCGATGGACATTTACACCATCGGCCAAGATTGCATATAAATTTTGTCTGAAAAGTTTAGATTAGAAATTATACAATAGAATCTTATCGATTTATTCAAATTTACCGCCATGCGCCAGCCAGCTCATCGCTTCTTTTTCCGTCAGATTTACGCCCTCAATTTGAACAATCGTCTGACTGGAACCATTGTGCATATCTTTAATGCGCAAACGACCAATCTCCGTCAGATAACCATTGACCGCTTCAATGACATCATGGTCTTCCAACGGATAGTTGACATGGTATTCCAAAACGGTTGCCACCGAATAACCTTCAGCAGTATAGATGGCAATTTTCTGACCATCGTCCGTGTTAACCAGGCCGTTAATGCTGCCGCCGGTCATATGCGCCATACACAAACCGGATAGTGCCATCATCATAACCACCACAAAAACCATAATCCGCTTTTTCATACTTCTTCCTCCTCTTACGCTTAATAATTCTCCTTTTTTATATTATCCTGCAGCCATCTGTGTTTACCACATCCGGCGCAGGGTAACAGCACACATGATGTCCCGGTCGTGACTGCCGCGTTTCAGCATAGCATCTCCGGCAAGGGTCCAGCCTGGCGAAAATTCGCTCTCGCCGCATATGGACATGACCATATGCGTCTTATCCTGCTGGCCGCGCATCTCGTAAGCTGTGGAACCGCCACCGGCAAGACCAAAGGTTACCCGCGGATTGGCACCGCTGAAAGCATGCCTCAGGCCAAGCCGCATGGCATAGCTGCCCTTGTTCAGATAGCGCTTAAACTCCATTCCCAGCCCCGTGGCAAAATAGGTGTTGCCGGCGCTGTTTACTCTCTGGCCTAATGCGCCCACACCACTTTCCGTATAGCCATCCTGCCACAAACGGGACAACTGCATATTCACATAGGGACTCACATGCCAGGCAGCAGCTTTATTCGCCTGCAGGTCGTATTTGTATTCGCCGCCCAATTCCAAAATATGGCTGTTGTAATCGGCCTTAGCCGTACCAAAGCCTGATATTCCCCGGCTCAGGTCATTTTTCAGCCAGCCATGGCTAAGATATACATAGCCCTCATGAGGGCCGCTCTTGCAGCCGCCATATAGCCCGAAGCGCGTATCCTGCACCTTGCTGCCGGCTGAACCAGCTGCAAAGGAACTTCTGCCATAGCTGACAAAGCCGCCCACACGCCAGTTCTTCCCGGCCGCCTTGTCATACCCCAAGGCAAAGGTCGTGCCATGGTAATTGGCTCCGCCCTTTAACTCGCCCCAGTTCTTGGCCGTCTTGAACCAGATATCGTTATCCACCGGCTGGTCGACTTTCGCCTGCAGTTTAAGCCCCTCATCGGCAGTCGATTGCTGATCATCAGCCAGTTTTGCCACCGGAACATGGACAGCCATATTCTTCATGGCATAGGC
>CACZIV010000025.1 GCA_902781305.1 Pseudoselenomonas ruminantium
ATCACCTTGCCAAGGTGGGGGTCGCGAGTTCGAGTCTCGTTTTCCGCTCCATTTTTATGGCGACATAGCCAAGTGGTAAGGCCGAGGACTGCAAATCCTTTATCCTCAGTTCGATTCTGAGTGTCGCCTCCAAAATGAAAATAAGCCTTCTCCTGCTGATGGGAGAAGGCTTTTCTGTATTGAAAGTGGTTTTGGTTTATAGTAAAATATAAAATATGTGATTTAACGGGGAGGCTGTAATAATGGAATTGCAGGACAAAGACTTGATTGAAGAAAAAATCGGCAGCGAAGATATTTTTGACGGAACCCTGTTGCATGTAAAACGGGATACGGTCAAGCTGCCCAATGGCGGGACAGCTACGCGGGAATGGATCAAACATCCCGGGGCGTCAGCTGTTATTCCTCTGCTCGACGATGGGCAGGTTATTCTCGTGAAGCAGTATCGTTATCCGATTGGCCGCATTACGCTGGAGATTCCGGCAGGTAAATTAGACGCTCCGGATGAAGACCCGCTGCTTTGTGCAACCCGGGAACTTTCGGAGGAAACGGGCTATCAGGCAGAAAATATAACGAAACTTACGACAGTGGCTACTACCGTAGGTTTTTCCAATGAATATATTCATATCTATGCAGCAACAGGCCTTACGGCAGGCAAGCAGCATACCGATGAAGATGAATTCATCAATGTGGTGAAGATGCCTCTGTCTCAGGCCGTGGAGCTGGTGCTTAAAGGTGAAATCTATGATGCCAAATCGGTGGCAGCGATTCTGCTGTTAGAACGCAGCCAAAAGGAGAATGCAAATGTTTGATTTTAATCTGATGCATATTGTCGCCGGGCTTCCTGGTCTTTTGATTGCCATGGTCATTCATGAATATGCCCATGCACAGGTGGCCGTGTGGCTTGGGGATTTTACCCCGCGATTGATGGGCAGGCTTACGCTAAATCCCAAGGCCCATGTTGATCCCATCGGCATGCTGATGCTGTTTTTGGTGCATTTTGGCTGGGCAAAACCTGTTATGATCAACCCGCGGAATTTCAAGAATCCCAAGCGGGATGATATCCTGGTGTCTTTGGCAGGCCCTGCGGCAAACTTTATCACGGCTTTTCTTGCCCTGCTGGCGCTGCTTTTATACAGCCGTATGGGCGGTGATATGACGGCGGGTGTGTATCTGGTCTTTCAGATGATTATTGAGTACAATATCGGTTTTGGTATCTTCAACCTGATTCCGCTGCCGCCGCTTGATGGTTCGCATGTACTCATGCAGCTTTTGCCGCGCGATATGGCCTACAAACTGGCAGGACTTGAGCGTTACAGTTTTTTGATTCTGATTGTGCTGCTCATGACGCCGGTGCTCAGCATGATTCTGATTCCCTGCCGTGCGCTGATTTGGCATATCTTCAGCCTGCTGTTAAGCCCGTTTTTCTAAATGGAAGATTACAAGATTAAGCTGGATGCGTTTGAAGGTCCGATGGACCTGCTGATGCATCTGATTGAAAAGAACAAGCTGGATATTTATGATATTCCCATTGCAGAACTGACCCGTCAATATCTGGACTATCTGGATAAATTCCGGGAGTTCAATATAGAGATAGCCAGTTCCTTTTTGGTGATGGCGGCAACGCTTTTGCAGATTAAATCCCGCATGATGCTGCCCAAGGCACCGCAGGAGGAAGGCGAGCCCGAGGAAGACCCGCGCTTTGAACTCGTGCAGCGGATTTTGGAATACCGCAAGTTCAAACAGGTTAGTCAGGTCTTAGGCGATATGGCGGGCATTCAGGAGCGTTTCGTGGCGCGTGAACCCATGGAACTGCCGGTTCACCATCTGCCGCCGGGCAATCTTTCCCTGCAGCAGTTAGTGGAAGCCTTTCATACCGTGCTGTCGGTGAAGGAGGAACTCTCAATTCCCAAGGCTTTAGTGGAGCCGGAGGAATACAGCATCAAGGACAAGATGGAAAACATCATTCTGCTGTTAGGGCGCAGTCGGGGAAAATTGCTCTTTTCCGAGGCATTTCGGTCGGGAACCCGCAGTGAGCTGATTGTCACCTTTTTAGCTTTGCTGGAACTGATGAAACTGCGGACGGTAACGGTAAAACAGCAGCGTTCGTTTGCGGAAATCTATATCTGTGTCCGGGAGGAGGGAGTTCATGCCTGAGAAAAAGCGGGCAGAAATAGCCGATACAGGCTTGGTGGAGGCGGTGCTCTTTGCCGCAGGCAATCCCATGACCGTAAAGGAAATTGCGCATATTATTGAGCTGGATGTATCGGGCACGCAAAATATCATCAACCGCTTGCAGCAGGAACTGGATGAGCGCAAAAGCGGCTTGACTTTGCGGCAAGTGGCAGGCGGCTATCAGCTGGCTACCCGGCCGGAGGCCTTCGCGACTATTGAACGCTTAAGCCAGGTCGTAGACAGGAAGATTTCTGCACCGACGATGGAAACCCTGTCCATCATCGCCTTTAAGCAGCCCATTACCAAAGCGGAAATTGAACATATTCGCGGTGTACGCATCGAGCGTGCCCTGCAAAAATTGTTGGAGCTGGAACTCATTGCGGAAGTGGGCCGCAAGCCTGTTTTAGGACGGCCTATTCTGTATGGTACTACGGATACGTTCCTGCGCTGTTTTGGTATCAATACGCTGGCGGATTTGCCGGCGCTGCCGTCTACCGAGGAAGCGGCTGCGGCTTTGGATGGTGAACAGTTGGAACTGTTCCAGGAAGTACAGCATCTGCAGGAGGCCGGAGAACTATCGGCTGATGAAGAACCTGCAGATAAACCACAGGAAGAATAAGCCTTTTTGTAAAGGTTTGATGACAATAGATGGAGGAAATGGAAATTGGTAGAATTATTAGCCCCGGCTGGCAGCCGTGAGGCCTTGATTGCCGCCGTAGAAAGTGGTGCTAATGCCGTATATATGGCAGGGAACCAGTTTGGTGCCCGTGCCTATGCAAATAATTTTGATGAGGATGGCTTGAAAGAAGCCATCCGTTTTGCGCATTTGCGTGATGTGCTCATTAACATCACGGTCAATACCATTGTAGATGATGAGGAAATCCCTGCGCTCAAGGAATATCTCTTGTTCCTGCGGGAGGCAGGGGCAGATGCGATTTTGGTGCAGGATTTAGGTGTGGCACGTATTGCGCGGGAAATCGTTCCCGATATGCCGCTGCACGCCAGCACGCAGATGACAGTACACAGCCTTGAAGGAGTTTTGGCCCTGCAGGAGTTAGGCTTTACCCGTGTGGTGTTGTCCCGTGAATTGTCCCTGAAGGAAATCGCCCATATCTGCGCTAATTGTGATGTGGAAATCGAAGTCTTTATGCATGGCGCGCTCTGTGTCTGCTATTCCGGGCAGTGCCTCATGAGCAGTATGATTGGCGGCCGCAGCGGCAATCGTGGCCGCTGTGCCCAGCCCTGCCGCCTGCCCTATACCTTAGTGGACGAAAATGGACAGGATGTGCTGGGGGACAAGGCAGGCAGCTATCTGCTTTCGCCCCGCGACCTCAATACCATTGATGTCATTCCCGACTTAATCAAGGCCGGTGTTGCTTCCTTAAAAATCGAAGGCCGTATGAAGCGTCCGGAATATGTGGCTACGGTAGTGGGCACATATCGTGCGGCGATTGACCTGTATTTGACTGGTCAGGATTATACTGTTGACCAGTCCGCCCGCGATAATCTGGCACAGATTTTTAACCGTGACTTTACCACAGCGTATTTGCTTAATCGTCCTGGCAAAAATATGATGAGTGATCGGCGCCCCAATAACCGTGGCTTGCTTATCGGCCGCGTAACGGCTTATGATTGGGATAAACGGCTCGTGACGGTAAAGCTCTCCGGCAGGCTGGCCTTGGGCGACCAGGTTGACTTTTGGGTCAAAGTTGGCGGCCGGGTGACGGCTACCATTAGCGAAATGACCGATGGCAAGGGCAGAAGCCTTACGAAAGCTGCTAGTGGCGACACTGTGCGCTTTGCTATCCCTGCGGCGGTGCGTGACCATGACCGTGTATTTAAGGTCTACGATGCCCAGTTGATGGAAAGTGCCAAGGAAAAATATGCCAGCGGTGCACCTGTGCGGCGTATTCCCATTACCGCCGAAGTCAAAGCCGCGATTGGTGAGCCGTTGACGGTTGTCCTGCGGGATAATGCCGGACACGTAGCTCATGGACAAACGGCCTTTATCGGCGAAGCCGCTAAAAAACGTCCCCTGTCGGAAGAAGTCATCCGCAAGCAGGTGGACAGACTCGGTACTTCTGTCTATGAACTGACGGATTTGCAGACGGAAATCAATGGTGAAGTCATGGTGCCCATGAGCGAAATCAACGAAGTCCGTCGTCAGGCTGTGGAAGAACTCGATACCCAGCGTTTGGCGCATTACCCGCTGCGAGTGGCAGAGCCTGTGCCGTTCAAGGCAGAACCTTTTACAGGAAAACTTTCCCAACCAAAACTTATGGTGGCGGTGGACAATCTGGAAAAGATGCGCGCTGCCATTGCAGGCGGTGCTGACGGCATCATCTTCGGCGGTGAATCCTATGAGCATGAAGCGCTCACCGTGATGGATTACGAAAAGGCCTGGCATTTGGCGAAGAAAGCCAATGTGCGGCTGGACTTCAATTTGCCGCGCATTATGCGGGATGATTTCCAGCCGTTTTTCGAGAAAATCCTGACGGCGGCAAAAAACTTCCCGCCTGCGGCTGTGCATGTGCATAATATTGCGCAGATTGCACTCGTGAAGCGGTTGACGGATTTTGCGATTCATGCCGATTACAGTCTGATTGCCTATAACAAAAGCACGCTTCGCTTCTTGCAGGATTATGGCGTGGCTTCTGCCACCCTGTCGCCGGAACTTAAATGGCAGCAGATGGAAGCTTTAGCGAAAAACAGTACGCTGCCGCTGTCTGCCATTGTTCATGGCAGGTTGGAACTCATGGTGTCGGAATACTGCGTAACCGGCAGTTTCTTAGGCGGAGTGGATAAAGGAGCCTGCAGTCATCCCTGCACACAGGGACGTTATGCCCTGAAAGACCGCAAGGAGGCACTTTTCCCCTTGCGTATGGATCAGTTCTGCCATATGCATGTACTCAACAGCAAGACGCTCTCCATGCTGCCCCATGCCATGAAGTTTAAGGGGGCTGGCATCAGGACTTTGCAGATTGAAGCCAAGGCAATGGACACCCGTGAAATTGAAGCTGTTGTCCGCGCTTATGTAAAGGCTATGAAACTGCCCGCTGAGCTGGATGAAGCGCAGGAAGATGCCCTGAAACGTCAGGAGGGCAGTGAAATTACCCGTGGCCATTATTTCAGAGGAGTTCAATAATAAATGGAACAAGAATCATTTAAGGTTTTAGAATACAGGAAGATAACGGATAAGCTGGCTGAATATGCCGGCTCGGCTTTAGGCAAGGAAAAGGCCCATAACCTGGTGCCCAGTTCAGACTTTGCCGAGGTATTGGAATGGCAGGAGCAGACCACGGAAGCCGTGAAGGTGCTGTCCATGTCTGCACCTCCATTGGGCGGCATTCGCGATATTCGCCTGCTCTTAAAAAAAGCAGGCAAGGGTGCCATTTTGGAACTGGAAGAACTCCAGAACATCATGAACACCATGTATGCCATGCGCACCATCAAGTATTTCTTCCGCGATTTGGAGCTTGAAGCACCGATTTTGCAGGAATGGGCACGTTCTTTGGAGATTTTGGGGCAGCTCGAACGCAACCTCAACAACGTCATTGACGAGCATGGCAATATGCGGGAAGATGCCAGCGTGGAACTGCGGCGCATTCGCCGTGAACTGAAGTCATCGCAGGGGCGTATCAAGGATAAAATCAATAATATCCTTCATGACGGCCAGTATCAGAAGATGTTCCAGGATGCCATTGTCACCGTTCGTGATGACCGCTATGTAATTCCCATCAAAGCAGAATACCGCGCGCATTTCCCCGGCCTTATCCATGACCAGTCGGCTAGCGGCTCCACGCTCTTTATCGAGCCGATGGCTGTGGTGGAACTCAATAATGATGTAAAGCAGCTTACGCTCGCTGAACAGCAGGAAATTCAGCGTATCCTGCGCCAGCTTTCCGGCGAAATTCAGCGGGAGAAGGAAACGCTTGCGGCTAACTGTGAAATTTTGGGTGACATTGACTTTACCTTTGCCAAGGCGCGCTTAGCGGCGTCCATGAAGGCTGTGCGCCCGCTGATTAATGATGAAGGCCGCACGGTGCTGAATAATGCCCGCCATCCGCTGATTGACAAGGATAAGGTTGTACCGACGAATATCAGCATTGGCGAAAACTATCGCATGCTTTTGATTACCGGCCCGAATACCGGCGGTAAAACCGTAACCATGAAGACTTTAGGGCTTATGGTCCTGATGGCGCAGTCCGGCCTTTATCTGCCGGTTGACCAGGGCTCAGAAATCGCCCTCTATGCCAACATTTATGCGGATATCGGCGATGAACAGAGCATAGAGCAGAGCCTTTCGACGTTCTCCGCCCATATGACCCATATTGTGAGTATTTTGGACAAGGTGGAGAGTGAAGACTTGCTGCTGCTCGATGAATTAGGTGCCGGTACTGACCCGGAAGAAGGTGCGGCCCTGGCCATGTCTATTTTGGAAAAACTGCTGGAAGTGCAGGCAACTACTGTTGCGACCACGCATTATTCAGAGCTGAAAACCTTTGCCTATACCCGTGACGGCATTGAAAATGCCTGCGTAGAATTCGATATCGAAACCCTGCGGCCCACCTATCGTCTGCTGATTGGCATTCCCGGCGCCAGCAATGCCTTTGCCATCAGCCGCCGTTTAGGATTGGCGGATTCACTGATTCTCCGCGCCCAACAGCTCGTCAAGGCTGACCATGCGCAGTTTGAACATGTCATCAACGAGCTCGAAAACGAAAAGATGATGTACGAACAGCGTAATGCCGATATCGCCGAGCGTCAGGCACGGGTCAAGAAGCTCGAAGAAAAACTCTTAAAGGCTAAGGAAGAACTCAGCCAGAAGAAGGGCGATATCATCCGCAAGGCCAAGGATAAGAGCGCAGCCCTTATCCGTCAGACTCGCCGGGAGTCGGAAGAAGTCATCAGCCAGCTCAAGGAGCAGTTTGACGATTTGGGCATCAAAGCCCGCCAGCAGGCGATTGCCGATGCTCGTGCGCGTATCAACGAAGCTTCGGCCAAAGCCAACCCCGGCATCATGGCGCAGAAAGGCGTGGGTCAGCGCATTGACCTCAAAAAAATCCGTGTAGGCGATACAGTATATGTCAAAAAACTTGACCAGAAGGGCACTGTCCTCGAAATTCAGGGCAAGGATTTGACCGTACAGGTAGGTGCCCTGCGCACCAAGCTCAAAGCAAATGCCTGCACCTTTATCGCCCACAAGGTGGAAGAAAAGCCCAGTACCAATACAGGCAGCCGTAAGAACTCCCAGTCATCCAGTTTCCTGCAGAAGACACAGAATATCGGCCGCGATATCGATATCCGCGGCATGATGGTGGACGAAGCAGAAATGACGTTGGGCAAGTTCATTGACGATGCGGTGATTGCGGGCCTTAGTCAGGTACTCATTATTCATGGTAAGGGCACGGGCGCCCTGCGTAAGGGCGTTCATGCCTATCTCAAAGGGCACCGCAATGTTCTGAGCTTCCAGTTTGCCGATATCAATGAAGGCGGTACGGGAGCTACGGTGGTAGAACTAAAATAAATTCTAAAATAGCGTATAAAATTGTGCAAAATGCTTAGTGCTAAGCATTTTGCACAATTTTTTTAGGGAAAGTTTTTTCATTTTTACGGTTTACAAGTTGACATATTAATTACAGAGTGATACTATACACATTATACAAATATCCAACTGAAATAATACTTTTATACGTTTATGTTGGAGAAAGAAGGTCTTATGTTATGAATGGTTTAATGTTAGTGGGCTTTGCCATGGTCGCTTTTGTGGCCGCGTATTTTCTCTACGGCCGATGGTTGGTAAAGACCTGGGGGATTGACCCTAAAGCTAAGACGCCGGCGGTAGAACTGGAAGATGGCGGAGACTATGCACCGGCTTCCCGCTTTACCGTATTTGCGCATCAGTTCTCGTCGATTACAGGTGCCGGCCCTGTGACTGGGCCGATTATCGCGGCGATGTTCGGCTGGGCACCGGCAATGCTCTGGCTGTTGGTCGGAGGCATCTTCTTTGGGGCAGTACAGGATTTTACAGCGCTTTATGCTTCGGTAAAGAATCAGGGTAAGAGCATGGGTATGCTGATTGAACAGTATGTAGGCCGTACGGGGCGCCGTTTGTTCCTGTTGTTCTGCTGGCTCTTTACCTTGTTGGTACTGGCCGCGTTTGCTGATATTTTGGCCAATACCTTTAACGGCTTTACCAAAAGCGGGGCACTCAATGTACCAGGCGCACAGGCCGCTACGATTTCCATGCTCTACATTGTCGTAGCGATGGGATTTGGCGTATTTATCAGCAAGGTTCAGCCCAGTGGATTGGTCAAGTTCCTTGTAGCTGTTGTATTAGTTGTGGCGATGTTCGCCGTAGGTATGCAGTTCCCGCTATATCTTGATGCCACGGGCTGGCGTTATGTGACCTTTGGTTACTGCTTTATCGCATCGGTTCTGCCCATGTGGCTCTTAATGGAGCCGCGTGACTACTTGAGTTCCTTCCTGCTTTTAGGCATGGTTTTTGGCGGTGTGGTTGGCGTTCTGGTCGCCAATCCCGTAATCAATATGCCGGCGTTTGTCGGCTTTACGGTTAAGGGACAGTCCTTGTTCCCGATTCTCTTTATCACGATTGCCTGCGGTGCAGTTTCCGGTTTCCATAGCCTGGTATCTTCGGGCACTTCTTCCAAGGCTATTGCCAATGAACGGGATATGCTGCCTGTTGGTTACGGTGCAATGCTCGTGGAATCTTTGCTTGGTGTGGTAGCACTCGTTATCGCTTGCGCAGCGGCTTCTAATGGTTCTTTGCCGCAGGGGACGCCATTCCAGATTTTTGCTGGTGCTATCGGTGGTTTCTTCCAGATGTTTGGCCTGCCCGCTGCGGTTTCCGCCTGCATCATCACCATGTGTGTATCGGCACTGGCCATGACCACCATTGATTCCGTAGCGCGTATCGGCCGCATGTCCTTGCAGGAACTCGTTGCTCCTGGTGAAGGGGAAGAGGCCAGCGGCTGGGTAAAACTGCTGATGGATAAATATGCCTCCACGGCATTGACCCTGGCTTTGGCTTATGCTTTGTGCCTGGCCGGTTATATGAATATCTGGCCGCTCTTTGGCGCAGCCAATCAGCTCCTATCGGCACTCGTTTTGATTGCGTTGGCACTTTTCCTCAAAACCACGGGCCGCAAAGGCTGGATGCTCTATGTACCGATGACCTTTATGTTCCTGGTGACCATGAGCGCTTTGGTACTCAGTGTAGTCGGCATCGCCGGCAAGCTCGCCAGCGGTGATTTCACGCTGATGGTAGATGGCTTGCAGTTGGTACTGGCGCTTGCCCTGATGACGCTGGCGGTACTGGTAGCCCGTCATTGTGGTAGCGGTTTGTTAAAGAAGGACGAGGATTCGGAAGCAGTAACGGAATAAGATTGATTTCAATACTCTTATAGAGACTATGAATAGGTGCAAGCCTTTCATAGTCTCTTTTTGGGCTTAAATAACGGCATATCAAGGGGATAGAAGGGATATTTTCTCTGCTGGCGAATAGATATATTAATTCCAAGCAATGGAAATTTTGAAAGGGTGGGAAGGATGAATAAAAAAAGGATTTTGTCAAGAAAAAGGATTTGTGCACTGACTGCTGCAGTGCTGTCCGTTCTGGATATGCCGGTGACTTATGGAGCGGATTTTTCGTTGCCTGATTTCGAAAAAAACGTGGAGGCTGAATCGCCGTATCTAGCCACGGAATATGTGTATTCGGATGGCCGGCCCTTTGCTGAATTGAAATATCTTAGAACAGGTGAAGGGATAGGCTTAAACTCAAATTGGCTGGTGCGTGCGTCCGCATATGATTTAGACAAAAGTCTTATTGAAGCAACGAACTCTAGTACGGCATATTGGGCAGGGATTTTGGGGAAGGGAGCGAAAAATACTACGCCCTGGCAGATATTTGTTAATACGGATAACAGTCCCAATGCCAGTGCAGCTTCCCACTCGGTAAATTCGGATGGAGAGCGGCCTGCTAAAGAATCCATAATCACGGAGCAGATTTATGTAAAAGATCAGCTGCAGGATGGCGTTGTGTTTAAGCCGATTACTTACGAAGAGGCCCAAATTGGCTATTTGCCCAAGGGAAAGTATGCTTATAGTGATATTACAGTGGGGGCATATATGGGGGCAAATCGTACAGGCGCCATCAACGGCTGGTGGGTGGATACCGATTCGCTTTTGCCAACCAATGAACAGGCTGCTGATTTTGTTGGAACCTTTCGTCATGAATTAGGGCATGCATTAGGAATTAGTTTTCCGTGTGTTAGTGCAGAAATATTAGGTGAAAAAAAGTTATTGATTGACCATGGCATTAAGGATAAAAACGCATGGACACTTCATTTGGTCGATCAAAACGGCAATGCAGCTAAAGCAGGAATGCCCATTGTAACGCCACAGCAGGCGGCTGACCCCACTAAATGTTTTGTGGTGGACAGAAAACCGGATGGAACAGGGAAGGGGTATGCCTACTTTGTTGGCGAACATGTGACGGAGGCTTTAGGAGGCGCAACATTCTTTGGTCGTTCCGGTTTGCCAGTAAATGGCTGGGAAAAGGACCCGGATGGGTACGATTTCGAAGGCTCTCATTTTCAGACTGCCGGTATGATGAGCCATCGTATATATACCAACTACACATCTTTTTTAGAGGTGGAACTGGCAGCAATGCAGGATTTGGGCTATTCTTTTGACCGCAAAGCCTACTTTGGCCGTTCTATCTATTGTAATGGCGGTGATATCATCAATCATCAAGGGTATTTTAAGCGCAATGCAAAAGGTACGGCCTATCTGGATAATGTCTACAGTGTGGTGCCGTTGGGAATTGGCCTGCATATTTATGGCTCCGACAATAAGGTGGTCCAAAATGCCAATATTTTGACCACTGGTACAGGCGCTGTTGGTGTCCGTGTGGATGGTACAGGCAATACGCTGAATGTGCCTGAAAATACGGAGATTCATGCCGATGGACGGCGGGGGAATGGATTGTTGCTGGCTTATGGCCGCAACCATATTGTGAATCAGGACGGGACGGTGACGGCCAGCGGCGAAGGCGGCACCGGAGCGCGTTTTGATTTTGGCTCAAGTTCCAATGGTGCAGTAGATGAGTATCGGGGCTCATATATCCGTTATATAAGAGAGGTCCAAGACATTGAGGACAAGGAGGTTGATTCTGCAGTGCCAAAAGCAGCGCCGAAAGCTGCGCCCGGGACAATCCTGTCCGCGAAAAATCTTGACCTCTTGATTAACGATGCTAATGAATACAATGCCAATCCAAATGAACTGAATGGACCCTTGGTGAAGGAGTATAATTTGTCCGGCACACTTAAGGGCGGCGAAAATGCCATCTATATCGGCAAAAATGCCTTTGTGCAGAAGATTAACATCAATAAAGGGGCAAATATTCAAGGCAACATCACTTCAGACTGGAAACAGTTCGGCGCAGCGGAATGTGAGAAAAGTTATGACGGCGTAAAAGGCGACGGTTCAGATATTTTGGCCATTCAGTATAACAACAGTGCTTATCGCTATGATGTTTATATTCCGGATTTGGTGACACAGGTGAACTTCAATACGGATATGCAGTATAACGGCAGGATTACCGGTGAAGACAATATGAAAATGAATGTCCAGTCCGGTACGCTGATTTATGGCGGCACAGCCAACGTGGTAAGCGTGCAGGTGGCAGAAAATGCAGCACTTTTGGGCGGCAGCTATATCGTAAATGATATGAGCAGCAAAATGCATACGGATTTTCCTGTGGATACGACTACAGGCTATGTAATCAACTCAGGGACTATTGGTGCTGCCTCGGCAGATGAGAATATGACGATTAACGGCAATCTGGTATCTAATGGCAGGCTGCAGGCTTATGGCGGCGGTGAAGGCGGGCAGATTATCGTCACGGGAAATGCCTATATTGACGGGTCAACAGCAACGGTTCAGAACTTGATGCCTGGGGAGTCCAAAACGGTTCTTAAAGCAAAATATATTGAAGGGAATGTGGCCAATGCGAATACAGCAGTCCCTGTTGCGCCCATGCTCGGCATAAAAGGCAAAGTCAGCGGCAATACGCTGACGGCAGAGATGGAGGTGATGAATAATTTAGGCAGTACGGAGACTGTTGTGAACGATACGTTTCATGCGGTAAAGACGATGTATGATAACATGGGCACAGAAAAATACCGCCAGCCTGAACTGCAGAAATTATTTTCCATGGACGGGCAGGGGGCTGCCGGCGCATTAAAGGATATCTCTGCGCCGAATGCTGTACAGGGGATGACGCTCGCACAAAAGAGCACAATGACCAGCCATATCCTTTCATCACGGCTGACGGACGCCTTTGCCCGAAAGACGGTGGCGGTTCCGCTTCCTACGGCTAAATTGACCGCAGATAAGCAGGAGACGGTACAAGATGGTCTGCATATGCAGGCACAAATTGACCAGCCGGTGGACAATGACATCTGGTTCAAGACAGGCAAGAACTGGGGAGAACTAAAGGGCGGTGCCCATTATCATGGCACGACGCTGGCTTTGGGTTATGATAAAACTGTCGGCAAGAACTGGCGTGTTGGCGGCTTTATCAGCTATGGCAGCAGCTCTTTGGCGGCTGGTTCAGCTGGCACCAGACTAAAGGACACGCGTTTGGGGCTGTATGGCGGCTATAAAGGCGGCCCCCATGAAGGCTTTGTATATCTGAGTCATGGCTGGCTGAAAAATGACCTGAGCCGAGGGATAACAGGCATAGGCACAGCAAATGCCGATTACAACAGCCGCCTGTTGGAACTGGGCGGAGAATACAAATACGACCTGCAGGCTGGCAAGGCAGCTGCGTGGCATATAAGTCCTTATCTGAATATGCAGCTGTCCCGTCTATGGCAGGACGGCTATACAGAAAATGGTGTGGGCGCATTGGGGCAAAAAGTGAACAGCGCCGCCAATTCCTATTTAGCTGCAGGAATGGGCGTGGAGTTTAAGCGTTATCTGAACAAAGGCAGTTATGCAATGCGGGCGGGCCTCCGGCACGCTTTTTGCGGAGCTGATCCCCGCGTGACCTTTGGCTATGCCGGCGGCGGGCCGACAACTTATGAGATGCGCGGCCGGCAGGATAAGACCCACCTGCTTTTATCGCTGTCTGGTGAAACCGAATTTTCACCGGGCTGGACACTGTCCGGTGATGCAGCTCTGGAACGTGGCTGCCACGACCGGGACGTAATGTGTGCGGTTACTCTGCGGCGGATGTGGTGAAGATTATCGGGGATAGTTGCAGATGGTTCGTTCGCATCATAGAATACAGCATATAAGCCTTCCTTTTTCTGATATTTGAGTATTGTGTTATAATGAGTATATTAAAGAATAAAGGAGTACAATTGTATGGAGATAAAGAAAACTGCCTGCCCTTATGACTGTCCGGACTGTTGTGGTTTGCTGGTGACGGTAGAAAACGGCAAAGCCGTTAAAGTTGCCGGCGACCCGGCGCATCCCTTTACGCGGGGAACATTGTGTCCCAAGATGGCGCATTATGAGCGCACCGTTCATTCGGAAAAGCGTTTGGCTAGGCCACTAAAAAGGATAGGGGCAAAGGGCGAGGGGAATTTTATCCCCATCAGCTGGCAAGAGGCCGTGGACACCATTGCCGCCCGTTGGCAGGATATCATTGCGACAGAGGGTGGCGAGGCGATTCTGCCCTATTCCTATGCCGGAACGATGGGCACGATTCAATATAGTGCTGGGCATGCCCTGTTTTTTGCGCTCGGTGCAACCAGCCTTGACCGAACGATTTGTGCGCCTGCCAAGGCCCATGGTTATCGCGCACTGATGGGGAAGACCCTGCCCACGGCACCGCAGGAGGCACAGTACAGCGATTATATTGTGCTTTGGAGCATCAGTATGCTCGCTACAGATATTCATTTCAAGCATGATGTGGATATTGCCCGCAAGCGTGGGGCAAAGGTTATCTGTATTGATACCTATGCCACCAAAACCGCCCAATGGGCAGATGAATTTATCTGTGTAAAGCCTGGCACGGATGGCGCGCTGGCTTTGGGCATGCTCCATGTTATCGAGCGGGATGGATTGGCAGATGAAGCTTTTATCGCCCGCTATGTGCAGGGCTGGCCGGAACTGAAGGAAAATGTTTTGCCACGGTATACTCCTGAAAAAGCTGCCGAGATTACGGGCGTGCCAGCTGAACAGATAACGCATTTTGCGCATGCTTTTGCCAAGGCTGAAGCTCCTTTTATCCGCTTGGGCAGCGGACAGTCCCGCTATGGCAATGGGGCTATGACGTCGCGCCTGATTACCTGCCTGCCCGCGGTGGTGGGGGCCTATGGGAAAAAAGGCGGCGGTATGCTGACTTCGGCAGCGGGCAGCAATGCCTTTGACAAGAACATCATCCGTCGTCCCGATATGGAAAAAGACGGTGTGCGGCATATCAATATGATTAAGCTGGGCGAAGTTTTGACGGACAAAAATCTACAGCCTGCTATCAAGAGTCTGTATGTGTATTCCTCCAATCCGGCCTGCACTGCACCAGAACAGGAAAAGGTTATGGCAGGGCTCATGCGGGAAGATTTGTTTACGGTGGTTCATGAGCGTTTTATGACGGATACCGCCCGTTATGCGGATATTGTTCTGCCCGCTACATCTTCATTGGAACATGAGGATATTTACTATTCCTATGGACAGTATGTTGTTCAGCGCGGACCGCAAATCATTCCGCCCGTAGGGGAGAGTAAATCCAACTGGCAGGTGATGCAGCTGCTGGCTAAGGCTATGGGCCTTACTGATGATTTTTTCCAACAAAAAGAAGTAGATTTAGTCAACCACATAATCGAAAGCACCAAAACATCCTGGTCGCTGCCGGTTGATTTATTTGCACTACGTTCTGGTGAGCCTGTGGAACTCCCCATGCCGGATGATTACAAGCTTGACTTTCAGACGCCTTCCGGGAAGATTGAAATTCTCAACCCGCAGATGGAACCGGCTTTACCGGATTACTTCCCGCCGCACTATGCCCAGGACAAGGGAGATTTTATCCTGATTAATTCTCCTGACCCTCGAATTCTTGATAGTTCCTTTAATGAACGCGAGGAACTGACTCGCAGTGGCGTTATGGTTTTGCAGTTAAATCCTGTAGATGCAAGCCACCTTCAGCTGCAGGCGGAAGACAAGGTTATCGCGGAAAATTCCCAAGGCTCGGCAGAATTCGTGGTTAAAATCAGCTCTGCGGTAAAGCCTGGAACAGCTGTCAGTGAAGGTGTCTGGTGGCAGGAATACACGCGCTGCGGTAATACCAACCGCCTGACTTATGCCCGTACAACGGACAAAGCCGCCGGCAGTACTTTCTATGATGTACGAATAAATCTGCGCCCTTTGCAGAAAAAAACTAGATAATAACCAAAAAGCATAGTATAATAGAAAAATAGAAACAATAGACAGAGCCTGCAAAATAATAAATAGCAGGCCGCAACATAGAACTGATATCTATAAAGTATGGGGGCGCCAATAATGGAATTTCGCCAGTTGGAGTATTTTTGTACCATCAGCCACTTGAAGAACTTTACCCGCACAGCAGAAACACTACATGTTTCCCAGCCGTCTGTTACTAAGGCCATTAAGGCATTGGAAGCTGAACTGGGGCTGGTATTGATTGACCGCAGCCAGAAAAAGGTCAACCTCACGCCAGAAGGGCAGGCTTTCCTGCTGCACGCGCAGAAGATTATGAGCGCGGCCAGCGCAGCCAAAAAGGATATGGCCCGCTATCATGCAGGCAGCCGGGGCAAGGTTCAGTTTGGCCTGCCGCCGATGGTGGAGGCATATCTTTTTCCTGACCTCTTTACTCAGTTCCAGACGAGTTTTCCGGAAATCAGTCTGGATGTGCAGGAGTACAGTGATTCGGATGAGGTACGCAACCGGCTGGCTTTGGGGGATTTGGATTTTGGCATAGTTTTAGGAGAAGTGCGCCCCACAACGGAAAATGAGATGCTCCTGATGCAGGACAGCATGAGTGTCTGCCTGCCGGCCAACCATCCGTTGGCTGCGCAGGAAA
Organism: Pseudoselenomonas ruminantium; assembly: GCA_902781305.1. Classification (GTDB taxonomy): domain Bacteria; phylum Bacillota; class Negativicutes; order Selenomonadales; family Selenomonadaceae; genus Selenomonas_A; species Selenomonas_A ruminantium_K. The sequence goes on from CACZIV010000025.1 coordinate 16,244, forward strand.
AAGTTGCCTTTGCCGATATTGCCGATGAAAAGTTCATCATGCAGCAGCCGCATACCTACCAGCACAGGGAAGTTGCCCGCCGCTGCGGTGAGGCAGGGTTTGTGCCGGATATTGCCCTATGCACATCGCAGATGAAGACCATCAAGCAGCTGGTGGCCAATGGTATGGGCGTTTCCATCCTGCCAAACTTTGTTACTGGAACAGAGAATAATTTTGTCCTCCGTCCGCTGGCACCGGCCTTGTCTGTACAGATTACCCTGAACTGGAGTGCGGGCAAGCAGTTGACCGACATTGACGCCCAATTCAAAGGTTTTATCAAAGAATATGCCGAAAAGCATTTATAAATCAAAATAAGACAGGAAAAAATAAAAACCTCGCGAATAATGTATAGTAGTTATATACATTGTCGCGAGGTTTTATGCTATGAACAATTTGGAACTATTGCCCGTAGATTCGGGAAAGAAAATGGCGGAGTTATTCGCTAAAGTTGAACTTTTTGAGACCTATATGGAATGTTTTGCGCTACCTCCGTATGAAGAGCATTTTACTGCGGATGAGGTTGAGCAACTTTTTGCCCGCTACGCGGAAAAAGGGTTGATTATCCTCTGCCTGGATATGGAATTATACCGCTGTGCGGGTTTTTTTGCAGCTGTGCCGCTGGTGGAAGATCAGGAAGTTGCGCAGATTGCGCAGGATAATGGCTTAAATGTAGCTGATTTTTGGTTCGTGGAAGAAGTGGGGGTCGGTAAGGCCTATCGGCATAAACAAATTTTTTCCACAATGGAGCAGGAATTGCGGAAGAGGATTCCTGTACAGGGACTGCTCAGCAGAACGAAAAAAATCAATACAGCCTCTCTAAAAGCCCATAAAAAACTGGGCTATCGCATTGTGCCGGGGATGACACAGGTGGTAAAATACCAGCACTTATCCGGCGAAGAACGTCGGGATGAACGAGTTTTTATGAAGTATTGGCCGAAATAGAAACTTAGGAGGAGACGCAGTAATGAAAAAGTTACAGATTACCGATTTACTTCCCGAAGAACGGCAAGTCATTGAACACCATTATGGAAATCAGGTTCACTCACTGCACAGCTTTTCCCCGAAACAGCTCCTCTATTTGCGGGACATTACCGATGATGAAAAGGAATTTTTCAGTCATCGGGATTCCCATCACTTGACAGGTGCCCTTTTGCAGATGCTTTACAAGATAAAGGGGAAGCTGATTCCTACGCGGTTCAATCGAGCACTGAATGTCATTTCCCGTCATGATGAAGCGCTGCGGATGAATTTTTGTGATGTAGGAAACAGAATTTTGGCGGTAGTGTTCCAGGAGCGATTGGAGATGCCTGAAGTCGTATACCGCAATCTGGAAAATGTACAAGGGGAACAACTCGATGATATTTTTAAAAGCCTGATGGAAGCGGATATGCGGCGCAGTTTTGATCCCAAGAACGGCCCGATTATACGTTTCTCAGTATACCATACCGGTGAGGATGAATATGCCGTGGTGGTCACGGGCATACAGGCTATGCTCTATAACTTCGATGTGCGGAAGATTTTTTGCGAAGCTTTGGATTTGCCGTATAAACCGCAGCTTAATGCAGTCAGCGGTCTGCGGTCCCATATGTCGGATATGGAGCAGTCGGTAATCACCTACTGGAAAAAGATTTTGGCAAAATTACCGCCACAGCCACAACTACCGCATATGGAGAAGTTGGATAATATTCATCGTCAGGAAGCGTTCCTATCTTATATCCCACATAATATTTTTGCACAATTGCGCGAAAAGGCTAAGGGAAATAAGATTATGCTGATGTCCATTTTGCAGACGGCCTGGGGTTTATTACTGGAGCATACCAATAAATGTGATGATGTTGCTTATTGTGTTGTAGTCCCCCGCTATATGGGCAAAGACAGTGAAAACAGTGCCCAAAGCATTGTTCCCATGCGTCTCACCATTAAGGGCAATCCCATGATTCAGACCATTGTTACGAAAGCATTTCAACAATTTGTCATTTCGCAGCCGTATGCCTCCTTAGGACGAGAGGGGTTGACAAATATCATTGGTCAGCAGAAGCCTTTTTTCGACCATTTCTTGAACTTTCATGATTTCTTCTTGGAAGGTGTCAGTTACTCTACGGTACCTGCGGAAGCCTATGGGCGCCTGGTTGTTCAGAACTCCTGGGACACCCGTGACATAAAATTAGGTATTGGCTTCCGTCATGAGGAAGATCAGCTGGTCATGACTTTTTCCTATGACAATACATTATATTCTCCCGTCAGTATAGAAAAGCTGTTCCGGCAATATATCCTGATTTTGCAGCAAATGTTGGCCGATTGGAGTGATAATTACAGCATCTTCACAGAACGTTTGGCAAAACATGCAACCTCTGTCGAACAGACGAAGAAAGCCGAGAAGAAAAATACGCGCGGCGAACTGCAAAATTATTTATTTAAGTTGGATTTATTGCAGGGATGTGAAAATGGTGTTGTTCAGCGCTTTGTAGAAAGTTCCTATATGATATCTTATTTTGAAGGAGACAGCTTGCCGGAAGAAATGCTGAAAACAAAACTGGTCTTTTTGGTGGAAGGCAAGGTTGCCCGCAGTATGGAAAACAGCGAGGGCTGGTACAATGCTTTGGACATTAAGAAGGAAAATTGTTGGCTTAATGAACTGATTTTTTTGGATGAAAAGAAAGCTCGTGTATCGGTTGAAGTTCTTACGGAACAGGCAAAATTCCTGCTGATTCCTTTGTCCAGTGTGCAGGCCGTTATGAGCCGTCACCCCGGCTTTGCCATGAGTATGCTCAAGTATACTGCTCGGCAGCTGGAAAAATATCAGCGTTTGTGGGTGCAATCCTGATAAATTTTCTTTACAAGTCAGGGCGGCCTGTGCTATACTAACGAAGGTGTTTGACACCAATCCGCAGCCCGGACGGCGAAGTACTCCGACGTCATCTTAGCTGCCGGACATTTTATATTTATATAGGAGGAGTTTTCACATGTTGACTCAGGAAGCAAAACAGGAAATCATGCAGAAGTATGCCGTTCACGAAGGTGACACGGGTTCGCCGGAAGTACAGATTGCTGTACTGACTGCTCGTATTCAGTACCTCACGGATCATCTGAAAGAGCACAAGAAGGACCATCATTCCCGTCGTGGCCTGCTGAAGATGGTTGGTCATCGCCGCCGTCTCCTCAGCTACCTCTACAAGAAGGACATCGAGCGTTATCGTTCCATCATCGCTAAGCTCGGCATCCGCGCTACGATCGGCTAATAGCGAGATTTTCTTAAGAAAGCGGGAGATTTCCCGCTTTTTTCTTGTATATTTCCCTGATGACAGGATAAAAACAATAGATGTCGAACTATATAGATGTATGAGTTTGACGTAGGAGGAGAATTATGCATAGTTTTGAAATGGAACTGGGCGGCCGCAAGCTGACGATTGAAACCGGCAAACTGGCAAAGCAGGCCAACGGCGCAGCCTTTGTCCGTTATGGTGATACGGTCGTGCTGGTAACGGCAACGGCTTCGTCTGAACCCCGTGAAGGCGTGGATTTCTTCCCGCTGACCGTAGATTATGAAGAAAAAATGTATGCTGCCGGTAAGATTCCCGGCGGTTTTATCAAACGTGAGGGCCGTCCGTCGAGCGACGCTATCCTTTGCGCCCGTCTGATTGACCGTCCGATTCGTCCGTTGTTCCCGAAAGGCTACCGCAATGACGTGCAGATTGTCGCTACGGTTATGTCCGTAGAACAGGATAACGCGCCGGAACTGGCTGCCATGATTGGTGCCTCTGCAGCACTCTGCATTTCCGATATTCCCTTTATGGGCCCGATTGCTGGTGTACGCGTAGGCCGTGTGAATGATGAATTCGTCATCAATCCCACGGAAGAACAGCGTAAAGTCAGCACCTTGAACCTCACTGTTGCCGGCTCAAAAGATGCCGTAATGATGGTGGAGGCTGGCGCCAACGAACTGCCGGAAGACGTTATCCTCGATGCCATCCTTTATGGTCATCAGGAAATCAAGCGTATCGTGGCTTTCCAGGAAGAAATTCAGCAGGCCTGCGGCAAGGAAAAACGAGAGTCCAAGCTGTTCAAGGTGCCGGAAGAACTGGAAACGGCTATCCGCGAATATGCCAAAGACCGTCTGGATGAAGCTACCCGTAACCCGGACAAGCTCGACCGCGACGCACATATCGCTGAAATCAACGCCGATACCATGGAGCATTTCCTCGTAGATTACCCGGAAATGGACAAGGAAATCGCTATGGCGCTGCATGATTTGGAAAAAGAAATCGTGCGTCATATGATTACCCATGAAAAGATTCGTCCGGACGGCCGTGGCCTCGAAGAAGTACGTCCGGTTAGCTGCGAAGTAGGTCTCCTGCCGCGCGCACATGGTTCCGGACTCTTCACCCGCGGCCAGACGCAGGTTATGACGGTTACGACCCTGGGCCCCTTGAGTGATGAACAGGTTATCGACGGCCTTGGCCCCGAAACCACGAAACATTACATCCATCATTATAACTTCCCCGGCTATTCTGTCGGCGAAGCAAAACCTATCCGCAGCCCCGGACGCCGTGAAATCGGTCATGGCGCTTTGGCAGAACGCGCTTTGGTACCGGTAATTCCCGCTACGGAAGAATTCCCGTATACGATTCGTCTGGTTTCGGAAATCCTCGAATCCAACGGTTCCAGTTCCATGGGTTCGGTTTGCGGCAGCACGCTGTCTCTGATGCAGGCCGGTGTTCCCATCAAGCGTCCGGTTTCCGGCGTGGCTATGGGCCTGGTCAAAGAAGGGGATGCTTATACCATCCTGACCGATATTCAGGGCATGGAAGATGCGCTGGGCGATATGGACTTCAAGGTTGCCGGTACGGAAAAAGGTGTAACGGCTATTCAGATGGATATCAAGGTTGCCGGTATTGACCGCAATATCCTGTCTTCGGCATTGCAGCAGGCTAAACGCGGCCGTGCGTTCATTCTGGACAAGATGCTCGAATGCATTGCCAAGCCGAATGAAGAACTGTCTCCGTATGCACCGCGCGTGGAAACCATTACCATCAAAGTGGATAAGATTCGTGACGTCATCGGCACGGGCGGCAAAGTGGTCAAAGGCATCATTGATGCAACGGGCGTGCAGATTGATATTCATGAAGACGGCAATATCTTTATTTTCTCTGCAGATGCTGAAGGTATGGCTAAGGCACGCAAGATGATTGAAGATATCGTACGTGAAGTTGAAGTTGGCGAAGTTTATACCGGTACCGTAACCCGTCTGATGAAGTTCGGTGCCTTTGTGGAAGTTCTTCCTGGCAAGGAAGGTCTGTGCCACATTTCCCAGCTGGCTAAACGCCGCGTTGAAAATGTGGAAGATGTTGTACAGGTTGGCGACCAGCTCGAAGTCAAAGTTGTTGAAATTGACGACAAAGGTCGCGTAAATCTTAGCCACAAAGTTTTATTGTAAAATGTGGTTGACCAGTCAATAGATGAAAAGGTAGGGGAAAGCCCTCTGCCTTTTCAAAAATCTATCCAACTGTGGTTAATGGAAATTACACACAGTTATATGTGGATAATTAGAGAGGAGTATTTATGGCTGAAAATAACTTGACTATTCCTACTGATTTTAATGAAGCAAATTTATCCGTTGCTAATAATTTAGACATGGCTGCCATCACGCCAGATTTTTTTGTGGCGTACTACTGGCAGTTCCTGCCACGTTATATTGCCAATGGCAGACCGACCCAGGATACCATGCGGGATTACTGCATCCATATCAATGCATTTATCAAATGGTGCATGGCCAACAAACGCCATCCTTTAGATATCCAGGACTATCAGATGCGTGTCTACATGGAATACCTCTTTAACCAGAACTATTCCGAAAACACCATTGCCATCAAACTGGCTGCTGTCCGAGCCTTTTTCCATACGGCTTGCAAAATGGACCTCATTAAGGCCAATCCCTGCGACGACATCAAATCCGAGAAAAAAATCAGCTGGGACGAACAATTCCGTTTTTACTCGTCCGAACAGATTCAAAAAATGTGTGACTATGTCAACCACATTAATAAGGACAATGATTTCATCCGCTATCGCGATATTCTAATCATCTACCTCATGGGCGTGGAAGGTTTTCGTAACGTCGAAGTCCACCGCCTCTGCGATGAAGATATTAACTGGGAATACCGCTCCATCAACGTTCGCGGTAAAGGCCATGGGGGAATGATTTACCCCTGTGATGCAACTTTCACTGTTCTGGAACGGTATCTCGCAGCCCGTCCCCGCCCTACCAAAGATGGTACCCTCACCCCCACCATCATTTCCGACCATCGTCATAACTTCGGCCGGGTCAGCCGCAATGGCATTCGCGACATCATGAACCGCATTCTCCGCGGCTGCGACCTCAAACATCACGGCTATTCCTGCCATATCCTCCGTCATAGCTGCGGCACCAACCTCTACAGCCAGACCAAAGACCTGCGCGTTGTTCAGGAACAGCTCCGCCATTCCGACCCCAAAATGACCGCCAGATATGCCCATGTGCATGAACGCATGACGAACAGACATACGGAGAAACTGGCGCCGAAGATTGACTGACAGTACTTTAGGGAAACGCTGATTAAAGCCCCCCAAAAATGGCGTAAGAGACTTATTCACATATTTCGTGAATTTATGGCCTAACGGTTCATTTTTATACTCGAAATGAGTCTGTAGTTAAGAAATTGCTATGGCGGGAATACATAAAACATTGCCGACTTAGTAAAAAGCAACCGTTTATGTATTCTGCCTGTTTTCATCTTTGGATTCAAATGATACAATAGACATGGCGTAAAACCTCCTTGGATGATGGTTTATTACCAAGATTTGAGGCTTTGCGCCTTTTTTATCCTCTGAGATATACAGTTTTCAAGGAACTTTACCTGTTATGGTTGTGGGAAGTTTAAGTTATTATATATATTCCTTCTTTAGTTGCTCTACCAAAACTACCCTTTTAGTTGATTCTGTACTATCAATATCATCAACATAATCATCTAATATTTTTGTTATCTTTTTTATCTCTTTGATAAACTTATCATTATCATTGACTATCTTTAATATTATATCACATAATTTTTCTATATTTTTCGAGTTCATTTCTGGAATTTTTCCTTGTGCTAAATCATACTTCAAAACCATCAGAATGAAATATCTAAACTTTCTATATTTTAAACCCAACACCTTATTTCTAAAAAAATATTCCAATCTATACATAGTGTATGCTGAAGTATAATAAGGCATTAGGCTATGATCATCGCTAAATATTCCATCTATACTATTCATCAATCTACCGTAATATCTACTTGCTAAATGCGGTTTATCAAAAAACATAGATGCAACCGTTTTAATTTGCATTCCAATTGATACTATTCGCACCTTCTCAATATCACATACATACGCATATTGCTTAGAACGTCTTTCATAAAACAACTTCTCTTTTCCACTAAACGATTTATAATATTCTTCCAATCTTTTATGAAATTCATTCAACGCTACTAGTTGATCATCTGAAACTGCGGTTTGTCTATTTGTTGCTTTTATAATTTTAGCTACAGTTTCATCATCATCTGTCTCTATTAGCTTAACATTAATCTGCAAATCCGTATTCTTTAAAGCATCAATATTATTAAAAACAACATGACTAGTTTGACATCCATTTACAATTTGATATCCTACTAATGTAACTTCATCTCTAAAGCTTGATAATTTTTTACAGATAATCGTTACGCCATTATTAAATAGAACGAATTTACTCGGCTCACGTTTTATTGTATCTTTCATTTCACCATTTACAGAATTGTCACCCTGATAATCTCTAACATTATCATAAAACACGCTCTTCCTAATCTCACCATTTTCTCCAGTAATCAATTTTATATACTGTTTGAAATCAATATATCCTAAATATGATTGAGTGACATTTGGAATATCTGGCATCAAAATCTTTTTAGGAAAATCTATTTTAGTTTCAATAACATCTATAGTACTTCTATAATACTTTTGTAGTTTTTCTGCATCAACAGGAATATATTTCACTTCCTTAAACATAGATAAATTTTCTATATCTTCCATCACCATGTCAATACGTGCAGAACAATTCTTATCATTACTCCATTTTCCTGTAGTCACATAATATAGATAACATGAGGGTTTCTCCTTCATTAGTGTGGCATTATCAAATATATATTCTAAAATTTTGCATTTATTTTTTATTGATTCATTCTGTGCCATTTTATGCTCTTCTGAACAGAAATCTTTAACTCCTGCACCAAATGTTCCTATATCTCCGTAATTAAATTTCGATGAAGTTTTTGCTTGAACGAAAATAAACTCTATATTTGATAATTTTTTATTAATCTCCAATAAATCATCTATTTCATCAACGCTATTAACAATCGTTCCATTTACAAGTATTGCAATGGCATCTATACCGCAATCATCACCATCACCAGTCATTACATCCACTAAATCATACAAATCATCGTATCTTTGTGCTATTGCACAATATGCTGAAAAAATTTCAAATTGTTTACACATATCTTTTTCTTCAATATGCTGCTTTTTTAAGAAATCTTCCAAATAATTCTTTACTATTCGATCCATAATATTCTCCTTGAAATTTATTTAATTTCCATTAATATTTATATATTACTCTACAAACAATTCATTTCCGAAACACGAACAAATATTCATGGGCAATCAGCAGAAAATTATACTTGACGCTGTTGGTTTTCCAATAACCAGTAGCCCGGCAATTATGTTGTTCTTTGATTATCAATTCTTTGAGGGTAAAGCCAGCTTCCTCAAAAATTTTCATCACGTCAAAGGACATAGGAACCATGCAGCCTTTTTTACGGGTATCGCCCATTAGAATGGCGCAGAATTTATCCTTTTTGAGTACGCGGTAGCATTCCCCGGCGACTTTTTTCATTTCTTCCAAAAAGTC
>CACZIV010000026.1 GCA_902781305.1 Pseudoselenomonas ruminantium
GCTGCAATAAATATTCGAGAAGAAGCTAGACGAATATCTGCCTAACTAATCTCGTAAAATACCGTGGGTCGCACGGGAATCTACGCCTGTGGAGAGAGTATAAGTCGCTGCAACTCTTCGGAGTCAGTGGTGCTGTTCTCGTGGAAGCAGGAAGCTCCCACCTCTATAGGCGGGGGTACGTTCACTTGTTCTGCGCAACAGTAATAATTATTTAGGGAGGCATACCTTATGTTAAGCAGAAGAAATTTTTTACAATTGTTACTCGCAGGTGGCATAACTGTTGCCATTGATGGACTTCCTGGAGTGAAAGCCCTGGCTTCAACAGGAGATACGACACAGCTTACCATTCTGGGCACTAGTGACGTCCATGGACGTTTTATGCCCTGGGACTACGCTACAGATACGGAGGATCGTTCTGGCAGCTTAGTACAGCTATATACCGCTATAAAAAAGATTCGACAGGAAAATCCTAATGTTATCTTAGTCGATTGCGGCGATTCTATTCAGGACAATAGTGTAGAACAATTCAACACCAAGCCGCATCAACCCATGATTGTTGCCATGAATGAAATGAACTACGATACCTGGACCATGGGCAATCACGAATTCAATTTCGGTTTGGATGTCCTCAAGCATGTTACCGACCAGTTCAAGGGCAAAAAACTATGCGGCAACGTATACTATGAAAACGGGCAGCGTTATCTTCCGGCCTATGCCATCATCGAGAAAGATGGCATAAAGGTTGGCATCATCGGCCTGAACACTCCGATGATTACGGAATTTGAAAAAGATACCGACCACCTAAAAGGCGTAACGGTAACCAATCCCACCACAGAAACACGCAAGATTATCGAAGAATTAAAAGGCAAAGCCGACATTCTCATTGGCGTTATGCATATGGGACTGGAAAATGAAAATAACCGGCCCGATACCAGTGTCACCGATATTGCCAATGCTAATCCGGAACTTACGGCCATTGTTGCCGGTCATATGCACAAAAACGTCAGCAGCGCTACGGTAAATGGTGTATTAATTTCCGAACCCTACAAATACGGCCAGGCCCTTACCCGTATCGATTTAACATTGTCCCGCAAGGATAATCGTTGGGAAGTCATCGATAAGAAGGCGCAAACAATCCCCATGAAAAACTATGACAGCGATGGCCGATTAGTGGAAATTCTTGCTCCCTTCCATCTTGCAGCCCGCAAAACAGCCAATGAAGAAATCGGCAAAATCACAGGCATGAACATGGTGCCGGAAGATTCTATGCCGGGCATTAGCGAAGTACAAATAACCGATACACCGCTGACTCATTTTTTCAACGAAGTACAGCTTTACTACAGTGGCGCCGATGTAACTTCTGTCATCATCAGCCGGGATAACGCCCAAATGGCCGTAGGACCGGTACGCCGCAAAGATATCGCCTTCAATTACCAATATACAGGCGGTGAAACCACGGTGTATGAAATCACAGGCAAAGACCTGCGCACTTACATGGAATGGTCCGCAGCCTATTTCAACCAAAAACAACCAGGCGATATTGCCCCCAGCTACAACCCTGCCCGCCGTGCTTCCAAATACAGCACAAATGATATTTTCGGCGGTGTAAATTATGTGATTGACTTAAATGAGCCAGCAGGCAGCCGCATCAAAAATCTACGTCTCAGCCGTACCGGAAAAACAATTAAAGATACCGATAAAATCAAGCTCGGCATGAACGCCTATCGCATGAACCAGCTCACAGCTAAAGGCGGTATCTTTGAAGGTCAGCACTTCAAACAACTATGGACCAGTATCGAAGCCTTTGGCGAAAATGAGGGAACTATCCGCAATATGTCCATCCGTTACATCAAAGACGTCAAAAACGGCGTCCTGGATATCAAACCAGTAAATAACTGGCATCTCGATGGATTTGACCGGAAATCTGAATCTTACCAAAAAGCCGCAAAATTGTTGCGTGAAAAGAAAATTACACTACACAATTCTGCTGATGGAAAATATACCAACATTGCTTCACTGAACGAAAAAGATATCGCTGCCCTGTAATCCATCAGCAAAAGAGGAGGACTTAACGCCATTGTTAAGCCCTCCTCTTTTCTTGATACCAGTTTTATTCCGGATAAAAAACCAAACCACGGTCCTGTAAACGCTCTCTTAGCGCTTTCATAAAGTTGTGGCCGGGGTCAATCTTCTCTGAACGATACCCCGCCACTTTTTCGATGTATAAGCCGCTTTCTCTGGCAGCAACCTGCTGATAATGACCAAATACATAGTGGATTGTCGGATACTTTTCCTGTAAATATAAGATTAAGTCGATATTCGCCTCTAATTGTGCATCCGTCAAATCCTCAGCTCCGCCAACGCCACCTACATTTTCAATCCCAATAGCACACCAGTTATAGCCTATGATATGCCGATTAAGCGCTGTTTCCGGAGTCAGCCGGAAAATTTGCCCCTCCTTGGAAACCAAAAAATGCGATGCTACATTTAGTGTTCCATCTCCTCTGGATTCGTTATAAAAATGGTTATATGCAGATTCCCATGTACCAGAGGCTGTCCAATGCACCACTACTGCTTGGGGCGTAATGTACACCTGATCCAATCCATAATGCGTCATAGCGTATTCACGAATAAGCTGCTCCCGCTGCTCCGACCATATAATAGGCTTATCTATGATTTGAAGTTCTCCTGCCAATGCTTCAGTCATCATAAATAAGCACATCATTAACAAAAAGAAACTTTTCTTAAACATTGCCTCGCCCCCTCACTATCCGTTACAAGATAAGCATACTTCTCATCATCAGGCTATTTCACTGCCATTATTGGTGACTTCTCTCACTTTGTCAAAAATATGCGCAACTTCTGCAGTGTTCCCCTTGAACAGCTGCGCAACATTGTTCATGCCCGCAAATGCAGGTTTCTTAATATCCTGTGGAATCATCTCCCCATTCTTGGCTAAATAGTCAATGATACGCTTGACAAAATCAATCTGACGAACATTTAAGCGATTTTCCTGCAAAAATTCAGCGAACACCTCTTCCAAAGCTGTCCTGTCCATGCCCACAGTCTTACGCACCATAAGTCCCACAGGCCGCTGTCCATAAAGGTTCCGATAATCTTCCTGCGTGCCCAGTTCTTCCCACAGAACCCGTTCCAACTCCCGCAAATCTACAGAAGTCAGCCGCTTATTCGTACGCAGCTTATGCACGGCGATATTATCCTGATGTTCCTTGAGGTAGCGCTCCACCTTTTTCTTGTAGCTTTCCGAAGTCTGTTCCGGTGTAACCACATGAGTCTCCTTGACCATGATGAGATTATCGGTAAAATCGGTGTAATAAATACTCGTACTCTCAGGTTCCAGAAATTTCAGTAAATCGCGCAGCTCTGTCCGCACTTTTTCAATTTTATCTACCGACACATCATCCCAGTATTCAGGATAACGCACCTGTTGAATAAAGGTCTGTTTCGCCTTTATCTGCGGAATGGTCTGTAGATTCGGTGAACTAAGTTTATCGGCAGTTTCCTCCACCTGCACGGCCTTCGTCGTAATATCCTTGGCCATCAGATAATCGTACATAATGCCATACATCTTTTGGTCAAAGAAGCGGGCCATTACATCATCATCCTGTGCTGGAATGATGGGGGCTATATGCTTGGCAATCTCCGCCACATCATCCGCAGTCAGACTGGCCCAGCTGCTTTTATCCCGATACTTCTCTACCTGCTGGCGATTCTGAATGACACGGAAGCTGTCATTATCCAGTGCCATTACTGTGCCATGCAGCTCTGTAAAGAGCTTTTGGGCAAACTTCTGCCGCTCCTCATCTTTATCCTTGTAAAGCAACAGATAGAGATTGGCCTGCAAATTGTAAATGCGTTCCACCAGTGACGGCTGATTCTTGGATTCCTTCAGCTTATTGCCTTGGAGACTGAAGTATTCAAAGTTTCCGCCATAGTCAAAGATATAAAAGTTCTGCTTATTCTGTCCCGGACCAAAAAGGTCAAGGCAAAGACGCGTGCCGCGTCCTATCATCTGCCAGAACTTGCTGTAAGAACGCACCATCTTGAAGAATACAAGATTCAGTACTTCCGGCACATCAATACCCGTATCCAGCATATCAACAGAAACAGCAATCTGCGGCATCTTGTCCGGCGTACGAAAATCATCAATAATCTGCTCGTGATAGTCAATGCTGCCATCTACCTGCTGAATGAACGCATCGCCAAGCTCGGGATACATTTCATGGAAAATATCCACGATGAATTTAGCATGCTTCCTGTTCTTGGCAAAGATGATGGTCTTGCCCAGCTTATCCCCGCCATCGATATACTGCCCCATATCCATCAAATCCTTGATGACCATCTGCACCGTCTGACGATTGAATACATACTTGTTGAAGGCCGAACTCAAAATATCCGGGGCATTGTCACCAGCCAGCCCGAACACTTCCTCATAATGCTCTTTATCCTCTTCGCTGAGGTCTTTATAATGGAGTCCATTCTTCATCAGGTCTGTGGTACGCTCAAACTGTTCATAAGGAACAAGATAGCCTTGCTCCACAGCCTCATCATATTGATAAGCAAAGGTAGGATTCCCTGCCTCCAGCTCGAACTGACGATAGGTATTCTTGTCCACTTCATTCTTCGGCGTTGCCGTAAGGCCCAGCAACATAGCATCGAAATACTGAAAAATCGCCTGATACCGCTGATAGATACTGCGATGGCTCTCGTCAATGATGATAAGGTCAAAGGACGCTGGCGAAAACAATCTGCGCCCCTCAGGATTTTTCGCCGTGTCAATGGCGTTCATCATCGTCGGATAGGTACTGAAAATAATACGCGCCGTCGTTGCATCGTCCTTGCTGTCCATCAGACTGGCCAAGGGAATCTCATTGCTGAAAAAATCCATAAAGCTGCGCTTGGCCTGGCGCACCAGCGCGGTACGGTCAGCCAAAAACAAAATACGCTTTACCCAGCCGCCACGAAATAACACATCCGACAAGCTGATGGCTACACGGGTCTTGCCTGTCCCCGTTGCCTGCACTATCAGCGCTTTCCTGCGCTTTTTGTCAAACGCCTCTTCCACCGCTTTGACTGCCTCAATCTGGTAGGGTCTGCCCGCAATATCATAATTCGGCTCAACATCTGCCAAAGTCTGCTGCATACCACGCCTGTCCATGCGCATCTGCAAATCATCCTGCGTAAAAAAGCCCGACACATCCCGGCGTGGATAACCGCCCTGCTCATCGAGAAATACCGTGCGCAGGCCATTGGTCATAAAGATGAATGGACGGCGGCCATACTTCGCCTCATAACTATTGGCATATAGTTCTGCCTGTTTTGCCCCTTTCTCCGGGTCGAAACTCGTACGCTTGGCCTCCACAATGGCCAAAGGCTTCTGGTCTCTGCCATAAAGCACATAATCCGAAAAGCCTGTATTGGAGGCATTAGGCATGCCGGAAACTTCTTCCTCAATACGGCAGTTATCGCCGATTATCCAGCCTGCCGCTTCAAGGTCATAATCAATATAGCGCTTGCGGGTTTCCGCTTCCGTAATCGGATTGACATGGAACTCGCCCTGTGCCTGACGTTCCTTGCGCAGACGGGTAAGTTCCTGTTGCAGCTGCTCATTCTTCGCCCTTATATCATCCAGTTCCTGATTCTTTTCCTCCAGCTCATGCTGTTTCTGAGCCAGAGCGACATCTTTCTTCGCAATATCCTCTGCCTGCTTTTGGATTTCCTGCGGACTGACCGTTGCCTTATCATCAGGCGATGGCAAAAGGCTTTCATCGAAAACCATTTCTCCCTGAATTGCTGTATAACAATAGGCCATCCAACTCAAAAACTCAAAGAGGATTCTAATAGCCAGTACACCATCCCCATGTGTAAGCGGACTGCCGCCATGTGCAGCTCTGTTGCCGAACAAACGCAGCTGGTCAAGCATATGAAGCAGCTTATTATCCCCCACCACTTCACAAAAGCCCCTATCTTTCAGCAGGGCAAAAAGTTCTCTATCCTTGCCGTATTTATATGGGTCACTCGTATCCATGCCCTCTGCACGATAAACCCACTTGATGCCCAGTTCCATAGCCGAACGCCCAAAGATAGCCGCCACCTCCGGCGCAATCGCCATCCCCTGTTCTGCTTTTATGGCCCGTTCAGCTATATTTATCCATTGAGATTCCTGATTTACAAAGTCAAAATTTGAGGCCATAATTCCCCTCCCTGTCATTTAACAGAGCACTATTCCTCATTCCTCGTTATAGCAGAAAAACCGCCCTCATACGAGAACGGTCCTCTCCAATCAGAATAGCTATCCGGCAGGCGTCCGCTTCTCCTGCATCTACTCGAGTTTCCTCTGTCATGCCATCGGCGTGTGGTCCGGACGAAATCTACCACCTCAGATAACTATTCCTTTCTTACTTACATTGTACTACTTATCCTTACGACTGTAAAGAATTTTCTTGTTGCGTACAATTCTATTCCATTCTCTTGTGTCTGTTCTTAAAAAAGTTATTATTGAATTTTTGAAGTTAGCTGGGTCTGTAGAAGTTTTTAACCGTAAAATCAGCTTAAATACTCGTTCCTCTATCCTTATTTCCTTCAAAATCAACGCCGTATTAGGTCGGTTGGCTTCCACTATGTAATCGGGGCATTGTATTGCTTCCAGCATATACTGTTTATATCTTTCATAATCTCCCGGATGATGCAATGCTATATGTTCAATTCGTTCATCTGTAATTATGACTTCATCACTGTCAATATCTGCTGTTACTACCTGATAAAGTTCTTTGTTTAATTTCCCTATGTAATGTATATCTATCAAGTCCTACACCTTAATTCATAAGTTATGCTGTAGCATCTTTAGCTGCATGTAATGATTTTATAAACTGGTCAATGGCATATTTCGATTTGTCGATTTGCTCTACGAAGTCAGCAAATTCATTTTGTAACTCGATAGGTGGTACATAAATAGCTATTGCCTTTAATTCTTGTGCATTGATGTTTGCTTGATTAACTGCACCCTTCGCCATAGAACGCAACTGCTTTTTCATAAACTCCATATTCATAAATCGCGTAAAGAATACAGGTGAAACAATATCATGCAGTCTTACTCTAATAATATATCCTGCAATAACCATATCTTCGTCTAAATCAAATAATGCAGTTTTTCCGACCAATTCAGTGCTATTGGTTCGATTAAAGAGTACATCTCCTTTTCGGACAACACACTTTTCAAGTTCCTCATCTGATACGTCTATATGTTTCAAATCTGAAAGGTCAAGATAACCATCATATGTCAAATTGTTCATTCGCAGGTATTTATATTGACCATCATCGTTCGCTTTAGCGCTTGTTCCGTATCGTACATCTGTTGTCACTTGACCAACAGTGGTAACTTTCCACCCCATCGGATTAGTTACTGGGTCGCCAAACATCTCTACAAACCGTGATTTGAAAGCTGTCGCGCAATATATTTCTGCTTACTTAATTCATACGAAGGAATTTTCATCTTTCGCATAGCACTTTGCGTAAGCTTTTGTCTTGTTGAGCCATTAACGAGCGCATCAACTGGATAAAACATTATTGCATAGCATAAATAATCGACATCTATATCCTGATGCGGTTTTAATACGTGTGCATGATTATTAACCCAACATTTTCCAGACACCCGATATGCTATTGGTTTTTCTTTAGAACCAAAGCTCCCACCATCTTCCGCCAATAAAACCAATTCATCATCGAATATATAATCATCAATATATCCTTGAAGTCCATTTGCCCCATAATATGGATAATCACCATGTTGTCTATCAGTGCCCTTTATTGGCACACGTTGCTTATCTAATATATCACAACAATCTTCTAAAAATCTGTATTTCATCTAAAGCTCCCTATTACATATAGACTCGAACAACTCAGCCGTTGCTTTTGCAGTCATCGTTTTTATAGTGGATTCTTTCAAGTGACTAGCGTTTATACGATGATAATTAAGCAGGGCAGGTGGCGGTTGACTGCAGCGTTAGGTGTGAGGCGTTAAGAAACTATTTTTTGCCATACCTCTGCCCTATCGTGAAAAGTCTACTGTTTGAGCGCAGCGAGTTTTGACTTTTCACGATACTTAATTAAGGGCAAAAAACAGTTTTAGCCCCACACATCAGCGAAAGGCAACCGCCACCTGCCCTGCGCCTTGTTACAACGAATCAATAGTGCAAACTATTCGCCGAGCATTTCCCGCAACTTCTCCATATCACTGCTTATTTCCATATTGAGTTCATCCAGTTTTGTCATCAATTCCAACGTACTTGGATATTCCACCGGCACATACTCAATTTCCTTATACTTATTGATGGACAAATCATATCCATTCTGCCGGATTTCCTCCACTGGCACAAAG
The DNA here is from genome assembly GCA_902781305.1 of Pseudoselenomonas ruminantium. Taxonomy (GTDB): domain Bacteria; phylum Bacillota; class Negativicutes; order Selenomonadales; family Selenomonadaceae; genus Selenomonas_A; species Selenomonas_A ruminantium_K. Next base: position 8,399 of record CACZIV010000026.1, read on the forward strand.
AAACTCTGCTCCGTGCGTTTGCGGCCTACTTCCTGTTCCAGATTCTTGAAGCGGGCGATAATGTCAGGAATATCGTTGTCCTCAATCTCCTGCCGCTTATCGTCAAGGCTGTAACCATCGGCCTGCATGTCGTAGAACCAAACCTTGTCCGTACCGCCAGCATTTGTCTTGGTAAAGAAAAGTATTGCCGTTGACACACCTGCATAAGGTTTGAACACCCCGCTGGGCATGGAGATTACTGCCGTCAATTTATTGTTATCCACAATTTCCTTGCGCAACGCCTGATGTGCCTTGGAAGAACCAAAGAGCACGCCATCCGGCACGATAACCGCTGCTCTGCCGCCCAATTTCAAGATGCGCAGGAACAGCGCGAGGAAAAGCAGTTCTGTTTTCTTCGTCTTGGTGACACGCAGCAGACTTTCCTCCACCGTTTCACTGTCCAAAGAACCCTTAAACGGAGGATTGGCCAGGACAAGCGTATAAAGTTCCTTATCGGAATTATTCTTGGAAAGACTGTCCTTGTAATCTATCCCAGGATTTTCTACACCGTGAAGCATCATGTTCATGGTACCAATGCGCAGCATGGTGGGGTCGGTATCAAAACCGTGGAACATCGCAGAATTAAAATGCTGTGCCTGTTCATCATCCAAGAGCATATCGCCGTGATTTTCACGAACAAATTCTTCAGCGGCTACCAAAAATCCTGCCGTTCCCATAGCCGGGTCTACAATGATATCCGAAGGCTGCGGCGCTGCCATTTCCACCATCATCTTGATGATATGGCGGGGCGTGCGGAACTGACCGTTGATTTTGGAGGATGCCAGCTTGGACAGCATGTACTCATACAAATCGCCCTTACTGTCCCGCTCCGTCAAATCCAGTTTGTCTATTCCCTCAATGATTTTCGCCAGTTTGTCCGGTGCGGAAATCTGGAATGTCGCATCCTTCATAAAACGGGTATAGGACGCATCATCATCTGGATGCAGCGTCTTGATAAAAGGAAAAATCTCCTCCTGCATAAGCTGAAACTGCACAGCTGGCGCTAAGTTCTTGAACTTGCTCCACCGATAATTCTGTTGGTCCGGGCCAAAGATTTTCTCCTCATTCTCAAAGCCCAACAATGCCACATTGGCTTCGTTCTCTGTCTCTATATCATCCAGCTGCTTAATAAACAGCAAATAGGTAAACTGCTCGATAACCAAAAGCGGATTGGTCAGCCCACCTGTCCAAAATGTATCCCAAATCTGGTCTACTTTATTTCTTTCTTCACCAACTAACATCCGGCGTTCCTCCTGCTTTAACAATATAAACTTATTGTATAATTTATCACCATAGATGTCAAAAAAGCCTTGCAGACTGTCTTTCCTCTGCAAGGCTTTTCGCTATTTTGACTGGTCAAAGTTGACAGGTCAAATCTGTTGACTGGTCAAATTCGTATTGGTCTTTTTTTCAGCATCGATAAGCTCCTGTGCGGCGGTCAGCTGCAGTTTTACCTGCTCCGTTGACGTACCGCCCAAGGAAATGCGCTGGTTGACGCAGGTCTCGGGCTTCAAGGCTTCGGCAATGTCGGCCTCAAAGAGCGGCGAGAGTTCCTGCAGTTCCGGCAGGGTCATATCGGCAAGATATTTGCCCTCGGCAATGCATTTGTGCACGGCCGTACCAGATACTGCATGTGCCTGACGGAAGGGCATTCCCTTCTTTACCAAATAATCGGCAAGGTCAGTCGCATTGGAGAAGTCCTCCTCCACGGCCTTGCGCATGACATCTTTCTTGACCTTCATGCCACGAATCAGCTGGGCATAGACACCCAAACTGAATTTCACCGTGTCGATGGCGTCAAAGATGCCTTCCTTATCCTCTTGCAAATCCTTGTTATAGGCCAGCGGCAAACCTTTGACCGTGGTCAGCATAGCCATCAGGTGGCCGATTACCCGGCCCGTCTTGCCGCGCACGAGTTCGGAAACATCCGGGTTCTTCTTCTGCGGCATCATGGACGAGCCCGTGCAATGGGCATCATCAAGTTCCACGAAGGAGAACTCACGGCTGCACCAGAGGATGGTTTCTTCCGACAAACGGGAAAGATGTACCATCAGAATGCTGGCTGCCGACAGGAATTCCATGATGTAGTCACGGTCGCTGACCGCATCCAGACTGTTCGTGTAAATCTGCTCGAAGTTCAGCTGCTTGGCCACGAGTTCCCGGTCAATCGGGAAGGTGGTTCCGGCAAGAGCGCCCGCGCCTAACGGCATGATATCCGCCCGCTGGTAAACGCCGCTGAACCGGGCATAGTCACGGGAAAGCATACCGAAGTAAGCCATCAGGTGATGCGCAAAGAGAATCGGCTGTGCCCGCTGTAGATGCGTGTAACCGGGCATAATCACATCCTGATTTTTCTTTGCCGTTTCGAGCAGGGCTTCCTGCAAATTGATGATTTCCTTCTGCACAGCCACCACTTCACGGCGGATGTACATGTGGGTATCGAGTGCCACCTGGTCATTGCGGCTGCGGGCAGTATGGAGCCGCCCGCCAGCTTCGCCAATGGCCTCGGTCAGCCGCTTTTCGATATTCATGTGGATATCTTCCAAATCCACCGAGAAGTCAAACTCCCCGGCTTCAATCTGCGCTTCGATATCCTTTAAGCCCTGCAGAATGGCTCCGCAGTCATCATCGGAGATAATGCCGCATTTGGCCAGCATGATGGCATGAGCAATGGAGCCGGCAATATCTTCGTGATACATGCGTTTGTCAAAGTTTATGGAGGCCTGGAATTCGTTGACCATTTCATCTACGGTCTTGGTGAAACGGCCTCCCCACATGGCCTCACTCATTTACCCGTCTTCTCCTGCATCAGAGCGCGAACTTTGAGCGGCAGGCCGAACAGGTTGATAAAGCCCGTAGCATCAGCCTGGTTGTACACATCATCATGTTCAAAGGTTACAAATTCCTGGCTGTAGAGGGAATACGGAGACGTGGAACCAGCGGAAATGATATTGCCCTTGTAGAGTTTGAGCTTAACCTGGCCGGTAACGGTCTGCTGCGTGCTGTTGACGAAAGCATCCAGTGCTTCACGCAGCTGGCAAAACCACATGCCATCATAGACGAGTTCAGCATAGCGGATGCCAACCTGCTGTTTGTAATGATAGGTGCTGCGGTCAAGGCAGAGATATTCCAGTTCACGATGTGCATAATAGAGCAGTGCTCCGCCCGGATTCTCATACACGCCGCGGGACTTCATGCCCACCAGACGGTTTTCGCAAATATCTACGATACCCACACCATTGCGCGCACCGATTTCGTTGAGTTCGGTCAGCAGTTCTACAGCGCCGAGTTTCTTACCATTGACAGCAACCGGTTCGCCCTTTTCAAAGTCGATGGTCACATATTCCGGTTTGTCCGGAGCATCCTGCGGAGCTTTGGAAATCAGGAACATGCTGTCTTTCGGTTCATTGGCCGGGTCTTCAAGGTCAGCACCTTCATGGGACAGATGCCAGATGTTTCTATCCATGGAATAGGTCTTGTTATCCGTAGCAATGGGGATATCATGCTTCTTGGCATATTCGATTTCGGCAGAACGGGAATCGAGGTCCCATTCACGCCACGGAGCAATCAGCGTGATGTTCGGAGCCAGAGCCTTAACGGTCAGTTCGAAACGAACCTGGTCATTGCCCTTGCCGGTAGCGCCGTGAGCAATAGCATCCGCGCCTTCCTGCTTAGCGATTTCCACCAGCTTCTTGGCAATAATCGGACGGGCAAAGGACGTACCGAGCAGGTACTTATCTTCGTAAACAGCACCAGCTTTGAGCGTCGGCCATACATATTCCTTGAGGAATTCTTCCTTGAGGTCAGCGATATAAACCTTGGAGGCACCGGATTTCAGCGCCTTGTCATGAACGGCATCCAGTTCATCGCCCTGTCCTACGTCAGCGCAGCAGGCGATAACTTCGCAGCCATCATAATTTTCCTTGAGCCAGGGAATGATAACGGAGGTATCGAGACCACCGGAGTAAGCCAGAACTACTTTTTTAATCTGTTTAGCCATAATAGAACTTCCTTTCCACTTCTAAATCTATACTCGCCTTAGCCCATCGTCAGTGCCATAATGGCTTTTTGGGTATGGAGGCGGTTTTCTGCTTCGTCAAAAATCACATGGGCATTGGCCTCTAATACTTCCTCGGTGATTTCCTCACCGCGGTAAGCCGGCAGGCAGTGCATTACGATGGCCCGCTTGTCCGCATGAGTCATAAGCTCCTTGTTGACCTGATAGGGCGCGAAGATTTTCTTGCGTGCATCGTGCTCATCTTCCTGTCCCATGCTGGCCCAGGTATCCGTAACCACGATATCAGCCCCCTTGACGGCTTCCACCGGGTCAGTTACGAGCTCAATGCTGGCGCCCGTGAGTTTGGCATCTTCTTTTGCCTGCTTGGTCACCGTGGCATCCGGCTTGTAATCTGCCGGCGTAGCAGCCACAAAGGTCATACCGGCCTTGGCACAGCCATACATGTAGGAGTTGGTCATATTGTTGCCGTCGCCCACATAAGCCATTTTGAGGCCCTTGAGGTTCTTGCCCTTATGCTCCTGAATGGTCAGCAGGTCGGTGAGCACCTGACAAGGATGGAGTAAATCCGTCAGCGCATTGATGACCGGAATATCGGCGTATTTGGCCAGTTCTTCCACACGGTCATGACCGTAGGTACGAATCATAATGCCGTCCAAATAGCGCGACAGCACGCGTGCCGTATCTTTAATGGGTTCACCGCGTCCCAGCTGCAAATCACGGTTCGAGAGGAACAGTGCCTGCCCGCCGAGCTGGTACATGCCAACTTCAAACGAAACTCTGGTTCGCGTGGAAGACTTTTCAAAAATCATGCCCAGGGTCTTGCCCTTTAAGAGATGATGTTCGATTCCTGCCTTCTGCTTGGCCTTGAGTTCATGGGCCAGCGCCAGAATCTCCTGTACTTCATCCACGGATAAATCGTGGATGGACAACATATCGCGTCCTTTTAACATCCAAAGCCCCCTTATTCGGCGTATTTGCCGATAACTTCGTCCATTACAGCAAATGCTTCATCAATCTGCGCTGTGGTGATGATGAGCGGCGGGATAAAGCGCAATACCTTGCCCGCCGTGCAGTTGATAATCAGCCCTTTGGCCAGACAGTCATTGACGATATCCCGGCCATGTTCGGCACCGGCAAGTTCAGCGCCGAGAATCAGACCCTCACCACGCACATCTACAATAAAGTTTGGATATTTTTTCGCTAATTCCTGCAATTTATCCTTAAAATATTTGCCTACAGCCTGAATATTTTTCAAAAATTCATCTTTTGGTACCGTATCGAGTACCACATTGGCTGCCGCACAGGCCAGCGGATTGCCGCCAAAGGTCGTGCCATGGTCGCCAGGCTTAAAGGCTGCCGCTACCTTGTCGGTGACGATAAAGGCGCCGATGGGCACACCGCCCGCTAAGCCTTTGGCCAGCGTTACGATATCCGGCTTGATGCCGTAATTCTCATAGGCGAAGAACTTGCCGCTGCGGCCGATGCCCGCCTGTATTTCATCGAGAATCAGCAGGGCGCCATGCTCATCGCAGAGTTCCCGGACCTGTTTGAGGTAGTCCGCATTCGGTGTATGCACACCGCCCTCGCCCTGAATGGTTTCGAGCATTACCGCCGCCGTCTTGTCGCTGATTTTGCTGGCAAGTTCAGCAATGTCATTGTAATGCACATAGGTGAAACCTGCGGGCAGCGGTCCCAAACCTTCATGGTAATGCGTCTGCCCCGTGGCGGTCAGCGTAGCCAATGTACGGCCATGGAAGCTGTCCCAGGCGGAAATGATTTCCGTCTTTTCAGGATTGATGCTGTAACCATATTTGCGGGCAATCTTTATGGCCCCTTCGTTGGCTTCCGCGCCGGAGTTGGCGAAGAACGCCTTATCCAAACCGCTGAGCTTGACCAGTTTGGCCGCCGCATCAGCCTGCGGCTGGGTGTAGTAGAGATTGGAGCAGTGAATGAGTTTTCCTGCCTGCTCCGTCACCGCCTGCACCAAGGCCTTGTTGTTATGGCCCAGCACATTTACGGCAATGCCGCCCAAGAAGTCCAGATATTTCTTGCCGTTTATATCCCAAACCTCGGCCCCTTCACCGTGGTCAAGGACGATTTTATAGCGATTAAAAACCGGCAGATAACTTTGCTGATCCTCCGCAAAAATTTCCTGTTCCTGCATATTGTGCCCCCTTACCGCACCACCTGGGTGCCAATGCCCCGGGAGGTAAAGATTTCCAAGATAATGGAGTGTGCGAGCCGCCCGTCAATGATATGGGTCTTGCCTGCGCCCTGCTCCAAAGCCGTCAGGCAGGCTTCCACTTTGGGAATCATGCCCCCGGCGATAATGCCTTCTTTGATGTACTGCCTGGCCTCAGGCAGATGCAAGGTGGAGATGAAACTTGACTTGTCATTGAAGTCCTTGTAAATCCCCTCGATATCCGTCAAAAGCAGCAGTTTTTCTGCCTGCAAGGCACCGGCAATTTCTGCCGCCACATAATCGGCGTTGATGTTGTAACTCTCGCCGTTATCGCCTACACCAATGGGCGCGATAATGGGCACATAGCCCTGTTTCAGCAGGTCTTCCAATATACCTGTGTCCACCTGCTCCACTTCGCCGACATAGCCGATATCCACCTTTTTGGTGTCCTCGCCTTCATAAACCGTGGCCAGTTTCTTGCGGGCCTTAATCAGCCCTGCATCCTTACCGCTGAGCCCCACAGCCCTTACGCCGCGGCGGTTCAGGAGATTGACAATCTCTGAATTGACCTTGCCGTCGAGCACCATTTCCGCAATCTCAATGGTTTCTTCATCGGTGACTCTAAGCCCTGCCACAAAATCCGATTCCTTGCCGACTTTTTTGAGGAATCCCGTGATATCCGGGCCGCCGCCATGAACGATGACGGGACGGATGCCGACATATTTCATCAAGGCGATATCCTGCATGACCTTTTCTTTGAGGTCATCGTTAATCATGGCATTGCCGCCGTATTTAATGACAATGGTCTTGCCGTAGAACTGCTGGATATAAGGCAGGGCCTCCACCAAAATGGCGGCTTTGTCTTCTGCTGTAAACATCAGCCTGCCTCCTTAGGTGTGGTATTCCCCATTAATCTTCACGTATTCATAGGAGAAGTCACAGCTCCAAATATCGGCTTTGGCATCGCCTTCACCCATATCAATACCGATAACGATATCATGGGCCTCCATGACCTTCCGCAGTTCTGCTTCATCATAGTCAGCACCTACGCCATTTGCATAGACAGGAATGCCGCCGAACTTCACCACAGTCTTATTCGGGTCCATCGGTACACCGGCATAGCCTACGGCACAGATTACGCGGCCCCAGTTGGGGTCTTCACCGAAGAACGCCGTCTTTACAAGCGGACTCTTGGCAACACTCATGCCAATGGTCTTGGCTTCGGCAAAATTTCTTGCCCCCGTTACGGAAATGGTCAGGAACTTGGTAGCGCCTTCACCGTCAGCCGCAATCTTCTTGGACAGTTCCTGGCAGATGTTCTGCAGCGTGGCCTTAAAGAGCTTGTAATCTTCATTTTCCTCGGTGATTTTCGCATTGCCTGCGGCACCGTTAGCCAGTACGATAACCATATCATTGGTGCTCATATCGCCGTCAATGGAAATCATATTGAAGGAAACTTCAACGATTTCCGACAAGGCCTTCTGCAGGAGCTTGCTGTCAATAGCCGCATCCGTCGTGATAAAGCAGAGCATGGTTGCCATATTGGGCTGAATCATACCCGAGCCCTTGGCGATAGCACCGAAACGTACTTCCTTGCCGCCGAGCGTGATTTCCGTAGCGCAGGACTTGGAATAGGTATCCGTGGTGATGATGGCCTTGCCGGCGTTCTCACTGCCTTCGGTGGACAATTCTTTAACCGCCTGCTTGATGCCATCTTCCATCGTGTCCATGGGCAGGTTCACGCCGATAACGCCGGTGGATGCAACCACTACATCATCTGCCTTGCAGCCCAAAGCCGTTGCCGTGATATCCTGCATAGCCGCAGCATCTTTTTCGCCCTGCTCACCCGTGCAGGCATTAGCACAGCCGGCATTAGCCGTAATGGCATGTGCCATGCCCGTAGCTACAACTTTTTTCGACGCGCGTACCGGAGCCGATGCTACCGCATTCTGGGTAAAGGTACCAGCTACTGCCGCTTCCTGTTCCGTATAGATTACGGCAACATCGAGATTGCCGCTTTTCTTTATACCTGCCTTGACACCGGCAGCCTGAAAGCCCTGCGGGTAAGTAACCCCGGCTTTTTTATGTACATCACTAAACATATAGTTTCCTCCTCAGAGTTGTTTTTTGTTTTTATTAGGGATAAAGGGGTACGAAATCGAGACCCATACGTTCTTCAAAGCCGCAGGCGATATTGAAATTCTGTACCGCCTGCCCGGCAGCGCCCTTCACGAGATTGTCAATGGCCGAGAGCACAATCACGCGGCCTGTGCGTTCATCCACATGCCAGGCGATATCGCAGAAGTTGGAGCCGCGCACTTCCTTGGTGGAAGGATATGCCCCTTCGCCCAATAAGCGGATAAAGTATTCCTTGCCATAGAGCTTTGCAAAAGCGGCACTGACCAAATCCGCAGTTACGCCCTCCTTGAGGTTAGCGTAGCAGGTGGAAAGAATCCCCCGCGACATCGGCACGAGATGCGGCGTGAAGTTCAGTAGAACCTTTTCCCCCGAAATATCGGCCAGTGCCTGTTCAATCTCCGGCGTATGTCGGTGCTTGGCCACATTGTAAGCCCGGAAGTTATCGTAAAGCTCCGGGAAATGATTGGCCTGCTTGGCACCGCGCCCTGCCCCGGATACACCAGACTTGGCATCGACGATAATCGTATTCACATCGATAAGATGCTGCTTGGCCAATGGCGCGAGTGCCAAAATGCTTGCAGTAGTAAAGCAGCCGGCGTTGCCGATAATCTTGGCACCCTTTATCTGCTCCCGATATAATTCAGCCAGCCCATATACCCGTTCAGCATCCTGATGGGTATGCGGTACATGGTACCAGGCTTCATACACCGTTGTGTCGCTAAAACGATAGTCAGCGCCCAGGTCGATAATGCGCACCGGCATCCCCGCAAGTGCGCGCCCCACTTCCATGGCGTGGCCATGAGGCAGACCGATAAAGACAAAATCGCTGTCCTTGCCGATACGCTCGATATCCTTCATGCTCTCCAGCTCCATATCATAGAGCCCGCGCAGATGTGGATAAAGCGTGGCAATCTTTTTGCCGGTATGGCTTTCCGAAGTTATATGCACTACTTCGGCCTGCGGATGCTGATAGAGCAGCCGCAATAATTCGGCTCCGGCGTAACCGGTAGCCCCAATAACGCTGACCTTCATTGAGATTCCTCCCTCGGTACCATTTTGACCTGTCAACACGGATTTATTTTCCATCCATGTTGTCATTTCAACTGTACCTTGTAAACTATGTTTATAATTATACATCAATCCTGCATAAAATTGCAACCCCTATTTATAAAAAAACATGTGATAGTACACCTGAGAAATATTTTGCCGCTGGCAAAACCTGAACATTGGCGTTATACTATAATAAGTTTTTTATGGATAGGAGTTTATTATGAAAAAACATAAAAAAAGGCGAATTTACCGAAAATTATTCCGATTTATCTTCCTTTTGGTTCTGATATTTTTTATCGCCTTCTTCTTTGCGGGCGGCACTTCCTTTTTTTCTCCCCGCACCTGGCAGAATGTAGGCGATTTTCTGCCGAAACCAGAATCGGTCCTGCCTGCCAACCAGCAGACAGATACACAAAAAGAAATCTCCACCATCGACCGGTTCAGCCGCATACTCTTCCTCAAGCGGGCCGTTAATGCCCGCATTGATAGAGAGCACTATATAAAGCTCCGGGATATTCCTGAAGATATGCAAAACGCCATTATTGCCATCGAAGATAACCGTTTTTACAGCCATTATGGGTTCGACGTGCAAGGCATCATGCGCGCCACACTCGTCAACCTCCAGTATGGTGAAGTCACCGAAGGTGCCAGCACCATCACCCAGCAGCTGGTCAAGAATCTCTTTCTTTCCCACGAGCAATCCTTTGGCCGCAAAGCCGAAGAACTATTGCTTTCGCTCGATATGGAGGCCAATTACAGCAAAAGTGAAATCCTGGAACTATACCTCAACACCATTTATTATGGGTCGAATTTCTATGGCATAGGCCCGGCTGCACAGGGATATTTTGGCAAAAAGCCCAACGAGCTGAAACTGCCGGAAGCTGCCATGCTGGCCGGCACTCCCAATGCGCCTTCCCTCTACTCACCATATGTAGACTTCATGCTGGCGAAAAAACGCCAGATTATCGTCATAGATGCCATGACTAGATGTGGTTATATTGATGAATCCACGGCAGAATCAGCCAAGATAAAACCGATTTATCTGGAAAAAACAACGAAATAGACATATAGCAAAGGAGACAGTCCTCCCGTTCCCGGGAGGCTGTCTCCTGTTTGCTTACTTCTTTTTGCTATTGGCTTTAATCTGTTCTTCTGCAGAACGATCCAAATGTTTGTAGAACTGTTCGCAAAGGTTGTTAAACGTAGTTACCGTATCCCCTTCGCTTCTGTTGGCACGAATCTCATACGTGTAAAGAAGTTCATTGGTACCAGCTTTGAACACATCAAAGAAGAAGGTCGTACGGCTGTTGTTTGCCACGGTCAGTACAACATAAGCATCGGCATAATTAGCTGCGTTTTCCTTGTACACCTTGGCAGCCTGACGACGATCAAGGGACTTGATATCAACATTAGTAGCAGTTTTAATCCCTTCTGCTACAGCATCATAAGAAATGACATAGCTGCGGGATACGCGGCTTGCATCTGCCACAATCTGCGTCAGCATTTCCTTGTTCGGAGCTTTTTCATCAACCGGCGTGTACAGCGGCGCAGCTATAGCGATACGCTTTACAGTCGTAATATCGGCACCTTCCTGAATGGTTACCTTGTCAGCATTAGCAAAGGCTACCTGAGCGCTAAGCACAATCATGCATACAGTCAGCAACATTTGAACAAATTTTTTCATGGATTTTTCCCCTCCACACATATAAAAATTTCACGAAAAATCGCAACACCTTTATTGTACACTATTTTTCAGAAATCTGCCAGTATTTATCCTGCTAATTTAACAATAAACCGCTATTGCCTGTGGAATCGTTTCAATAGTCAACGGCAACATCGGTCCCACTTCCCCATCCAAATCGCTTTGCATGTTCTCTACTGCAGCAACCTGGAAAGTCTTAGCCTGCAAATGCAGTACACCATCTTTTTCCGCCACCGGACGCCCTGCCACCAAGTCAGCTGTAATTGACATGAGCTGAGGAATACTGCATTTTTTTATCGCCAACAAATCCAGCATACCATCATCCACGGCAATATCTTTGGCCACATTTTTCATGCTACCGACAACACCGCTATTGATTACCACAAAGAGGAAGGCTTCCAACTCATATTTTACACCATCCGCAGTGATGGTCAGCGGTACAGCCCGGAACTTAGGAATTTCCCCTAAGCCTTTAAGATAGTATGCCATCTTGCCCAGAGCATTTTTCAGGCGTCTGTCCACTTCATGGGCAATACAGGTCATCATGCCGGCGCTGGCAACATTGATGAAGTATTTGTCACCAACCCTGCCGACATCCATGCGCCGGATACTTCCTGCCGCAATCTTATCAAAATAGGCTTCCATATCCTCATTTATCTTGAGATATGTAGCAAAATCATTCGAAGTCCCACTGCCGATAATCCCCAAAGGTAAATCCAAGTGATTTTTTACCAGCAGATTGACGCATTCATGTACAGTGCCATCTCCACCGGCAGCCAAAACGCCATCCGGCTTTACTTCCCGCAAAAAATCTACAAAATCTTCATTGCCCTCTTTTTTTGTGCGGTAGAGAATCAACAACATTCCCCGCCGCTGAAAAGCTTCTACAATCCAATCTAGCTTATTCTTAAAGGCTGCATGTCCCGATACCGGGTTATAAAACAGCACCAGCTTCTGCAAAGTTTACGCCTCCTGTTTTTCCTCCGCCTTGAAAACGCCTATTTTCCGCAGGAATTTGATTCCTATGCGGCCAATCATAGGCATACGCTCCAAATCGTCCTCTTTAAGGCCACCGATTACGAGCATAACTGCGATGTACACAGCACAACCAAAGAAGACTGCACCAAAAGTAGAAACAGCCCCCATCTGCCACCAGGCCATGGTGAAATCATAGAAGAAATACACGGCTGCGGCCATAATCGCAGAGGCTACAATCGTTTTAAGCAGCTGCGGGATTTCCATGCGGTAACCAATGAACTTGTAGATAAAAATCAGATTGATAATGGCGGCCACGCCCATATCCGCTGCCGTCGCCCAGGCAGCACCCATGATGCCCAGCCAGGGAATAGCCGTAAGTTCCCAGTTCAATATAACTTTGGCCACAGCTGCCAAAATCATATTCACCATCGGAATAGTCGGATGCCCCAGGCCCTGCAAAATGCCCGTAGACACCTGATGAAGTCCCAAAAGGATAATGCTGACTGCCGAAATCATTACCGCAGGACCAGCACCCGGTGCATTGTAGATAAGCGACGCAATGGGAGTAGCCAGCACAAAGACGATGACAAAGGCTGGGAAGCAGACGAAGTTGGAGATACGCACAGACGCTGCCGTCTGATTATATACACGCTTCATATCCTTCAATGCTCTGGCCTCAGAAATAGCTGGCACAATGCTCATGGCCATGGATGCCGTAATGATGCAGGATAAGTTTACCAAAGGCACCGCCATACCGGTCAGATAACCGAAAAGCTCTGTTGCCTCATTGACACTATAGCCGGCTACTTCCAAGCGCTGCGGCACAATCATCAAATCCAGATTGGACACGACTGGCAGCATAATGCTGGCCGCCGACACCGGCAGGGAAAGCTTGAAAATCCGCTTGATAATCGACCAGGCAGGCTCAGCTTCCGTCCCCGGCAGGGGCTGCAAGTCATGCCCATAATCCCGTTCGATATCCTTTTCCAATTTCCAATGGAAGTACACAAGTACCATAAGCCCGGTAACAGCACCAGCCAAGGCACCTAAAGATGCACCGGCAGATGCATAATCAAGCCCCCAGGGGAGCAAGAGCTCAGCCAGAAGAATCATGGTGATGACCCGGAAAATCTGCTCCACAATCTGCGAAACCGCCGTCGGCGTCATCCGCTGCCAGCCCTGCAAATAACCGCGGGAGCTGGCCAAAAAGGTGACGAAAAACACCGTAGGCGCCAGCACGACAATGGACTTATACGCACGGGCATCGCGGACAAACTGCCATTCAATGAGCCAGTCCGCCGCAAAATAGGTCATAAACGAGAAAAAGAGGCCCGTTACGAGCATCAACGCCATGGAAATATGGAATACCCGCTTAGCGCCATAAATATCTTTCAAGGCCACACGTTCCGCCGTGATGATGGAGATAGCCACTGGCACACCAGCCTGAGAGACCGTCATGGCAAAGAAATAGATAGGAAAGGCCATCTGGTAAAGACCGATACCTTCACCGCCTAAGATTCGGGAAACAAAAATCCAGTTCAACGAACCGATGACCTTGACCACAAAGCCAGCCACGGTCAGGATAAAGGTTCCTTTAAGGAAGGACTCTCCCTTACTGGATTTATTTTCCGTTGTTACTTCCTGCTTACTAATGAGAAACACCGCCTATATATGACGAGTACATTTCCGTACTCCAAATAATCTGCCGCACTGCCTGTATAGAAAAGGCACGCAACGTATGAATTATACCACACATTGCGCGCCTTATCCATAGTAAAGCTAAACGAAAAATGAATTAAGCGTGTGCCAGTTCGTCGTTTTCATCGTAAACCGGCAACTGGTCATCCGCCATTTCGCTGAAATCGAAATGAAGTGCTTTGCCTTCATCCAACGTACGAATCTTACCAGCCACTTCTGCATCAGCTACGAAAGGACGGCACTTATAAAGGCTTTCTTCCATGCCGGCAGTCTCCGGCACATAGAAGCCCAGACGGTCAGCAACCGTCTTAAAGGCATAGAAACGCTCAGCCAAATCGCACCATTCAAGATTTTTCATTGTCAAAACTCTCCTTCTAATCCCAAAAACCTTACAGAAAAAAAATTATACTTAATATCCCGACTCACTTTCCTCCCACAGAAAATGAGATGTCTGTAATCATAACAGTTTTCTTTCGAATTGTCAAACTCTCGTATTTTGCCCTGAGCTGTGCTAAACTAGCATTGAGAAAAATTAACGAGGTGTTTGCCATGAATTACGTTTTAATCCTGCTGATAGCACTGCTATCCATCATTTTCCTATTGGAGATGCGCCACTCCTTGCGCCGTTCCAATGCCAACAGCCGCCTGATTGAAAAATACCGCGATGACCTGCAAAATAAAGAACTGCTGGCAGAAATCTATGCTTTCTGCCAGCAGGATTATAAACTGCGCCGTATCGTAAAAAAACACAACCTCACGCTTGAAGATATGGAAAAAATCTACCAAAAGCTGCTGCTTTGGGGCAATTTTCACAAGGGTCGCCGCTTCGTCCCCATTACTTCATTCCTTTATGTCTATACATTGGATTACCTATGCCAGCACAAGGATGGCGATGCCAAGGAATTAACGATGAAGTGCATGAATTTTCTACATATATAAAGTTCTATCCAATTCTTACTGCTTATCGCAGCCAAACACAATGCCTGCAGCTTTGCGCACTTTTTCAGCGGTCTTCATCACCGCCACGGACACGTTAAGCCCGTTTTCCATGCCGGCATAATCACCCTCCTGATACATTTTGGCAAACGCCTGGAATTCATGTACCATACGATGGCTATAGCGGTTTAATTCATAGCGGGTCATCGTATGGGAGCCATGCAGGGATACTTCAAAGGCTTTTAGTTCATTTGGGGCACCTATGGTGCGCAGCCAGCCCTTCTCGCCCTGCACGGTGGCAAAACAGGGGCTTTCCGAATCCTTTGCGCCCAAAGCTGTCGCGGTAAATCTCGGATATTGGAGCATGAGTATTCCGGATGTATCAATGCCGTTAAAGCCAATATTCGGCATATAGGAAGCATCTTCCGGTTCACCAAATAAGCCAATAATCAGATTGAGGTTATAAATATTGATGTCATACAAAGCCCCGCCGGAAAGTTCCGGGTCAAAGGCCGGCTGAACCACACCGGCCAAATACTTGTCATAGCGGCTGGAATACTGGGAATAATTTGCCTGTACGGCCTTTATTTTTCCCAGTTTTGGCAAAGTTTCCCGGATGGCCTGGAAATTCGGCGTATGCAAAAGGGTTACCGCCTCAAACATATACAGATGACGGGCAAGCGCCAAAGCACACAGCTCTTCCACCTCAGCCACCGTAGAGGCAAACGGTTTCTCCATGATGATATGCTTGCCAGCCATAAGAGCTTTTTTGGCATATTCATAGTGGACGCTATTGGTCAGCCCCACATAGACAAAATCAACATCTGTACTAGATAACAGTTCATCATAGTCCGTATAAACCTGAGGAATAGCATATTTTACGGCCAAGGCATCCGCCTTTTCCTTGCTGTGCGGGCGGGCAAATATCGCCGTCACTTCAATCTCTGGCACACTCTGCAAGGCAGGCAGAGCGCCCTCATGAACAATAAAGCCGGTTCCCAAAATTGCCAGTTTCATAAAATATGCCTCCTCAAACAAAATTTTTAATAAAAAAGGATTTTTGCGCATACAACGCGAATAATATACCTAGGTTACCAATCAACGTGCGTTTTGTGCTGGTCTCCCCCTTTATGCAGTTAGACCAGCAAAGACGCAAGCGTTCCCCTTCTGCAAGCGATGTGGCTCTGCCACATCGCCTTTTTTATGCCCGTTAACGGACAAAACGCGATTTTAAGAGCAAGGTCACAAAGAAAATAATCGCCGACAGGACCACAATGGTTGCCCCGGCCGCCATATTGAAATAATAGGCCAGCAAAAGTCCGGCTATGCCCGCTGTCAGGGCAATGGCCACGGATAACAACTGATAGCTCTTGACATTATTGGTGACATTGCGGGCGGCAGCGGCTGGCAGCACCAGCAGAGCGTTGATAATCAGAATCCCCACCCACTGAATACTGATGGAAACCACCACCGCCAGCATGGCGGCAAACATGCTCTCCACCCAAAACGTACTGATGCCGCGGCTGCGGGCAAAGGCCGAATTAATAGAAAGCACGAGCAGCCGGTTAAAGAGCACCGCCCAGCCAACCAGAACCAGCAGTACCACAAAGACAAGTGCCTGCAAGTCCTCCACCGTAATACTGAGCACATCACCAATCAGGAAAGAGGAAAACTTGTTAAAGCCGCCCCCCTGGCTCATAATCATCAAGCCCAAAGCAATGGCGGTTGACGAAAACACGCCAATAATGGTATCGGTTGATGCCGTACTCTTGTTCTTGATATAGGTGATAAACACCGCAAAGGCAATCGAAAAAACAATCAACGATAATAACGGCGATACCGCTCCCAGCAGTACACCAATGGCAATACCGGTAAACGCTCCATGCCCTAAGGAATCCGAGAAAAAGGCCATGCGGTTGGAAACCACCATCGTACTGAGCAGGCCGAATAACGGCGTAATGCAGAGGATGGCCAAAAAGGCGTGTTTCATAAACGTATAATGCGCCCAATCAAAGGGCAGCAGGATATCCAACAGGGCGTAAATTTCATTCATCAGGCATTACCTCCCTGCGTTTCTTCCTGGCTTTCCCCCGTCAACAGGCCAAATATCTGCCTTGTCCGCTTATCGGCAAAGACTTCTTCCGGCGTACCGCTGGTAACTACCGCCTTATTCAGCAGGACCACCTGGTCGGCATGGCGCGCGACCATGTTCAAATCATGGGAGATAAGCAGGATGGACATATCCTCCTGTTCCCGCAGTTCCGCCAAAATCTCATAAAAGAGCTCCAGCCCATTTTGGTCAACGCCCGATACCGGTTCATCCAAAAGCAGTAAATCCGGCAGAGGGTCTAACGCCAGCGCCAGCAGTACACGCTGCAGTTCACCGCCCGATAACGCCCCCAAGCGTCGGTCAATCAAATGTTCAGCATGAACCCGGGCAAGATTCTTCAGAATGCGAGGCCGCATTTTCCGGCCGGAAGTCAGCCAGACCGGCTTTTCGGTCAGACAAGCCAAAAAGATATCCATTACGCTGATGGGCGCACTGACATCAAAGCGAAGGTACTGCGGAACGTAACCGATAATCGGCTGTCCCTTGCGCCGCCCGTCAGCCGCTGTATACTGCAGGCTGCCCGTGTGCGCGACCTCGCCCAAAATGGCCTTTAAGAGCGTGCTCTTGCCCGCCCCGTTAGGGCCAATCAGCGCCGTCAGCTGTCCGCAATGCAAATGCAGGCTCACATCTTCAAAAATGGTCAGATTGCCAATTTTGACACGAAAATCTTCGATTTTTGTACAACACAATTTGGCACAATCACTACAAGATGATGCCCTATGGTGCATAATATTCTTAAACAATATTCCCGCTCCAGATTAAAACGATTTTTATTCCTTGGCAAAGAGTGCCTTGGCAAAGTCTTCCGCCACAAAAGGACGCAAATCTTCAATGCCCTCGCCTACGCCAATCCACTTAACCGGCATGGAAAGCTGACTCTTGATGCCGATAACCACACCGCCCTTGGCCGTACCGTCCAACTTGGTCAGCACCACGCCGGAAATCGGTGCTGCCTTGGTGAAAAGTTCTGCCTGACTGATGGCATTCTGCCCCGTGGTGGCATCGAGCACCAGCAGGGTTTCATGGGGCGCACCGGGGATTTCTCGTCCAATGACACGGTTGATTTTCTCCAGTTCCTGCATAAGGTTGGACTTGTTCTGCAGGCGGCCGGCGGTATCGATAAGCAAAATATCAATTTTACGGGCCACAGCTGCCTTTACAGCATCATAAGCTACCGCCGCAGGGTCAGAGCCTTCCTCATGCTTGATGAACTGAGCACCGCTGCGCTGCGCCCAGACTTCGAGCTGGTCAATAGCTGCCGCACGGAAGGTATCGGCAGCTGCCAACATAACCGTTTTTCCCTGTGCCTTATAATAGGCAGCCAGCTTGCCAATGGTCGTGGTCTTGCCGGCACCATTTACACCGATTACCAGATGCACCGTCGGGCCGTTTTCTGCCGTGCAGGTGGTATCCTCACCGGCGTTCAGGATTTCGGCGATTTCCTTTTCCAAAAAGGGCTTCAAATCTTCCGGACTGTTGATTTCCTTTTTCTTAATGCCCTTGCGCACAGCCGTCATGAGCTTTTCCGTGGTCTGCACGCCCACATCAGCCATAATCAAGGTTTCTTCGAGTTCATCCAGGAACTCATCATCGATATCGGCATAGCCGATAACCAGCTTTTCAATCTTATTGGTCAGATTTTCGCGGGTCTTGTTCAGACCCTTTTTCAATTTGTCAAAAAATCCCATGTTCTACTACTCCTCAATTTCGTCTAGTTTTACAGATAATATCTTCGATACACCAGCGTCTTCAATCGTGACGCCGTATAAGGTATCCACAGCTTCCATCGTACCTTTACGATGGGTAACCACGATAAACTGGGTGTTATCCGCAAATTCCTTCAAGAAGGAACCGAAGCGCACCACATTGGCCTCATCCAGCGGCGCATCAATTTCATCCAGTACCGAGAACGGCGACGGACGATAGCGCAGGAAGGAAAAGAGCAGGGCGATAACCGTAAGTGCACGCTCACCGCCGGACAGCGCCGAAAGGTTTTGCCGCTTCTTCTGCGGCAGAGTCACAAGGATATCCACGCCGGAGTTAAGCACATCGTCTTCATCCAGCAGTTTCAATTCCGCTTTGCCGCCGCCAAAAAGGCGGATAAAGATATCGGCAAAATACACCTGAATCTGTGCAAAGGCCTCCTTGAACTGCTTGGTCATGGCCTCGTCCATATCCGCTAAGATGCGCTCCAAATCCTCCTTAGCTGTGGTCAAATCGCCTGCCTGCTTGGCCATAAAGTCATGGCGTTTGGAAAGTTCCTCGTATTCTTCCAGCGCGTTGGGGTTTACCGGCCCCAGTTCTTTTAACTTGCGCTCCAGACTCTGCATCTGACTGCGGATTTCAGCCGGTTCGCCTTCCATAGCCTCTTCAGCCGCCCGCTCCGGCGTCAGACCGTAATCGGCCAAAATCTCCTCCTGCAACTGTTCCAAATGCATCTGCAGCTTATTATCCGTCACTTCATGCTTTTGGATTGTTTCTTGCAGGCGGTTGCGCTTTTGGGCGGCCTCATGAGCTTTCTTATCCGCCGCCTGGCTGGCTTCCAATTTGTCCATGCGCTCTTTGTAAATATCGCCATGCTTGACCTGACCTTCGTCATAGACATCCTGCCAGGCCCGCTGCTGGCCCTCCAGCACCTTCAGCCGGTCCACGCTGTCGGATAGGCTGCTGTCCAAATCCCGTTCTTCCCGTTCATTGTCCCGCAGAGCATTTTCGCTATTGGCTTTGGCCTGCTGACGAAGTTCCAAAAACTGCCGATTGCCCATAGCCTCCTGTTCCAAGGTTGCCCGCTTGACTTCCCGTTCATGGATAAACTGCGCCAAGGCATCTGCATCCTGCTCGATATCGGCCATAGCGCTGCGGATGCGTTCTTCTTCTTGTGCCAATTCCTTGTACTTTGCCTCCGCAGCAGCTGCAGACCGTTTGGCAAAGACCTTCTTCTCCTGCAATTTGGCAAAGGATTTTTCCATTGCCTCCATCGCCTGTTCCAAATCAACAATCAGACTGTTTTGCTCGGTCAGATTCTCCGCCAGGCGCTCCAGATTGGTACTTAGCTCTGCCCGGCGAATATGGGCCTCCTGCAAAGCATGCTGCAATTCCTGCTGCTTGGCCTCAGCCTCTGCTACAGCCTTTTCCCTATCCTGTCGGCTGCTGGTCAGCTCCTGCTGTTTGGCGTTAAGTTCACCCAGTTTCGCCTTCAATTCGTCAATTTCGCCACTGCGGTTCAGGAAACTGGCCTCCGCATGCTGACGGCTGCCACCGGACAATGAACCACCAGGATTTAAAAGTTCCCCGGACAAGGTGACAATCCGCAATCGCTGCTCATGATTTTTGGCAATCTTCAACGCATTGTCGAGGTTATCGACAACCAGCGTTCTCGACAAGAGAAAATCCACAGCCTTTTGATACGTGTTATCGACTTTGACCAAGCCATTAGCCCAGCCGATAACACCATCAGCACGGCCCTCCTTAATGGTCTGCGGCTGACGAACCACCAAAGTAGACAAGGGCAGGAATGTAACACGACCCTGCCGTTCCCGCTTCAGATAAGCGATAGCCGCTTTAGCCGTATCCGTGTCCTGCGTGACCACATTTTGCAGATTGCCGCCCAAGGCCACTTCAATCGCCGTAATGTAATCCTTCGGCACATCGATGAGTTCCGCCACGGCACCGGCCACACCGCTGCGCCAGCTTTCCTGCGCCTTGAGCACCGCCTTGACCGCTTTGCCGAAGCCTTCATAGGCCTGCTGCATCTTCTGCAGGAATTGCAGTTTGCTCTCCCCGCTCTTTAGCTGTTGGATGCAGTCGTTTAACTGACGGACTGCCTGTTGCTGCGCATTTACCGCAGCCGTTTTTTCAACAGCTGCCGCCTGACTTTGCGCCTGCAGCTGTTGAATCTTGTCTTTCTCACGCTGTAACTGAGCGGCAAGTTTATCCTGCAAATCCTCTAATTCAGCCAATTTATCCTTGGCCTGTTCGAGCTCGCGTTCCCGGTCTTCCTGCCCATCCGTGCCGTTTTGCAAATCCCGCTCCGCCAAAGCATATTCCTGCTGTTTGGCATTCCAGATGGTTTGCTGTTCCTCACGGCTTTTTTGCAAGGCACGAACCTTGTCCTCTTCTTCGTGAATCCGCTTGGCCAGTTTCTTTTCCTTGGCCCGTTCCGTCTGCAAGAGTTCATCCAATAACGCCAAATCCTGCTTATGATGGTTGGCTTGTTCCATAAGACGGGCAATATCGGCTACAGCATTGGCAATCTCATGGTTGAGTTCCTGCCGCCGGTCCAAAATCTTTTGGCGGGCACCATCGCTCTGGTCCTGGCGCTCGTGCAGTTTCGCCAGTTCCTGAGCAGCGCCTTCCATCTTTTGGCGCAGGGCTTCATTTTTTTCCGCCTGCTCCTGCAAGGCCCGCTCCAAATCAATGATTTCCTTATTGAGCCGCTCTTTCTCTGCTGCCACCGCCTGCACCAGCGTATCGGCCCCCACGGCCTCATCGCGCAAAGCAGCCAGCTTTTCATCGTTTTCCTGCTTCTTGGCTGCTTCCTGTGCATAATCATTAGCCAGTTTGCTGAGCTTACAGCGCCGGAATTCTTCCTGCAAACCATTGTAAATCCGCGTCTTTTCCGCGTGGCGGGCCAAGGGTTCAAGCTGGTTTTCAATCTCGTGAATGATATCCTGCACGCGCACGAGGTTGTTTTCCGTATCCGTGAGCTTTCTAACTGACTCGCGCTTACGGTTGCGGTACTTCGTAATCCCTGCCGTTTCCTCAAAGAAGGCCCTGCGGTCTTCAGGGCGGCTGTTTAAGATATCGTCAATGCGGTTCTGACCGATAATGCCCATGCCGTCATGGCCGATCCCCGTATCCGCAAAGAGATTATAGATATCCTTCAACCGGCAGCGGGAACGATTGATGTAAAACTCACTTTCCCCACTGCGATAAAGGCGGCGGGTCACAACCACTTCACGGAAGTCCACCGGCAGGGTGCCGTCATTGGCAAAGAACAGGGAAACCTCGGCCACGCCCAAAGCCTTGCGGGAGGCTGAACCGGTGAAGATGATATCCTCTGCCTTGGTGCCGCGCAGGTTGCGGACATTCTGCTCCCCCAGCACCCAGCGGATGGCATCGGTGATGTTACTCTTGCCACTGCCGTTCGGCCCCACAATGGCCGTTATCCCTTGGTCAAAATCTATGGTTATTTTATCTGCAAAGGACTTAAATCCATAAGCCTCCAAGCGTTTTAACTGCAAAATTTTACACCTCATTCACGATTCACACATATCTTATATCATAACATATTTACGCCCTTTGCGAAACCGTGTATAATAGATGGCAGATATATCTGAATTTTCATTTACGCAGAGGAGGATAGCTTATGAATCCCAATACCTTGTTCAACATTTCCTATGGACTTTACGTCCTCACCGCCAATCTGGATGGCAAGGACAACGGCTGCATCATCAATACCGTAACCCAGGTGGCCATTGACCCCAATCAAATCTCCATTGCCGTCAACAAAACGAATCATACCCGCGATATGATTGCCGCCAGCAAAAAATTCACCGCCTCCATTATCAGCCAGGATGCAACTTTTGAACTATTCAAGCGCTTTGGCTTCCAGTCGGGACGCGATGTAGATAAATTTGCCGGCTTTACCGCCACACAACGGGCAGCCAGCGGTGCACTGATTATCAACGAAGGAACCAATGGCTATATCTCCGGCTATGTCACCCAGGAAATCGACCTGGGCACGCACAGTCTCTTTATCGCCAGCGTCACCGATATGGACATTCTAAGCAGTACTCCCTCTGCAACCTATACCTACTATCACCAGAACATCAAACCAAAACCACAGGCACCAGCCCCCAGTAAAACCGGCAAAACCATCTGGCGCTGCAAGATTTGCGGGTATGAATACGAAGGCGATGAACTCCCCGCAGATTTCATCTGCCCCACCTGCAAGCATCCGGCTTCGGATTTTGAAAAAGTGAATTAATCTGTTATGACAAAAAACCTTCTGTTGTGAGCAGAAGGCAAACATGATATACTGTTACTGGTGCTACCTAAACGGTCGGCGGTTGCCCTTCTCCGAAGGGACTGTGACCCTTCGATGACATAGAAATCCCACAGGGAAATATGTACTGAGGAGGGATGCTTATGGCATTAGAGTCTGCCATGGCCTTATTGGCCTTTGGCATCGCCTGCTTTAGCCTCGGCTATACGCTTGGCAAAGACTTGAATAAACAGAAATAACCGCCCAGCCTGAGAAACTTAGCGGTTATTCTATAGCTACTTATCTTGGGGCAACCATCAACCGGTAGCACCTTTTTATGTTTCTATATTATCATATTTATCTAAAAAAATCAATATATGAGAGAAGACGGCGCATGGTATTGCGCCGTCTTCTCTCATAGGGTTTAACTTTGTATATGCTATAGAAACATCCGGTGTTAGCAAAATTAGAATTCTTCGCTCTTGCTGGCGATTTTTTTCTGAACATATTTAATGAAGTCGTCTACCTTCATTACTTCGCTGTCCTTCACGCCGCGTTTGCGAACAGCTGCCGTACCGTCAGCCATTTCCTGGTCACCGACAACCAGCGTGTACGGTGTCTTCTTGACCTGACTTTCGCGAATCTTGTAGCCCGTCTTTTCATTGCGGTCATCCACTTCAACACGCAGGCCGAGGTCAAACATTTTCTTTTTGAGCTCGTAAGCGTAATCGGCATGTTTGTCCGTAATCGGCAGGATGCGAACCTGAACCGGAGCCAGCCAAGTCGGGAAGGCACCGGCATAGTTTTCAATGAGGATGCCGATAAAGCGTTCAATGGAGCCGTAAACTACGCGATGCAACATAACCGGACGATGCTTTTCGCCGTCTTCGCCCACATACGTCAGGTCGAATTTTTCCGGCATCAGCATATCGAGCTGAATCGTACCGCACTGCCACGT